>CAZQGZ010000025.1:0-27046 GCA_964592935.1 uncultured Chitinophaga sp. | reverse complement strand
CTCCTTCGTGTATAACGAAAAGCATGTTTTTGCTTATTACGACCTGGATGGCGAACTGCTGGGTCTTACCCGCTATATCAGTCCCATTGATCTGCCCCTGAACCTGCAAATGGGTTTGAAAAAATATGGTAAAGGATACTGGATCAGCGACCTGTTTGAAGTGGCCAAGAACGAAACAACATCGTATTATATCACGATCGAAAATGCAGATACAAAGACCGTATTAAAATCAACGGGTGACAGCGGCTGGCAGGAATTCAGAACCGTAAAAAAATCATAACAATACGACTTCAAATAATGCTTCGTCGTTCAAACTAAGTTTTGGTGTGTGGTAAAAACAAGCCCTGGTGTGCCGATGGCAGCCAGGGTTTTGTATTTACCAGATATCCCAAAAAATGAATTATAATGATATGAGGATATCAATTATTATGTTGCACGTAAGTATTAACTAATGCAATAACACTTCAATTCAATTAGCGTTCTGTTTTTAGATGATAAAAAGGAGCTATTAAAAAATCAGGTCAAAAAATTTATTGATAATCAATTAATTATACAGGCTCCTTAAAAATTACTTCCCCAAATCTTAGGTTGTGAATTATCGCAAACCTATCTTCGCACCCCCAAAATAAGCTATTAGCCATTAGCAGATAGCTTTTAGCCGGGACAGGTTGAGGGATAGCTCAAACTGTTTATTTTTTAACTGCTGTAGGCGATCGGGCTAAGAGCTCGCAGCTAACAGCCCAAAGCTTTTCTTACATGAGCAAATTACATTTCACCACCAAACATGCGAACGAGGCTACCGTTAAGCGCAACTGGTATGTTGTGGACGGTACTAATCAAACCGTTGGTCGTATGTGTGCTAAAATTGCTGCGGTACTCCGCGGGAAGAATAAAGCATGCTACACCCCCCACGTTGACACCGGAGATTATATCATTGTGATCAACTGCGAAAAAGTTGTACTGACCGGCAATAAACTGGATCAGAAAATGTATGACCATTTCACCGGTTACCCGGGCGGTCTGAAAGAAGAAGTGGCGAGGAACCTGATCAGCCGCAGACCCGAAGTGATCGTGGAAAGAGCGGTAAAAGGGATGTTACCCAAGAACCGTTTGGGCCGCAAGATGTACAAAAAATTATTTGTGTATGTGGGTGCCAATCATCCGCATACTGCCCAACAACCGAAAGAATTAAAATTTTAAAAACGGCCATTAGCTGTTAGCCATGAGCTAATAGCCAATAGCTAAAAGCTAAAATAAAATGGAAAAACAAAAAAACGGAATTGGTCGTCGTAAAGCAGCGGTGACAAGGGTGTTTCTTTCCAAAGGAGAGGGAAAGATCACCATCAACGATAAAGATTACAAAACGTATTTCCCTCTGGTGTATTTACAGAACCAGGTGGAAAGACCGATGAAAACAGTTGATGTACTGAACAAATTTGATGTTAAGATCAACGCAGCAGGAGGTGGTGTAAAGGGCCAGGCCGAAGCTGCCATGCTGGGTATTGCCAGGGTATTGCTGGAGATCAATCCTGATTTTCGTCCTGCCCTCAAAGCCGCGGGTTTATTGAAAAGAGATCCGAGGTCAGTGGAGCGTAAGAAATTCGGGCATAAGAAAGCAAGAAGAAGCTACCAGTTCTCTAAACGTTAATACGAAGCCGTCAGCTATTAGCTGTTAGCTATTAGCCGGCCTTCAATCTAATTATAAACAAGCTAATGGCTTAAGGCTATTGGCTAAAAGCTAAGAATAAATGGAAAATAATACTTCATTACAACAGCAACTTCTCGAAGCAGGTGTTCATTTCGGTCACCTGAAAAAGAAGTGGAACCCCAAAATGCTGCCTTACATTTTTGCCGAGAAAAAAGGCATTCACATCATTGACCTGAATAAAACGGTGGAGTGCCTGCAGGAAACGGCGGCCGCGCTGAAACAGATCGCCCGCAGCGGCAAAAAGATCCTGTTTGTCGGCACCAAGAAGCAGGCGAAAGACATCGTCAATGAATCTGCCCGGAGGATCAACATGCCTTTTGTTACGGAAAGATGGCTGGGTGGCATGCTTACCAACTTCAACACGGTCCGCAAGAGCGTGAAGAAAATGCAGAGTATTGAAAAGATGCTGGGCGATGGTTCTTTTGAGAACATCACTAAAAAAGAAAGACTGACGCTGAGCCGGGATAAAGACAAAATGGAAAAAGTACTGGGTGGTATCTCCCAGCTGGGACGTGTACCCGCAGCTTTGTTCATCGTGGATATCGGCCATGAGCATATTGCCCTGGCAGAAGCAAGAAGGCTTGGCATCCAGACTTTTGGCATCGTAGATACGAACTGTGATCCCAATAAAGTTGATTTCTGCATCCCGGCCAATGATGATGCTACCAAATCGATCGCCATTCTCGTTAATTATATCACAGCAGCTATTGCGGAAGGACTGGCAGAAAGACAGGCGGCAAAAGATGAGGAAACAGAAGAAGTGATGACGGATGATGAAAAAGAAAAAAAGGCCGCCAAACTGTTGGCTGAAGCAGAAGCAGAAAGCGGAAGGGGAGGAAGAAGCCGCGGTGCAGGAGGACAAAGACGTCGTACTCCGGCCGGTGGCGGCAGGGGACCGGGAGGAGGAAGGAGATAATATAGCTTCTTATATACCGTTACCCATTGAACATTGATTATTGAATATTGATTGTTGAGTCTTTACCAGGAGAAATAAGAATATTCAATACTCAACAAACCTTTTTCAAGTTTTAACCCTAATAAAATCATTTTAAATCATGAGTACAGCAACAATAAGTGCACAGGACATAAATAAATTGCGCCAAACGACCGGCGCCGGTATGATGGATTGCCGGAAAGCATTGACAGAAACCAACGGTGATTTTGAAGCAGCTATTGACTGGCTGAGAAAACAGGGACAGAAGATCGCTGAAAAAAGAGGTGACCGCGAAGCCAAAGAAGGCGTGGTGATCGCCAAAACAACGGATGATCATAAAACAGGAATTGTTGTTTGTGTAAGCTGTGAAACCGATTTCGTTTCCAAGAATGCGGACTTTGTTGCTTTTGGCCAGGCCATTGCCGATGCAGCCATTGCATACAATGTAAAATCTCTGGAAGAATTAATGCAGGCAAAAGCCCCGCATGCAACGGTGACCGAACTGGTCAATGATAAGCTGGCAGCCATCGGCGAAAAGATCGGCGTTACAAAATTTGCAAGAATAGATGCTGAATATGTCGCTTCCTATATTCATGGCGCTTACCGTATTGGTGTATTGGTGGGATTAAATAAAGAAGCAGCAGAAGCCGGGAAGGACGTAGCCATGCAGATCGCTGCCCTGAACCCGGTGGCCATTGATGCCGCTTCGGTTCCGGCCAATGTCATTGCCCGCGAAAAAGATATCATCATGGACCTGATGA
The DNA here is from genome assembly GCA_964592935.1 of uncultured Chitinophaga sp. Lineage (GTDB taxonomy): Bacteria > Bacteroidota > Bacteroidia > Chitinophagales > Chitinophagaceae > JJ008. Next base: position 23,643 of record CAZQGZ010000025.1, on the reverse strand, counting down.
AACAGGATCCCAAGATGGCCGGCAAACCGGAAGAGATGCTGGTTAAAATTGCTGAAGGCAAGATGGGCTCTTTCTTTAAAGAGCAAACATTGACTGCACAGGCTTTTGTAAAAGATGCAGGCAAAACGGTTGAACAATACCTGAAAGAAAGCGGTGATGTAAAAGTGACAGAGTTTAAGAGAGTGGCGTTGGGATAATTTAAAAAAAATATTTTTCAATAAAAGGGAATCGCTGATTCCCTTTTTTTATGCCGAATTCAATCATCCGGCAGGTAACTATATCCTTTTCTGTTTGCATCTGCGTTAATTAATTTTTTTTCAGCAGATCTTTTATTGATTTTGTTTAAACCATTCAATGATCTGCGGGTAAAGATCAGCCACCGTTTGCCCCGGTTTTCGCTTTGAATATATCTCAACCAGGAACCGGCTGAACTCCGGAAATTTTTTAAACCCCCTTGTTTTCTGCATATACTCTTCGTTTTGCCTGAGCAGGTCATTTAACACCGGCCGGGGCGCATATTCCGCATAACGGAGGCTTACCAATACCCAGTTCATGTATTCGTTGAAGCAGGAGTAGGAATTTCCATAACCTTTACTGGCCTTTTCTTCCATCCAGTGCGACAGATCCCTGCAAACAAGATTTACATCACCGGCATATTCTTTTTTCTCCGATTCGGGATTGATGAAAGTATGATTCAGCTCTGTGAATACGATATTCCCGGCGACAAGCAGTGAAGATGTGGTTGAATTTTGAATGCTGTTATATGGAAAATTAACATGAGCCTGGGCTTCTTTGAACCCATGGCTGGAAAAACCCTGTGCAGACTGGTTGCCATTGACCAAAGGAGAAAAAATTATTTTAAAGCAATGATAATCCGAAGAGGGAAAATTTTTTCTCAGCCATTTTATCATCTCCGGGATATTGGCGGAATCACGGTAAAAGGAAATTTGCTCTTCATAAAATGGTTTGTTGATCTCATAAAACTTCCTGAACTGCGAATGGTCTGAAAAATACTGCAATGGACCGATTAAAGGGATCAGGTCATTAGTTTGGCCCCACATCCTGTCAAATATTTTACTATGAACAATTTTTCCTTTCCTGTTGAATTCAAAACAATAAGACTCCATCTTTAATTTGGTATAAAAGCCGGTATTTTTTTTTAATATGGAATCTAATGCCAGTACGGCAGGCTCCTGTTTATATACGCCAAACCGGTCCTGTACCTTTTGAAAATAACCTGTTCCTGTTTTAACTAACCATGCATATTTGCTGCTGATATCTGTCAGGGCAAGCACTATATTGAAAAGCTCGTAGACTTCCGGTACTTCCACTATTGTTTTTCCGTCATGCTGCCTGATATATCGCCGGGTAAAATTTACCTTCTCTTTAATGGGTAACCCGGCCTGGGAATAACAAAATAAACCAGCGAACGAAACAGCAATAAAAAAGATCATTTTTTTCATCCCGGCTGCTTTCAATATTCAAATCTACAAAACGCCGGACACGGTTTACTAAGAAAACCTTCAAAAAAGAATTTTAAAAAATATAAGATCCCCACTCTAATTTTAGCTGATGAAAGACTATGATCATTACTTCGGGGCAAACAAAGAACTCTGGAACCAGCGAACCATGGTTCATAAGGATTCTTCTTTTTATAACCTGGCAGGTTTTAAAGCCGGAGCAAATGTATTAACCCCGATCGAGCTGAATGAACTCGGTGATGTATCGGGGAAAAAAATGCTCCACCTGCAATGCCATTTCGGTATGGACAGTTTGAACTGGGCCAGGCTGGGCGCTGATGTAACAGGTGTTGATTTATCTGATGAGGCCATCAATGAAGCGAGGCAATTGAATGATGAGCTTGGTATGAAAGCCAAATTCATTTGTTGTAATGTGTATGACCTGAAGGATCACCTGGATGAAAAATTCGATATTGTTTTCACTTCGTATGGTGTGATTGGCTGGTTGCCGGATTTAGATAATTGGGCTGAGATTATTTCTCTTTATTTAAAAACAGGTGGTACATTTTATATGGCAGAATTTCATCCCGTGGTCTGGATGTTTGATGATGAGTTCACCCATATCAAATATTATTATGATAACCGGGAAGTGATCATTACGGAAAATGAAGGCACTTATACCGACCGGGATGCAGCTATCAAAGGAAAAGAATACAGCTGGAACCACAGCATCAGCGAAGTGCTGAATGCATTGATCAATGCCGGGCTGAAAATCGAATTCTTTAATGAATACATGTATTCACCGTATCCCTGTTTCAGGAATACAGTGGAAACAGAAAAAGGAAAATGGCATATCAAAGGAATGGAAGGTAAGATACCGGTGGTGTATTCGGTGAAAGCGATCAGCAAATAAAACACAACACCGGGCAATTTATTTTGCCCCGGGTTTGTAAAATCAATATTTCACCAGCTTCATGGTTGTAGTTTCTGTATTATTCATTAACTGCAATACATATATACCTGCACACAGGTGACTGATGTCTAATTCTTCAATGCCGGTGTGAATGCTTTTTTGCTGTTTTATTTTTCCTGACATATCAACAATACGCAACCGGCTGTAGCCTGAAATATTTTTTATAAAAACAATATCTGAGGCTGGGTTAGGTTGCAGGGAAACCGGTTCTGCCTTGCTGAAATTCATCCTGATCATGGCGCTGTATTTAAAACGGCCATCGGGGTTAAAAATTTTCAGCCGGTAGAAATTATCACTATTCCCGGGGTTGATGTCTGTGCTGGTGTAGCTGTTCCTGCCGTTGTTATTTCTTGCCGGTAAATGATCGAATGATAAAAAGTTTATGCCGTCGGTACTTTTCTCTACATCAAAATGGGAAAGGTCCTGTTCGTTTTCAGTTACCCAAAATACACAGATCCCGCCATTGCATTTGCAGGCGGCAAAATGAACAAGTGTTACCGGCAATGGATTTGAGAAGGTTGATGATGCCAGCGTAAACGGACTAAAATTTCTTACCGTGTCAAATGACTGAATTGTACCTGCTGCAGTGGTACCGGTTGTGCCGCCATTGCCTTCATTTTTCCATTTAATTCCATTCCACCGGGCTATCCTTAAATCGGGTAAGCTGGTCACACTGCCGCTGCGGCTTGTTTCCCAGCTCAACGTAACAAATACGTTCGATGTGCCTGCGATCCTGTCCAGCTTCCAGTATTCCCTGTTTGACAAATGGTGTAATGTGGAATCTTTTGATGTGCTGTCGTATCCGTCATTATGTGCAGGATGATTGAAATACTGTGCCCTGAATTCATCGGTGACAGCGGCAGGCGCTGATATGCTGATAGGAGCAATTTTGTTTGCCTGCCCAACCGGAAATGTAAATGCGGTAAGTCCTTTTTTAGTTACAGGGCCATCTATATAACTGGCATTGGAGGAACCCGAATACCCAATGAATGCAGGGAAAATAAGGTTATTTCCCGCACTGCTGTGAATATTGCCACTGACAAAATTTGCAATAATAGTAACCGTAACGGAGTCGTTCAGGGTTATTTTTCCTGTACCTGTTTTTTCCATGGACAGTTCCTGGATATTGACCGGCTGGGTTCCAAGTTGTTCAATCGCGCCGTTGGTGCTGCCATTGAATTTTATTTTGCCTAAGGTAATTCCGCTGGCAGAGTTTAAGGTAAGATTTTGTGTTACCTCAATGCCCCCGCCACCAACTGCAACTTCAATAACCCCGCCGGTTCGTATATAAGTCAGGTTGCCGGTATATTTATTATCCGAACCCAAAGAAAAAGCATCACGAAAAGTATTGCTGCCGTTATTGGAAAAGCTTGTATTGCCGGTGATGACGTTATTGTTGATATAGGTATAATAACCGCCTGAATAGCTTGCATCATCAGCGGTTGTAACATGGCCGGTAACCGAATTGTTTAAAAAATTAGCATCAGATGCTCCCCGGTAGCCGGTTATATTCAGCGAATCCACTTTCAGCGTGTCATTTTGTACAGTAAACGCTTTTGAATTTTTAACATTGATGATACCACCTGTTGTCAGGTTAATGAGCCGGGACATTTCAAACACATTTACACCAGGCGTTATATTGTTGAGGGTTATATTCACGGTGCCGCCAATACTGGTTCTGGAACCGGTAAAACCAAAATACGTATCACCGCCTTCGTTATTAGTATAAGCAAGATTGCCGGTTATGGTAGACCCTGCAGAAAAAGCTTGTGTATAGCCTTCCGCAGTCCGGTTAATGGTAAGGTTTCCGCTGCAATGCACCGAGTCACCTGCGGCAATAAATAAAGGGCCGCCGGCGGCATTGAAAATTACATTACCGGTAAAATAATTACCTGTTGGCATATGCGGCCCTCCCCAGATATCATTGAAAATACCAGAGCCATTATGGGTGAAATGACTATTACCGGTAATGATATTATCAGTAATATGCGTATTGCTTGTATAGCCTGAATCGTCAGCAATGGTAACCATCCCGGTAATATTGTTAAAGTACAATTTTGCTTCAGCACTGCCTTTGTATCCGGTAATGGTCAGTGAATCCACTTTGAGTATATTTTCCCATACAAAAAACCCCGTGGATTTATTAACAAGGATATCGCCCCCTGTGGTGAGATTTGTAAAACTCCGCAATTCAAAAACGTCAGGCGTTGTATAATTGGCTGTAATATTTACAGTGCCACCGATATTTACAGGAATGCCATCCCCCAAACGGGAATTACCACTTGTTAAGTTGGTATAAGTGAAGTTCCCGGTTATGGTAGCGCCGCCACTGAAAGCCCAGGTAGGGCCGGCAACGGTTCTGTTTATGGCAAGATTGCCTGTGCAATGCAATGAATCAGCATAGCCCACCCATACAAGGCCGCTGCCGGCTGCATTGTAAGTTACATTGCCGGTATAAATATTTGCCGACCCCCCGAAAAAATAAGCATCAATAAAAGGGTTGCTGCCTGTAATGTTAAATGTGATTGAATCGTTGACCGTATTGCCTCCGAAATTGCCGGCAAATCCACCCCCGCTGCCTGTATTTATATTAATTACAATATTTGTTGACAGACTGCTGTTGTTAAGGGTGGCGTTCGTAAAAAAAGTACTGCTGCTGACACCGTTCAGCGTAAGTGAAAAACCATTAACGTCCAACTGGCTGCCGGCTGCCATATTGATACTGTTGATGGTAACATCTCCGGAAAGAACCGGGTAATTAACCAGGGCTCCGGGAATGGTGACATTACTTGTTGCGGTAGGAACAACAGCAGGTGTCCAGTTAGCTGCAGTACTCCAGGCTGTACCGGCAGAGCCATTCCAGGTTTGTGCTTTGAGGTAAACACCGGCTATTAGCAACAGGATAAGGGAGAAAATCCTTTTCATGCCAAAAAGTTTTAATCCTACTAAAAGAGGTACAGGTTAAAACTGTTATTCCGGGAGTAGCAGATCTGATATAAATTAGAGTTATAAGAAAGGTACAACAATATCTCTTCTGATAAAAATTGACCCGGTAAATAAGTCGCCTTTAAACTACACCTGTTTCCTTATCTTCGCCCCGAAAAATTCATCTCCATGTTGCCTAAATACAAACGCGTCCTCCTCAAACTTTCCGGAGAATCATTAATGGGTGATAAGAGTTTTGGTTTTGATAATTCGGTTATCGCCCAATATGCACAGGATATCAAGTCCATTACTGAATTAGGCGTCCAGGTGGCCATAGTCATTGGCGGTGGTAATATTTACCGTGGTATGAATGAAGCAGAAACCGGGATCGAACGGGCTCATGGAGATTATATGGGAATGCTGGCCACCGTAATTAATGGAATGGCCTTGCAGGCAGGTCTTGAAAAAGTGGGCGTGTACACCCGTTTGCAAAGTGCCATCAAAATGGAACAGATCGCGGAACCTTATATCCGGCGCAGGGCTATCCGTCACCTGGAAAAAGGAAGAGTAGTTATTTTTGGTGCGGGTACAGGCAATCCTTATTTCACAACCGATACGGCCGGTTCACTCCGGGCCATCGAGATCAATGCCGATGTTATTTTAAAAGGCACAAGAGTGGATGGCATTTACACGGCCGATCCTGAAAAGGACCCCACCGCCACCAAATACAATGTAATGACTTTCCAGGAGTGCCTGACCCAGAATCTCCGGGTCATGGACATGACGGCCTTTACTCTTTGCATGGAAAATGATCTCCCCATCATTGTATTTGATATGAATAAGGAAGGAAACCTTCGCCGGGTGGTTACGGGGGAGAAAGTGGGCACCCTTGTTAAGGGATAATTCCCAAGTAATTTTACTACTCTTTTAGTTGCAGTAACTACTATATTGCATCTTGTTGCCAGAAGCAGTCTCACAAGTATTTTCAACACAGACCTGCCTGACGGCAGTCAGGGATACCGGGATACAGGGCTGCCCAGGGATTTAATATTCAATTTTATTCTCTGTGCAGCATTTTATCCGGATAAAAACAGGGACTGTTCCCCGGAGTGTTAACCGTTTACTTTGAGATGGGTTCTGTTCACTCCTGTGAAAAACTATTAACAGTGATCCAGATACTTTTTAATAGTTTCAAAACCTGACTTGATTGTTTATGGCCGGTCAACTTTCACTTTCGCTGGTAGAGATCATTGTACTGATGCTCGGGGCTATTATCCTGGGCATTACCATTCACTTTTTTATTGTAAGCCGCCGGTCACTGAAAGCTTCAGTCGATGAAACACCGGGGGGAAGGTTGAGCAGAGAGTTTTCGGACTGGAAACTGAAATATTTCAATGATATCGAACAAAGGGATAAAGAGATCAGTCAGTTGAAAGTGCAATTAGCCGAAGCGGAAGAAAATCTTCATATTTTCTCCATAGAGGCAGAAGAAAAAGGTATCAGGAATAAAAAATTACTGGCAGAGATCGAATCACTCCGGAATAATGTTTCGCCGGCTGCCAAGCCGGATTATATCGAACAACTGCGCGATGCACAAAGCAGCCTGCTTGAACATAATGAAAAAATCAACCAGCTCCTGGGTAAGATTGATTTGGTAAAAGAAGCAGAAGCCAAACAGCTGGAATTGCAGCAAATCAATGAGAAACTTTCCGCGGAGGTTGATGAATTGAATGCCATGCTTGCAGAAAAAGAAAAAGAAGCCAGTACGATCCGCAGGAAAGAAAGCATGACAACCGAGATGACCTCCCTTCTCGACAGCGCTTATAATGAATTCCACGTGTTGCAGGACAGGATCCGCCAACTGGAAAGCCAGGTCATTGCTTCCAAAACAACCCGACTGGAATACGAAGAGATCAAAGAGAGTTTTGCAAAAGTTTCCCGTGACCTCGAAGAACAAAAATTAAAAAACAATGTGCTGGTTGCTGAAAACCGGCAATTGCAATCTGATCTTTCCCAATCCGAGGAAAAAATGATTGAAGCAAATTACCAGCGGCAGCAGGTACAAAAAAAACTGGCTTACCTCGAAGAACTCAACCGGGATATGCAGGTAGTTTCGGATGCCCAGAAAAAACTGGAAGGACAGCTAAAACGCATCGGGGAACTGGAGAGCATGCTGAATATCGTATCGGAAGAAAGGGACGACCTGGCCAGCCGGAAATGAAGTCAGAAAATGGGAGGATAGCCACGAATCACACAAACGGCACAAATAAATTAAATATGGAATTGCACGAAGACATGCGCCATAGCTATAGCTTAAGCCCACGCGGTCGCCTCGTTCAATCCGGCAACTGATTATTTGCCGGAGGCAAAATATTTGTATTTAATTGTATTTATTCGTGTCATTCGTGAAATTCGTGGCGCAAAGCCTTACAGTTTATAAATGACCCCTTTTATGTGTGTTCAGCACGGCCCGGGCTATTTGATTTATGTCATTCCCATTTGCGGATCCTGCTATTATCTTTGCCGGCTAAACAGGATATTGTATGGCAGCTAAAATTGCAGACATCCGGAAAAACTATTCACAGAAAAAACTGACGGAAAAAAAAGCCAGCCCTGATCCGCTGAAGCAATTTGGTAAATGGTGGAAGCAGGCCCTTAAATCAAAACTGGATGAAGTGAATGCTATGACGCTGGCCACCGCATCTCCCGACGGTATGCCTTCGGCACGAATTGTCTTGCTGAAAGATTTTGGAAAAGAAGGCTTTACTTTTTTTACGAACTATAGCAGTTTTAAAGGGCAACAGCTATTGGAAAATCCAAAAGCCTGTCTTGTTTTTTTCTGGAAAGAACTGGAAAGACAGGTTCGCATTACCGGGCTGGTGGAAAAGATCAGCGATGAGGCCAGCGATGAATATTTTCATTCAAGACCGGTGGACAGCCAGCTGGGGGCCATAACATCACCGCAAAGCCAGGTCATTGAAAGCAGGGAATGGCTCGATGAAAAATTCCTGCAGGTAAAAAAAGAAACGGGGGATAACAAAATTCAACGCCCGGCCAACTGGGGAGGCTACCTGGTCAAGCCGGTCATTATCGAATTCTGGCAGGGACGCCCCGGCCGTTTGCATGACAGGCTCCAGTACACCTTGCAGGAGAACGGTGTTTGGAAGATGGAGCGATTGGCTCCTTGATGGGTTGATTGTTTGATGGTTTGAATGTTGGGTGGGTTGATGAAGAAACGGTAGCTCACTTCATAACGATAACCATTAAACCATCAAACAATTTAACAATACCCTGGTTACTTCTTCTTCGCAACTTTCTTCTTCGCTGGCCTGCTCTTCCCAAAAGAACCCTTGAATCGTTTTCCCTTTGCTGTTTTTTTATCTCCTCTTCCCATAATAATTAAAAATTTATTGTATTAGCGAATAAACTGATTATACTCATTAAAAAAGCTCCGGCACTGGAATAAGCACAGGAGCTTTTAAATGCAGCAAATGGTTTTATTACATTTTGCTTGCCAATTCTTTTCCGGCCTTAAAGCGTGCCACTTTCCTGGCCTTGATGTTGATTTCTGCTCCCGTTTGCGGGTTGCGTCCTTTACGGGCTTTTCTTTTGGATACGGAGAAAGTGCCAAAGCCAACCAGTGTAACTTTGCCACCGCCTTTCAATGTTTTGGTCACTGCTTCAATAAAAGAATCAAGAGCAGTATTAGCCTGGGTTTTGGTGACGCCTGCATCTTCGGCGATCTTAGCGATTAATTCAGCTTTGTTCATGATTAATATTTTTTTTATGTTTTGGTAGCACCGACAAATTTAGAAGGTTTTTGATACGAACAAAAAAAAATCTCCCGCATAAAATTTTCTTCATTCATGCCGAATCCGCACGGGGTAAGGATTTTAAGCGATCACCTGCCGGATAATGCGGGATTTGATTAAAAGATGATCAGCGCAAAGCCTTGCCTGTATTGACTTTCGGGAGATGAAGCTGAAATACAGGCCGGGCAAGGGTTTGGTGTTTCAGCCACTTCATGTATGCTGTATATTATCATTAAATCTTTTGCACACTCAATGCACAACTTCCATAACAGTTCGGAATGCTATGAACTGATTGCCCCATTTGTCGGATCCTTTTTTTCTCATACCGGCAGAAAAATTATCTATATAGTTTTTATATTGGTTCATGCCTGTTGCATGATACTGTATGGCATAGGTTTCACCACCTGTTTCATCCGTTTCAAGCAGCCTGAGAACAGTGGCATGTGTAAAACATCCCGTACTGATGATTTCCGGGATATGTTCTTCTTTCAGCCACTGGAGCCATGGTATGGCTATGCTTTCGTCAACTTTTACAGTAACATTATAAATGATCATAATTTAATTTCTAAAAAAACCGGGCAATGGTCAGCGTGTTTGATATCCGGGTATATCTCTGCATCCCGGAGATTCTTTTCCAGGGGTTCTGTAACGGTTATATAATCAATTCTCCAGCCTTTATTCTGAAGCCGCACCGAAGGGAATCGCTGGCTCCACCAGCTATAACGATGTGGTTCGGGATGAAAGTTCCTGAAACTGTCGATCCATCCGCTGTCGAGGAATTTTGTCATCCATTCCCGTTCTTCGGGTAAAAAACCGGATGAATTTTTATTGCCCTTCGGATCGTGAATATCTATTTCTTTATGGGCAATATTGTAATCGCCGCATAAAATCAGTTTCGGGTGTTTCTTCTTCAGTTTGTTTATCCAGGTATAAAACTCATCCAGCCATTTGTATTTAAAACTTTGTCGTTCACCTCCGCTGGTGCCCGAAGGGAAATAAGCATTGATCAGCCGCACATCTCCAAAATCAAGCTGGATCACCCGCCCTTCATCATCACTGGGTCCATGCCCGTTGCCGTATTCCACGTGGGCGGGTTTTATTTTGGTGAATACGGCCACCCCGCTGTACCCTTTTTTCTTTGCGCTGAACCAATAGACATGGTACCCCAGGTCCGTGAATAATTTCTGATCCACATCGTCTTTTGTTGCTTTTGTTTCCTGTACACATATAATATCGGCGGGATTTGTTTTTAACCATTCCGTAAATCCTTTTTTGATGGCTGCCCTTATTCCGTTTACATTATAGGAGATGATGCGCATGGTAAAATGATTTTATAGTGCAACAAAAAAATTCTCTGGTTCCTTACATAAACTCAGGTCAGGGGTTCGCATTGTATTAATGATTAAATTGTCCGGCAATTTACACTATTATGGAAGCAACTGTGAAACCGGGAACAACATCGATGATCCCACCAAAGCAACCGGTTTACCTGGAGGGACCCAAAAGCAGGAGTTATGAGCTGGGTTTTGCCTTCCGGGTATTCTGGCAATTCCTGAAAGGATTCCGGGCCCTTCACTTTACGGGACCCTGTATTACTGTTTTCGGATCTGCACGATTCAATGAAGACAACAAATATTACAGCAAGGCAAGAAGTTTTGGTAAAAGCATAGCGCAACTTGGTTTTGCTACCATGACGGGCGGGGGCCCCGGTATCATGGAAGCAGCCAACCGCGGCGCATTTGAAAACGGGGGCATGTCCATCGGATGTAATATCCGTTTGCCCTTTGAACAAAAACCCAATCCCTATGTGAACAGGTCCATCACGTTCGAACATTTTTTTGTACGAAAAGTATTGCTGGTAAAATACTCATATGCATTCATCATCATGCCGGGGGGATTTGGCACGATGGATGAATTTTTTGAGATACTGACCCTGGTGCAGACAAAAACCGTAACCCATTTCCCGATCGTATTATATGGGAAAGAATTCTACCAGCCCCTGATGGAAATGATCGACTGGATGGTGGAACAAGGAACCATTTCCAAAGAAGACCTGTCGCTCGTTCTTTTTACCGATGATGAAGAAGAGGCCATGAATCATATCCGGGCCTATGTAAAAACTAACTATAAAGTGAAGCCGCGCAAACGCTTCTGGTGGCTCCTGGAAAAGAGATGATATATTGTTATTCCCGGGTACATTGTTGTTATAAAAGAACCTTGACAATATGCTTTTTTTTATCCACAACTTAAAAATAATTTAATAACGACCTGTTTTGAAAAAGTAATAAATAATGACAGATATCCATACCATCATCTTTGACCTGGGCGGCGTATTGATCGACTGGAACCCCCGTTATGTTTTTGACGATCATTATTTCGATACAAAGGATAACCTTGATTATTTCTTTGAACATATTTGTACTTCAGAATGGAATGAGAACCAGGATGCCGGATACCCGATCGTGAAAGCAACCGAGGAAAGAGTGGCTTTGTTCCCGCAATGGGAAAAAGCGATCCGGGATTATTATGGACGCTGGACCGAAATGCTTCGGGGGCCCATTGTGGAAACCGTAGACCTGTTCAGTAAACTCAGAAAAGTTCCCGGACTGAAGTTGTATGCATTGACCAACTGGAGCGCCGAGACATTTCCCATTGCGCTGGAGCGCTTTGAATTTTTACATTGGTTTGACGGAAGGGTGGTGAGTGGCGAAGAAAAAATGAGAAAACCGTTCCCGGAATTTTACCGTTTATTACTGAACCGTTACCAGGTGAACCCGGCCCGGGCCCTGCTTATTGACGATAATTTCCGGAATATTAAGGCTGCAGAAACTATCGGGATCAAAGGGATACATTTTATTAACCCGGTTCAACTGGAAAATGAACTGGCCCGTTATTCTATTCCATTCAAATAATTTCTTATTCTTGCTTTTCAAACCCGGATCATGGAAGAGAATACAACTTACCCGGAAGAATCCGGACTTGCTGATGAACTCAACCAGTATATTCAATACACACAGGCATCACAGGGGCAACGTTTCCTGAACTGGCTGATCGATAACCTGCTCATGCGGTATGGATTGAGCTACCTGTCCGGGACAGTAGTAGGGTACGGGATGGCAAAGTTATTTCCCGAATATACATACCGGGTTGTTTACAGTGAAGACCGGAGCGACCTGATCATGATCGGGGTGATCATTGTTATTTTCAATTACCTCGTCTATTATACTTTCTGCGAAAAAATTTTTAAAGGATATACACTGGGAAAATTGATCACGGGCACAAGGGCCATCCGGGATGATGGCAGGGAATTAACTTTTAAAGATGCTTTTTTGCGAACGCTTTCCCGGCTGGTCCCGTTTGAAGCATTCAGCGGCTTTGGTGACAGGCCCTGGCATGACAGCTGGACAAAGACTTCCGTGGTGAAGGCGAGGTAACCTGCCCGCATATGCTCCTGTATTTTTTTTAATTTTAATAATATGATACCTGCAATACTGGCCATCCTTGTACTTATTATTATTATCCTGGCGGTGATCTACAATGGTCTTATCAAAAAGAAGAATGCCATCGACAACGCTTATTTCTCCATGGATGTGATGCTGAAAAAAAGATACGACCTCATCCCGCAACTGGTGGAAACGGTAAAGGGCTATATGCATCATGAGAAAGATCTTTTATCGGAACTGACAGTCCTGCGGCAGAAAGTCCTGGTGACCGGCCTCGGAACCAATGATAAAGTGGAACTTGACAACCGGATCAAAACTGCGCTGCAACAGGTTTTTGTAAGTTTTGAGAATTACCCGCAACTGAAAGCCAGTGAAAATTTTCTGAAATTACAGGGAGCTATCAATGAAACAGAAGAACAACTGGCAGCTTCCCGGCGTTTTTATAACGCAGCGGTGAATGATTATCATAACGGGATTGAAATGTTTCCTTCGAGCCTGGTAGCATCCTGGATGAGACTGAAACATAAAACTTTTTTCCAGGTTGCTGATGATGAAAAAACGGTTCCTCCTGTAAATATCCATTGAACTGAAAGCTATGCCGCCCGCAAAAAGCCTAGATACATTTTATGACCAGGAATTAAAGGACCTGGTCCATTCACTGGAGCAGGAGAGGAGTAAAGCTGCCCGTACAGGCACCTGGGCCTATATTTCATTGGGCATGTGTCTTATTCTCTTCATCTCATCAACGGAAAATGCGATGGTTGTTTCCTTCGCGGTCATATTCCTGGTGACGGGACTTGTTCTGCTCTTCACATTTTTCAGCAAAAAGAAAATATACGTTGCAGCCTTTAAAGAAAATATCATCCGCAGGATCATCCGTTACATTGATCCTTCTTTCCGGTATGACCCCGGCGCCTTTATCCATGAGAATGATTATAAAAGCAGCGGACTGTTTCTTGATCAGACTGACCGGTACGGCGGGGATGATTATATTGAAGGTAAAAGGGATAAGACCTTTTTTTGTTTTTCGGAACTGCATACACAAAAAAGGGTGAGTACGGGTAAGAGCACGCATTGGGTAACCATTTTCAAAGGCTTGTTTTTTATCACCGACTTTAATAAGAATTTTCAAAGCAGGACCTATGTGTACAGTGAGCGGTACCCGCAACTGAATTTTTTTACTAAACTCTTTTCTTCTTTTGCTTCGGGACTGGAGAAAGTAAAACTCGAAAGCACTGAATTCGAAAAAAAATTTATTGTATATGGCGGCGACCAGGTGGAAGCGCGGTATATATTGACCCCTTCTTTAATGGAAAGGATGGTAAAACTCGATGAAATGATGGGACCGGGAATTTCTTTTTCATTTGTGAAAACCAATCTGTATGTGGCGATTCCCGTGAGGCATGCATTATTTGAACCGTCCATTTTTTCCAAAAGCAGTTTCGGCGACCTGGAAGGATATTACAATACCGTTCAGATGGTTTTTGATATCATTGATGAACTGAAGCTGAATGACAGGTTATGGAATAAAGAATAGAAATCATTCCAGGACGGGCCGCAACCATTTCTCCGCTTCTTCCAGGCTCATTCCTTTTCTTTTAGCATAATCTTCCAGTTGATCTTTCCCGATTTTTCCCAAACCAAAATAATGGCTTTCCGGGTGAGCGATATACCAGCCGCAAACCGAGGCCGGGGGATTCATGGCCAGGCTTTCCGTCATTTCAATACCGATATTTTCAGTGACGTTGAGCAGGTCAAATAGTTTTATTTTTTCCGTATGATCCGGGCAGGCGGGATAGCCCGGCGCCGGGCGGATGCCCTTGTATTTTTCTTTGATCAGTTCTTCATTGGTTAATTGTTCATTCTTATCATAGCCCCAGTATTCCTTTCTCACTCTTTCATGCAGGCATTCGGCAAAGGCTTCCACAAAACGGTCAGCTAAAATCTGCACCATGATCTTGTTATACTCATCGTGATCGGCGGCAAAACGGTCGATGTGTTTTTTGGCGCAGTGGATGGTAACCGCGAATGAACCCATAAAATCAGCCCCCTGTCCCCCGAAGGGGGAACTTAGGTTTGAGCTTTCATTCAGGCCTGTTTGATTCTTTAAAGTTGAAGTTATTAATTCGAGAGTTTGTGCTGTTTTATTTAATACTTCTTCATTTGTAACTCTGATTACTTTAAACCCCTGTTCATTCAGCCATTTTGTTCTTATTTCATCCGACTCTTTATTTTCCGGGTGCTGATGTATTAATCCATCAATTTCAATTACCAGTCTCCTGTCCAAACAGACCAGATCGGCAATATAATTACCTATGATATGTTGGCGTCTGAACTTATATCCGGCTAATTTTTCAGTTTTTAAAAGATTCCAGAGGATATCTTCTGCCTGTGTCGGATTAGAACGATGTGATAGAGAAAATTCTTTTAGCAATTTATAGCTTAATGGATCCGCCATCATATAACCGGGTTTTTGCCCCCCTTCCCCCCGGGAAGGGGCTTTAGCAGGGTCTTCCACAATCCAACTGGTTTGCGGGGTTAGGCCGGGCTTGATAAAGTCTGCCAGCGAATAACTGGGTTGCCCCACCGCCTTCTTGATTTGTTGACGAAGCGATTCCAATTTCACTTCTCCTTTATCGGTTTGTAATGTTATGGTATCTGCATTATTACTTGATGCGGGCCAGAAGCCAATGACGCCATCGGCGGAAAACCATTTTTCACTAACGATCTTCTGCACCAGCTTCTGCGCGTCATTATAAAGCCGGGTGGCTTCGGTTCCGAAGATCTTATCGGATAATACTTCCGGAAAATGACCCGGCATTTCCCAGGCAATAAAGAAGGGGCCCCAGTCAATGTATCTGGCAATGGTCCCCAGGTCAAAATGCTTAAACACTTTCACGCCGTCAATGGCCGGTTGGGTGGGTTCATAATTCTTCCAGTCGAAATATTCCTTGGTTACCACCGCTTCTTCATACGGGATAAGTGTTTTCTTTCCTTTATTCAGGAACTGGTTTCGGAGACCTTCATATTCCTGGTGTGTCTGCCGGAGCAATGAATCTCTTTGTTCTTTGTTCAGCAAAGTACTCACTGCCGTTACACTTCTTGATGCATCTAATATATGCAGCACCCCGTTATCGTATTGCGGCGCGATCTTAACGGCCGTATGCATCCTGGAGGTGGTAGCGCCACCAATTAACAAGGGTTGTTTCATGCCGCGGCGTTTCATCTCGTGGGCCACATGTACCATTTCATCCAATGAAGGCGTTATCAATCCACTCAGGCCAATGATATCTGCCTTTTCTTTTTCGGCTGTATCCAGAATTTTATCGGCAGGAACCATAACGCCGAGATCAATAATATCATAGCCATTGCAGCCCAATACTACCCCGACTATATTTTTCCCGATATCATGCACATCGCCTTTAACAGTAGCCAGCAATACTTTTGCAGCGCCGGCCGCTTCCTGGTTAACTGTTCCCGCAGCAAGATGAGCTTGTTTTCTTTCTTCTTTTTCGGCTTCAATATACGGGGTGAGAACGGCCACCGATTTTTTCATCACCCTTGCGCTCTTCACCACCTGCGGCAAAAACATTTTTCCGCTTCCGAATAAATCTCCCACCACGTTCATCCCATCCATCAAAGGCCCTTCAATCACATCCAGGGGTTTTGGATATTTTAACCTCGCTTCTTCGGTATCTGCATCAATATAATCGGTGATTCCATTCACCAGAGAGTGTTTTAATCTTTCTTCCACCGGCGTTTCGCGCCACTTTTCATCTTTTACAGTCTCTTTCCCCTTTGCCTTTACGGTTTCGGCAAAAGCGATCAGTTTTTCGGTGGCTTCGTTGTTGTCATTATGAAGGTTGAGAATTACATCTTCGCATAATTGGCGGAGACCCGGTTCAATTTCATCATAGACCACCAGTTGCCCGGCATTCACGATACCCATGTCCATCCCGGCCCGTATGGCATGATAAAGAAAAACGGAATGCATCGCTTCCCGTACATGGTCATTGCCGCGGAAAGAAAAAGATAAGTTGCTTACGCCACCGCTTACTTTCGCCAGGGGCATCCTTTGTTTTATTTCCCTCGTGGCTTCAATGAAATCCACGCCATAATTATTATGTTCCTCAAGCCCCGTGGCTACGGCAAATATGTTGGGATCGAAAATGATATCCTGCGGATCATAGCCTACCTGTTCCGTTAAAATTTTATAAGCCCGCTGGCATATTTCCACTTTCCGTTGTTTGGTATCGGCCTGGCCTTTTTCATCAAAGGCCATCACGATCACCGAAGCGCCATAACTCTGGCAGATGATGGCCTGTTCAATGAATTTAGCTTCGCCTTCTTTCATGGAGATCGAATTCACGATGCATTTTCCCTGCACACATTTCAACCCCGCTTCAATGATCTCAAATTTCGAAGAGTCGATCATGATGGGGATCTTCGCAATATCCGGTTCACTTTGTACCAGGTTCAGAAAAGTGGTCATGGCATGAACCCCATCCAATAAGGCATCATCCATATTTACATCCAGCACCTGTGCCCCGTTCTCCACCTGCTGACGGGCCACGCTTAAGGCTTCCTCATATTTATTTTCTTTGATGAGCCGTGCAAATTTTTTGGAACCTGTTACATTGGTTCTTTCACCCACATTCACGAAATTGGTATCCGGACGAACGATCAAAGTCTCCAGGCCGCTTAGTCTTAAATATGGTTTAATTACACTCATTCTCATTTTTTTTGAACCACGAAGACACGAAGGCACAAAGTGACACTAAGTCAAAGAATCATTCTTTTTATCCCATCTTTCATTAAAGGAACATGAAAGTTGATCAGGAACCCAAGACGTTTCTTTGTCAATTTTAAATAGCTTAATAGTTGTGCTTCCCAAACTGGATGATAGTTTTCCTGTGCTTTAAATTCTACGATTACTAAATCGTCAACCAATAAATCATGTCTTAACCCATCGTCAATTTGTAGCTTTTGATAAACTATTGGAACCTCTTGCTGTTTAACAAAAGGAATGTCTCTTTTAGTCAATTCATAGTAATAGCATTTAGCGTATACACTTTCAAGTAAACCTGGCCCCAACTCCTTATGGATGTTGATGGCAATATCTACTATCTGTTTTGCAATGTATTCTTCTTTTTCAGAAAGTTTTGGCTGCATGGCTTCGTGTGTCTTTGTGTCTTCGCGTCTTTGTGGTTTATAAAACTTTTTCCAATATTGGTAATTCTCTTGGTTTTATATTTCTTACTTCCTGCGCAATATGCCGGATATGATCCGGAGTGGTGCCACAACAACCACCGACAATATTGACAAATCCTTCCTGTGCCCATTCTTCCAGGTAATGCGCCGTGTCTTCGGGTTGTTCGTCATATTCACCCATGGCATTGGGCAGGCCTGCATTGGGATAAGCCGATACATAACAGGAAGCTATCTGGGAAAGCTCCTCAATATGCGGACGCATTTCTTTGGCGCCTAATGCACAATTCAATCCAATGCTCAGGGGTTTTGCATGCATGACAGAGGTATAGAACGCTTCCAGGGTCTGACCGCTTAATGTTCTTCCGGATGCATCGGTGATGGTTCCGGAGATCATTATTTCTTTTTTATTTGCTTTTGGATTTTCCCGGAAATATTTTTTGATGGCAAAGATCGCGGCTTTGGCATTCAGGGTATCAAAAATAGTTTCTATTAAAAGGATATCAACACCCCCATCCACCAGTCCTCTTACCTGCTCATAATATGCATCTACTACTTCATCAAAAGTTACCGCGCGGAAACCGGGATTATTTACATCGGGGGAAAGGGATAAGGTTTTATTCAACGGACCAATGGCCCCGGCAATGAATTTTGGATTCTGTATCCGGGATTCCGGATTTTCACTTTCGTATTGCGCTATAGCTTCTTTAACACATTTGACCGCGGCCATATTTAATTCATAGGCCAGCGACTGCATCTGGTAATCGGCCATAGCAATGGACGTGCTGCTGAACGTATTGGTCTCAATGATATCGGCACCTGCATCGAGGTACTGTTTATGAATACCCGTTATGATCTTTGGTTGCGTTATGTTCAGCAGGTCATTATTGCCCTTTACATCGCAGGGCCAGTCTTTGAACCGCCCGCCGCGGTAATCGGCTTCCGTGAGTTTATGACGCTGGATCATGGTGCCCATGGCTCCATCAATGATCAGAATACGTTCATTCAAACATTCCTGTATTGTTTTCATATAAAATGTTTTTGTGAACTATAAACGCCGGAAATCTGTGAGGAGAGTTTCGTGCCGTTTATTAGTTCCGTTTTTTGATCAGGCCGAACAATAAACAAATCCGCCTGTGGTAGGAGACAAAGATAGAATGATAATCCAAGAATGCAAAATTCTCTTGAAAAAATGGTTTGATGGTTAAATTGTTTGATTGTTGGCAATCAACCATCAGGCCATCAAACAATCAAACAATATTATCTCCCCGAAACATAACTTTCTACCGGCAACCTGTTCTGCAGGCTTCTTGCCAATGTCATTTCATCGGCATACTCTAACTCTCCCCCAAAGGCAATGCCGCGTGCTATGGTGGTGATCCGGATTTGAACGGGTTTTATTTTCTTCTGGATATAATAGATCGTGGTATCACCCTGGATATTGGGATTGAGGGCGAAGATGAGCTCTTCCGTTTTTTCTTTTTCAATACGGTGGACCAGCGATTCAATATTCAACTGGTCGGGGCCTATGCCATCCAGCGGGGAAATGATGCCACCCAGCACATGATAGACGCCGTTGAATTGCTGGGTACTTTCAATGGCAATGACATCCCGGATGCTTTCCACCACGCAGATCACTTCCTGTTTCCGCAGGGAATTGGAACAGATGGAACAAATATCACCATCAGCCACATTGAAACAGCGCTGGCAGAATTTTATTTCAGTCCTCATGCGGGAGATCACTTCGCTGAATTGCCCCACTTCACCGGGTTCCTGTTTTAATAAATGCAATACCAGGCGCAGGGCTGTCTTCTTGCCGATACCGGGCAGCTTGGCAAATTCATTCACGGCGTTTTCTAACAAAGAGGAGGAGAATTGCATGGGGACAAAGATAGGCTAAGAGAATAAAAGAGAGATAGAGGAAAAGAGTATTGATCAACATTTCCTTATAGGGTTATTGCCGGTTTTTCAAAAAATATATATGTAGACCGCGATCAGGAATTATTAAATTTTTTGTGATATATCTACGAATAAAGTGAATCCTCTTTATCTCCTTTTCTCTTTTATTCTCTTAGCTAAAGCGATATTTCAAATTCATTATTCCAAGCCGCCTTCACTGTGATCTTTCGTTCAACCGGTTTCACGATCTCGGGTTGTCTGTGTTTGCCGAAGAATTCACCCGGGTCCCATTTACCATTCTTGTTGTCATCCGATAATATGCGGAGTTCATATTCGCCCGGTAAAAAAAGCGACTGCGAGAAGGTGGGGCTGCTCATCGGGAAAGATTTATAAATATTATCGTTGGCTATAAACTGCAAAACGGGATTTTTGGCCAGGTCAAGATTCCGGAATTTTAACTGCAATGAACCGTAATCCGACAGTTTTTTTGTTGTGAAATTCAGCGTATCGGTTTTCAGTAATTTTTTCCCTGCAGAGTCCTGCGCAAAATCCCTGTCAAGAATAATATGATACAGCGTGTTCTCTTTCCATTCAATATTCAGTTGCAGTTTCCGGTTGGTGCTGTCTTTTTCAAAAACATAACCGGCAACGGGTACAAAGGTTGAGTCGGTAAACAGCCTGATCTTTGATGAATCAAATATGCGAAGCGGCTGATCAAAGGTCATGCTAAAATTTCCCAACAGGTCCTGCTGGTTGCCAACCAGGCTGGTTTGATACTTCAGCCTCTTATCGGCTTCATTGTTTCCCTTTCTCTTGTTCCCGGTGCTGAGTGTTGGTAAAACGGATTGAAGGGACAAAGGTTTGGAGGAAAACGCATATAATGTAACGGGTGAAGTTTTTGACTGTACAACCACCGGGCTGTTTGCAAAGGCAAAAGATTGTTTATCGCTGAAATACCGGCGTGTGCCACCTTCATCTTTCAGCGCATAGATATAAAAGGTCTTGGGCGGAAGGTTCCTGAAAACAAAATTTCCTTTTCCGTCTGGTTTTGTAATGTAACGGGGTTTTTCTTTCACCACGGCCGAATCATCCGGGCTGGTATGCAGCATGATGATCAACGTGGAATCATGTTTCCCGGTTTCAGCCATCACAACATTACCTTGCAGTTCCAGTGAATCAATATAACGCCCCGTGGAAAAAATATACGTAAACCCTTTCATGACATTTCCTTCGTTATAATCTTTTATCGCGCTTCCAAAATTCAATGAATAGGTGGTATTGGATTCGAGAGAATCTTTGATACGGACCGTTAGGGTGTTTAATCTTGATTCAACAACGGGGTTTGTTTTGGGAGTGGGAGAAACCAGTAAATTTTCCGATACATTTTGAAGGTCAATAAATTCATCGAAAGAAAAAGAGATCCGGTTTCCCGAAAAATTTCTCGTGGAATCTCCGGGGCTGGCTTTGATGAGTTTCGGGGCCAATGTGTCCTTCGGCCCGCCCTGCGGGGGGATGATATTGGCGCAGCCAATCCCGCTGATCACGCTGGCTGAATAAATGATAATGATTGTTATGAATGATATAAAACCCCGGAACGTCATGTGAAGTGCAAACTTAAAGGGTTTGTTGTGAATGAACTGTTTTAAAAATCATAATTAATCTGCCTCATCACCTTGTTCAAGCTCATGTAATGCAATGGCCAGCTTGTTGGTTTTTACAAAATGGCACCAGTGACAGTCTTCCTGGCCGCATCCGGTATAAAACTCCCGGTTCTGTATTTTTTCCCAGGTATCCGTGATCTGTTGTGTGACCGTGGTAATGTCAGCGGGTGAAATAATAATCTTTTCTTTCCGGTAATTTTTCTTTTTATCCGGCTCAATAAAATCAAACTCGGTGCTCACCACTTTCCAGTCTTTTTGTTCATAGTTGTCGACAAGTATTTTATAAAAAACAGCCTGCCTCCAGTAATTTCCTCCAAGGGGGTCTTTGTCCGACGGACCCTTTGTTTGCGGAATAGCTTTATCCGGGTCGCCGGTTTTATAATCCACTACGTTCACTGATCTGCCGTCGAATTCAAGTTTATCCAGTTTCCCTTTCAGCGGAACGCCTTTGATCACCACGTTGCGGATGTTTCTTTCAATGGCAACAATTTTATTAAATTGATTGATGTATTTGTCATAATAATTACTCAGCACTTCCTGCCCGTATTCCATTCTCCGGTTAAATTGTTCTTTGGTAAAACTTTCCCGGTGGCGCTGCATATACCATTCAAAATCGCGGATGAATTCTTCTTTAGGAGGAAATTTTTCCTTTCCGCCCTCCTGCATCTTCCGGAATAATTTTTCCAATGCATGGTGGACGGCGGAACCAAATTCGGTCGCTTCATTTTTCGGGGAGGGAATGCGGATCAGGTTCCGGAAATAAAATTCCAGCGGGCATTTCAGGTAATTGTTCAACGCGGTCACATTCATGGAGAATTTTTCCAGGATGCGGCTGATGAATTCTTCTTCGATCTTTCCGATCTCCGGGGCTTCGGTCTCGCTGAAGTGCAGGATAGAAAATGCAGATAATACTTCCTGGTCAATGATCACTTTTTCAACAGGCAATACGTGTTCATCCTGTATCTCTGCAATGAACATGGAAGGTTCAAGTTCCTTCCCGTCGTTTTTGAATTTACTGTAGGAAATATATAAATGTTGTTCGGCTCTTGTAAGGGCCACATAAAACAACCGTCTCAATTCCTCTTCATCGTTTGCGGCACTTTGGGATGAAAACATGGTGTCAGGCAGCTTGTATCCGCCGCCGGGTTTTCTTTTCTTCTCCCAGTATGCGGCATTGCATCCGGCGAAGAATACGTATTCAAACTCGAGACCCTTGGCTCCATGTGCCGTCATCAGGTTGATCCCTTTATCACTTCCGCTTACCTGTACCAGCGGCAAGACAATTCCCTCTTTTTCCATCAGCTCTATCAGGTTGACCAGTTGCTGCAATGTTAATAAAGTTTCACGGTGGGTCTCTTCTTTTACAAAATCAAAAAGACCGGTCAGGATCTGCAGTTGCCAGTGCTTGTCGGGGCTTTGCATGATATGGCTGAGCACACCGGCTTTGCGGACAATATTTTCAAATAAGGCCTGCAGGGTTTCATTGGACACATCGGCTACCAGTTCTTCAATAACATGAGATGCTTTTTTCAAACCTTCGTGCAGGTTGGTGGTAAAAAGGTCTTTTGAAGGAGCCGATGCTTTTTCAGCGAGTAACCGGCGAATGGATGACTTTGAATCATTGTATTGCCGGTCGGATACTTCAATGGTCAGTTTGGCAATTTCAACGGGAGGAATGCCAAACCAGTCGAAATGGAGTATCTCAAACAACATTTCATCACCGCTATATGGAATATCATGTTCGGTGGCAAGATATTTTAATATTAAAATTATTTTTTGCGCCAGCGGCAGTTCAAGAATATCGAGATGTCTTTTGCTATAGACCGGTATATCCAGTTGTTTGAAATATTGCGCCAGTTCAGTGCCATATTTGTTCTCCTTATAAATGATACCGATCCGACCCGGTTGAACACCTTGTCCTGTCAATACCTGCACCTGCCTGGCGATACCGATCATTTCCTGGCGCTGGGTTTCGTACTCCTGAATAATTGGTTTATTGGTTAATTGGTTTATTAGTTTATTGGAAGAGGAAAGTTCCTTACTAAGTCCGTTAATCTTCTTAACCAGCCTTTCTTCATTGCGGTTGATCAGGGTTTTGGAAATATCCAGGATGGGTTGAGTGGAACGGTAATTATCCGTAAGCACAACCGTTAGAAGATCTTCTTTATAATTACCGGCAAAGTCGAGCATGTTCTCCACATTGGCACCCTGGAAACGGTATATGCTCTGGTCGTCAACACCCACCACAAATACAATGTGTTT
>CAZQGZ010000024.1:18338-27386 GCA_964592935.1 uncultured Chitinophaga sp. | reverse complement strand
GGTGTCAAGATTGGCCTGCTTCATTTGCTCAGCTGCTTCCGTCATACCTCTTGCTACTTCCTGGCGGAAAAGGGCCACACCCTGGCCCCGCAATTGTGCCGCTGTCCGTTCAGCTTCCGCAGATATTTTGATGGAATTACCTTCCGCTTCGGCGGCTTTTGTTTTGGTGATCAATAATGCCTGTCCTTCATTTTCCGCAGCAGCTTTCAGGTTGTTGGAAGCAACCACCTTACTCATGGAATCCATGATCACTTTATCAAATGTGATATCGTTGATCTGCAGATCCAGTAAATGATAACCCCATTCTTCCAGCGTATGATCGATCTCCACTTTTACATATTCCACGATCTCCCGGCGAAGACCCAATACTTCCGCCTGTTTTTTGGTGGCTACAAATGAACGGATATTACCTTCGATGGTCCTGATCAGTGCCTGCATCAGGTCTTTGTCGCTGATAAATTTAAAAGCCACTTTCTTGATCGTATCTTCATAGGCGTTCTGTACCGCAAAGAGCATCATCACTTTAAAATATACATTAGCCTGGTCCTGTGTCACAGCCTGGAACTCCAGTTCCACCGACCGGTTCTGGATCGACAATTTTTTATAGATCTGCTCTATTAAAGGCAATTTAAAACGAAGACCCGGACCGGCGATCCTCCTGTATTTTCCAAACATGGTTACAACTGCAATGGTTCCCTGGTTTACTGTATATAATCCACTGAAGAAAATAATGGCTACAATCAGAACCCACCAGTATTCTGAAAATAATTTTGCGAAGTCCATATGTTATGATTTAGCATGTAAGTTACGGAGATATTAGCTAGTAGCGAGTGGGGAGTGACCAGTGGCAAGTGGGGAATAACAATCACGCGGACATCACGACCAATGACTATTGAATAACGACTATCGGCTATTTTCCTCCCAAACCTTCACCAAATGCACCATCGTTTCCACCGCTTTATTCATGTCTTGTACGCTGATGAATTCCAGTTTGGAATGTATGGCCTGTTCCCCTGCAAATAAATTCGGGCAGGGCAAACCCATAAAAGATAAACGGTTGCCATCGGTTCCACCCCGTATACTTTCCATCTTCAGTTTCAACCCTGCGCGGGTAATTGCTTCTTTGGCATATTCCACCACCTGCGGGTTCTTGTCAAGTATCTCTTTCATGTTACGGTATTGCTCCTTTACATGGAATTCGAACGAAGCTTTGGGATACATCCTCATTCTTTCTTCGATCTGGGTTCGCAGGAAATCTTCTTTCTTGGCAAGACCGGCCGTTTCAAAATCCCGGATGATGAAATCAATAGTGCATTTCTCAGCTATCCCTTCCACCCTTACCGGGTGAATGAAGCCTCTTTTTCCATCTGTTGATTCGGGAGATAAACGGTCCTTGGGCAATGCGGCCAGGATCTCCCCTGCAATTTTCATCGCATTTACCATTTTATCTTTGGCATAGCCCGGGTGGGCGATCACTCCATGAATGATCACCTGCACCCCGTCGGCGCTGAAGGTCTCATCTTCCAGCGATCCTGCATCGCCGCCATCCAGTGTATAACCGAAATCGGCGCCCAGTTTTTTCATATCAACATGATTCACTCCTTTACCAACCTCTTCATCCGGTGTAAATAAAATTTTTATTTCCCCATGTTTCACATCTTTGTTCGATAGTAAAAAATTAGCCAGGTCCATGATCTCCGCTACACCAGCCTTATCATCCGAACCAAGCAAGGTGGTGCCCGAAGCGGTGATGATATCGTGACCTATCTGCGTTTTCAGGTAAGGATAATCATTGATACGTATTACCTGCGTGGTATCATCGGGCAATACCATATCCTGTCCCTGGTAATTTTTATGAACGATGGGTTTAACGTTGGTACCGCTGCAATCGGGAGCCGTGTCTACATGCGCACAAAAACAAATGACAGGAACTTTTTTGTTGGTTGTTGGAGGAATAGTCGCATACACATATCCCCACTCATCCATGTGTGCGTCAGCAAGACCCATTTGTTTCAAATCAGCAGCCAGTATCCTCGCAAGATCTTTTTGTTTTTCTGTCGATGGGGATGATTCGGATTGCGGATCGCTTTGAGTATCTATCTGAACGTATTTCAGAAATCTTTCTGAAGCAGTAAACCGGTAGTTTTCAAACATAACTTTATTTATTGGGGCATCGAATATAGGGAAAAAGTCGTTAGTCTTTAGCCAGGAAATATTTTAAAAACAATCAAATTTCTTCTAACAAAAAGCTAATGGCTAAAAGCTAAAGACTAACAGCTACTGACTAACGACTAAAGACTACCGACTAACGACTTCGATAGGGCTTCCTCCGACAATCTCCACCAGTTCCAGGTCAAATACAAGGTCTTGGCCCGCCAGCGGATGATTGGCATCAAGCATGACCACATTTTCTTTTATCTCAACGATGGTAACCTGGAATTGCTGACCCTGTTCGTCGCGCATCCCCAACGCCATGCCTGCTTCAATTTCCATATCAGCCGGAAACCTTTCTTTCGGCATTTCGATAACCAGGTCAGGATTTCTCGGGCCATATGCTTCACCGAAAGGAATATGGATGGACTTTTTCTCACCGACAGACATACCGGTTACCCCCTCATCAAATCCTTTGATGACCATCCCGCTTCCTACTTCAAATTCCAGCGGTTCCCGCCCTTCCGAAGAATCAAAGGTTTCGCCGCTGGTCAGTTTGCCATGATAATGGACTTTAATTTTATCGCCGCTTTTAACATGTGCCATTTCAGTCTTTTTAATAAGTAATAGTTTGAAAAAACAGGCCGCAATGTAGGACAAATCCCTCAATGCAACCTTTTAAATATTTGAACCGTTCACCTTTGAATATTTTATGTATTTTCAACATCATTAAATACAAAAAAATGAAGTTTTTAATCGTTTTCTTTTCCCTGGCATACGCTGCATGTTGCACTGCACAGAAAGGAAATGAACATACCATAACAAGCGAGAAAAAAATTCTAGCCGGTGCCGACCGGATGAATAAATACCTGCCGATGATCACAGGAAGAACGGTTGGCATTTTTGCCAATCAGACATCCATGGTCGGGAATACACATCTCGTGGATACCTTACGAAAACTCGGGATTCTTATCAAAGTCATCTTTGGACCCGAACATGGTTTTCGCGGCACAGCCGATGCAGGCGAAAAAGTGGGAAACTATATCGATGAAAAAACCGGGATCCCGGTGGTCTCTTTATACGGTACAAAAAAAGCGCCATCAGCGGAAGACCTGCAGGGAGTTGACATATTGATATTTGATCTGCAGGATGTGGGTGTCCGTTTCTATACCTATATCAATTCCATGCAGCATTTTATGGAAGCGGCATTTGAAAACAGCAAGCCCTTACTTTTACTGGATCGCCCCAACCCCAATGGTTTTTATGTGGACGGACCGGTACTCGATTTAAAATTTAAGTCCGGGGTCGGCCTTCAACCTATCCCGATTGTTTACGGGATGACGATCGCCGAATATGCTTTTATGATAGCCGGTGAAAAATGGCTGAGTGAAAAAGCCAATGCCAAATATGATTATTACCGGACGGCACAAAACTCACCGGACACACCTTTTCATTTCCAGGTCATCAAATGCGAAAATTACACCCATAAAAGCAAATATGTTTTACCGGTCAGACCATCCCCGAACCTTCCCAATATCCAGTCCATCTACCTGTATCCTTCAACCTGTCTTTTTGAAGGAACAGTTTTGAGTGAGGGACGGGGTACCAACAAACAGTTCCAGGTATTCGGCCATCCGTTGTATCCAAAAAATATGTATCCCTTTACACCCAATCCCAATGAAGGAGCAAAAAATTCTAAATTATACGGCAAGTTATGTTATGGATGGGACCTGAGCGGAACTCCCGAAGAGGTTTTAAAAAAAACGGATAACCATGTTCAATTGAAATGGCTCATTGAAGCCTATAAATTATTTCCGAAAAAAGACAGTTTTTTCCTGAAAACAAATTCCTTTAACCGGCTGGCGGGTAATGATAAACTTATGAAACAGATAAAAGCAGGGACGAAAGAAGAAGATATAAGGAAGAGCTGGAAAGATGATCTGAAAAAATTCAAAGCGATTCGTAAGAAATATTTATTGTATGAGGACTTTGAATGATTTTTAATTATTAATTATTGATTTCTTATTATTAATTGTTGATGGCTGCTGAACCGGGTAAACTCCGAATTGTTTTTATGGGCACACCTGATTTTGCCGTTGCATCGCTTGATGCACTGGTAAGATCAGGGTTTAATATTGCAGGTGTCATCACAGCACCTGATAAACCGGCGGGCCGCGGAATGAAACTGAATGAAAGTGCCGTAAAAAAATATGCAGCAGCACATGGGCTGAAAATATTACAACCTGAAAAACTAAAGGACGTTCAATTCTTATCCGAACTTAAATCCTTACATGCAGATCTGCAGGTTGTCGTTGCCTTTCGTATGTTACCGGAGGTGGTGTGGAGCATGCCGCGGTTGGGTACCATTAATCTTCATGGCAGTTTATTACCGCAATACCGCGGAGCGGCACCTATCAATTGGGCAATTATTAATGGCGAACCAGAAACCGGTGTCACCACATTCAAGCTGAAACAGGAAATCGATACAGGTGATATTCTGTTACAGGAAAAAATACCCATTGGCGAAAATGAAACGGCCGGTGAACTGCATGACAGGATGAAAGAGACCGGTGCGCGATTGCTCGTAAAAACAGTCGAAGGTTTAGTTAATGGAACATTGAAAGAAGTTTCCCAGGAAAATTTTCCGCATGCAAATAATGAAGCCGGCTCACAACTCCCGGTTAACGACTCCCGACTCCTTAAACAGGCTCCCAAAATCAACACCGAAACCTGCCGTATCAACTGGAGCCAGCCCGTTGAAACGATTTTCAACCTGGTTCGTGGCCTGAGTCCTTATCCTGCAGCTTTTACCGTGATGAATGAGAAAATGCTGAAGATCTATCAATCAAAAAAGGAAATAGTTTATCCATCGCATACAGAAGGCGAATATGAAACAGACGGAAAAACATTCTTAAAATTTGCCTGCGTTAACGGCTACCTTTATTTGCTGGAAGTTCAGCTGGAGGGAAAGAAAAAAATGACCATAGAGGAATTTCTCCGCGGTTACAGGTTTACCGGCAACCAATAGCCAGCAACTCATAAAAAAAGCTGAACCGTCAGTAGTTCACTTTTACAATAAATTTATCCTGCTCCTTCACCTGTAATGCTGATGCGGCCGCATTGCTGATCCGGATATCCAGGCCTTCGTTCTGGCGGATACCGCTCATTTCACCCAGTACTTTAGCAAACACCGTTTTGTTATTTTCAGGATTGATGATCTTAACAACGGTGCCGGGCTGCACTCCATCCATCAGTAAATAATATTTGGCATCCTGCCAGCCACTGATCGTTTTGAATATGCCCGATGTAACTGTCTCATTTTTTATGGCGGGAATGATTTTTACCTGTTGTTCAAAGGAAGACTTAAAATATCCCGACTCCGGCGGAACTGGTCTCTCTTCATGAATGATCACCGGCTTCTCTTCTGTTTTTATTACGGGTTTTTCTTCCGATTTTTCAACCGGTTTCTCCTCGGTATTTACAACAGGCTTCTCTTCGGTTTTCTCCTCAGCTATATTTTCAGTCTTTTCCGTAAGTTCTTCCTTCGCCTTTTTATTTTCCAGGGTAACCGAAGGCATTTCCTTACTCACCAGGAATCCAATAACAAGCTTAGTACCTTCTTTTACTTTTTCACCCGGGAGGCTATTCCACATTTTTAAATTGGATACGGGTACATTTTTATTATTGCTGCTGACTTTGTCCAGGTCTTCTTTATCCTTCGCTTTGTAATAAACCGGCGTACCGGTATTACCATGTTGTATGAAATTAGTATCGGTCAGAGGGATCCTGATCTTCTGGTCAATAAAAAGGCCTTTACTCATATCCAGTTTATTGAAATTGGCGATGGATTTTGGTGAAACATTGTAAAGCCTGCCCACCGAGTAAAAGCTTTCTTTGGGTAATACTTTATGCTCCAGGTATAAGCCTTTCTCCCCGCTCCTGACGATAAGTTCGGATTTTTGCGCAAACACAAGAATAGATGTAAAAACAAAAAACAGAATGAAAAGAAAATATTTCTTCATACCATAAGGTTTGGCCTGCAAAGATGTGGAATTTTTATTTTCCAAGGCGTTAATTGTCCTTTAATATCCTCAGTTCTTTGGGATAATAGTTATTGATCCGGTTGGGCAAAACATTGATCCATCCCAACGCATGTCCCTTGTATGTTACCAGGTGCCATCCTGTAATTCCTGTAGCCAATTTTATTTCCTTTCGTTGCAGGTAAAAGATGGAATGAACATGATCCAATTCCATCCCGGGAATTGAATCAGCAACTGCAAGACTCATCGCCAGCGCATGATCCGGCACCAGTTTGTCCCTAATCAGTTCACCGACCCGTATACCGGAATAGACCACCCGTAATTTTTTTAATAAGAAAGCGAATTCAGATACAAGGTATTCAGGCCATGCATAGACCGTGTTTTCATGTTTAATAAAAAAACTGTTTTCTTTTTTTATCCATTTCTCTATTATTGCTGATTCCTTTTTAGTAACAACTTCAGGCCGGGTTTCTTTTCTGAATGAAATGTCCGTTTCCCCGTTTTTCTTTTGAAAACATGCCAGGAAGAAACCTTCGCCCTTTACTTTATCGGGCCAGAAACGATAGCCCCCGTTTGAATAAACGATTCCCCAATCGGGGTGAATGGTCAATGGTGAATGCCTGCCAGCCGGACAGGCAGGATCAATAGCAAATTCTTTCGATAACCAGTTCACTATATTCTCATCCTCTTCTTTGGAATAGGAACAGGTGGAATAGATCAGTATGCCACCCTTTTTCAATGCTGGCATAACATCGGCCAATATTCTTTTCTGCCGTTGCGAGCAGAGCTGCACATTGTTCTCACTCCATTCGCCGATCGCATGCTCATCACGCCGGAATAAACCGCTGCCGCTGCAGGGAGCATCCACCACGATTACATCAAAATAATTTTCAAGAACGGCAAAGTCTTTCGGGTCATTATTTGTGACCACCACATTCCCGCAGCCCCATTTAATCATATTGTCCTTTAAAACCTGAGCCCTTGCACGAATAACTTCATTGCTTACCAGTAAACTTTCTTTGGAGATCAGGGATTGAATATGCGTTGATTTACCTCCCGGTGCTGCACAGAGATCCAGGACCTTAAGCGGCTTTGACAGGTCAATCATTTGTTTGAATGCCTGTTCCAGGAACATACTGCTCGCTTCCTGCACATAATAACAACCGGCATGAAAAAGAGGATCGAAAGTGAAGGAGGGGCGTTGGTCCAGATAGAAGCCGTATTTTGTCCATGGGATTTGAGTGGGGAGTGGCAAGTGGAAAGTAGGGCCTTCAATTGACGATCCGCTATTCACCATTAACCCTTCACCATTCCATATTGACCATTGACCATTCACCATTGACGACTTCGCCGGGTTAATTCTTATTGAAGTGACCTGTTCCCCGGATGCATGCACTTTTTCAAAAGCCTCCCGGTCGAAGCCATTGACATCAATTAATGAATCCAAAAATGCTTTGGGTAATTGCACTGTTCAAAACTAAAGATTCTTGATCTCACCGATCAGATCCTGCAGTACTTTCTTTGCATCGCCAAACAGCATGGAGGTTTTTTTCTGGAAGAAAAGATCATTCTCGATGCCGGCATATCCCGGCTTCATGCTTCTTTTATTTACGATCACCAGTTTGGCCTGTTCAACATCGAGTATGGGCATGCCATAGATGGGAGAAGCCGGATCATGCTTGGCCGCCGGGTTTACCACATCATTGGCGCCCAGTATCAACACTACATCGGTGCTGGGAAATTCTTCATTCGCCTCTTCCATTTCTTTCAGCTTTTCATAATTCACATCCGCCTCGGCCAGCAACACATTCATATGTCCGGGCATTCTCCCTGCCACCGGGTGAATAGCATATTTCACATCCACGCCTTTGCTTTCAAGCAATTTCTCCAGTTCATGGCAGGCATGCTGGGCCTGGGCTACCGCCAATCCATAGCCGGGAACGATGATCACCTTGCCTGCATAAGCCATTACAACAGAAGCATCGCTCAGCGAAATTTCTTTATAAGAACCCTGTTGCTTGGCACCTGCAGGCCCGTTCTTGGAACCGCCAAACGAACCGATCAATACATTCGATAATGAACGGTTCATCGCTTTGCACATTAAAATGGTCAGTAATGTACCGGCCGCACCGACAAGAATACCACCGGTCATCATGACTTTGTTATCATACAGGAATCCACCACAGGCTGCAGCCACACCGGTAAAGGAGTTGAGCAATGAAATCACAACCGGCATATCGGCCCCGCCGATCGGGAAAACAAACATGATACCATATAATAGCGATAATGCCAATAATATATAAATGATAATATGTGATGACGCCGGAGTAGCTGCCACGATCCAGGCAGCAATGCCCAGGGCAGCCAAAAGCAATACGATATTGGCAATATGCTGACCCTTGAATGCAAAATCTTTTACCCGGCCATTTAATTTCCCCCAGGCGATCATACTTCCTGCAAATGATACGCTGCCGATAATAAGTCCTGCAAGAATGATAACCAGTTTACCCGGTGATTCAAGACTGATATCTTTTATATGACTGAATTCAACTACGGAAATTAATGCCGCACACGCGCCCCCCATTCCATTAAACATACTCACCATTTCCGGCATGGCGGTCATCTTCACTTTTTTGGCCGCCAGGGTTCCAATAATACCGCCGATCAAAATTCCGCCGAATATCCATCCATAGTTATGGAGTTTGTTCCCGTAATCATCCCGGTACAAAAAAATGGTCCCGAGAATAGCAATGGTCATTCCTGCAGCAGCAACCAGGTTACCTTTCCGGGCCCGCAGCGGATGAGAAAGCATTTTCAGGCCCAGGATAAACGTGATGGCGCCGATGAGATAACAGAT
>CAZQGZ010000024.1:0-18238 GCA_964592935.1 uncultured Chitinophaga sp. | reverse complement strand
AGGGTTTCTTTTTTTTCTTCGAAAACATTTCCAGCATCCTGTCTGTTACTACAAAACCACCTACCACATTCAATGTTCCGAGTATGACAGCTAAAAATCCCAATACCAATGCCAGGTAATTATCACTCTCCGCCTTGCCCATCACGATAATGGCCCCGATAATAACAACACCATGTATGGCGTTGGCGCCGCTCATCAGGGGTGTATGCAGCACACTCGGCACATGGCCGATCACTTCAATACCTACAAATATCATCAGGATGACAATGTAGATGACCTGTTGGTTGGTGGTGATCCAGTTCAATACTGATTCCATAATTTTATTTTATGCGTTCATGGACAATTGCTCCGTTATGCGTGATACAGGATCCTTTTACCAGGTCATCTTCCCAATTCAGGTTGATCGCTCCTTCTTTGGTGATGATCAGTTGTAAAAAATTCAATACGTTCTTCCCATACACTTTGCTCGCATCTGCCGGCATCGTTGCCTGTAAGTTTGAATTACCTAAAATTCTTACCCCGTTGTAAAGAACGGTTTCGTTATTTTTTGTGAGCGGCGTATTGCCACCGGTAGCTGCTGCGATATCAATGATCACAGAACCCGGCCGCATGGCTTTTATCATTTCTTCAGTTATAAGTACCGGGGCTTTTTTACCCGGGATCTGGGCAGTAGTAACAACAATATCTGCTTTGGCAATGCTCTCGGCGATCTTTGCTTTCTGCCTTTGCATGAACTCTTCGCTTTGTTCCACAGCATATCCGCCGGCGCTGCTTGCATCAGCGGCACCTTCCACTTCAATGAACTTGGCGCCCAGGCTCATCACTTCTTCCTTCACAGCCGGCCTGGTGTCAAAAACTTCTACCACAGCACCCAATCTCCTCGCAGTAGCGATGGCCTGCAGTCCTGCCACTCCTGCACCAAGGATAAGTAATTTGGCGGGCTTAATACTTCCCGCCGCCGTCATGAACATCGGGAAATATCTTGGATACATTTCCGCAGCAGTTAATACGGCTTTATAACCGGCAATATTGGCCTGCGAACTCAATACATCCATGGCCTGGGCCCGCGTGGTCCGGGGAAGCATATCCAGGGAAAAAGTGGTAAGATTACCAGTTGCCCACTGCTTCATGGTATCCACATGAAATAAGGGTTGAAAAACACCGATCAAAACATCTGATGAAAGTTGCCCGATCTCTGTTGGATCGGGGTGATGGATCGATAGCAACAGGTTCGAAGAGGATAAAACCTCTGCCCTGCTCCTGATCGAGGCTCCGGCCTTTTCATATTCTGCATTGCTGCAATAAGCCCCCTCTCCGGCACCGGATTCCACTAGTACAGTGATATTTTTTTTGGTGAGCGTGGCAACCGCTTCGGCCAGAAGCGATACTCTTGTTTCATGGGCGGGTTCTTTCAAAAGGCCAATCGTCATGATAAATCTTGATTATTTATAGTAACCTTAATTTTCCGGTGGCCGCTAAGGTAGAGATTTTTTCAGGAGTGCCATAGCCTCAAAAATTGATTTTATTCAGTCCCCGGCCTGTTTTTAGTCATTTTCAGAACCGGATACTGAAATGTTGCTTTTCCCTGAATTCCTGCCTGAAAAAAACAATACCGGTAAAAAAAAGGTCAATACTGCTGCGTACAGCCGGGTGGCTTTTTATGGCCTCCCAGGTCTCCTCCATTTCACGGCTCCAGTGAATATCATCGAACACCAGGATGGAATCATTATTGATTTTTGAAAGCAGTTGCAGAAAATATCTCTCCGTGGGCTCTCTCCGGTGATTGCCATCGATAAAGGCGAAGTCAACCGATTGTAAAGGAGAGATAATAATTGGTAATGTCTGATCAAAATTCCCCTCTGTGATCAATATATTCTTCAATCCAAGCGATTTAAAATTTGCGGCTGCGATACCGGCCACTTCCTTTGCGCCTTCCAGGGTAAACAGGCGGCTGCCTGGCCTGGCAAGAGAAAGATATGAAGTGGTAACCCCCAGGGATGTGCCCAATTCAAGAATCGATTCGGGCTGGTATTCTTTGACCAGCCTGAATAACAATTGCCCGATTTTTTTTTGTTTGACAGCATGCCGGGCAATGGCTGAAACCGTTCTCCTTTTTGTATTTAAACCGGATGAACCTGCGCCAAGATCTTCAACAGTCAAAACCGTATTATTTTTCAGTAATTGATCACGCAGACCTTCCACCCTGTCATATTCAGGATAATGCTGACGATCATTCAGCACGTTCGTAATAAAATGAAAAATAAACGGAGAATGAATACCATGGCCCCGGCTGCCCCGGGAACTAAGAAAAAACCGAACGTATTTTGCAGCCAGTTGCCAATGGGAGTACATGGGTTGAAAAATAAAAAATTAGAAATAAATAATCAATAATGAAAAAGTATTTCGGAATAAAAGAGGCATTTAATTTAATAATAGTATTTCGTAATCATGAGGCTGTTCTACTTTTTCATTTCTTATTACTAATTTCTTATTATTAATTTCTAACCTATCCTTTCCCACACCTGGAAAGAATAATTATAAGCATTCTTCTCATCAGCCTCATGATCCTGCTGGCTCATCAGGTGCCATTCTTCAGGTCGTAATGCCGGGAAAAAGGTATCCGCTTCCGGTTCGGCGTCCACCCGTGTAAGGTAGATTCGCCTGGCTTTATCAAAAAGTGTTTTATAAATTTCCCCGCCGCCGATCACCATCACTTCTTTGGCATCTGCTTCCCTCACTACAAACAATGCATCTTCGAGATTCTTTACGGCAATCACACCCTCGGCTTTCCATCCCGGTTGTCTTGTTATCACAATATTCTTACGTCCGGGTAGCGCTTTCCCCAGTGATTCAAAAGTTTTTCTGCCCATCACAATGGGCATGCCCCAGGTAATATTTTTGAAATGCCGCATATCATTGGGCAAATGCCAGGGCAGTTTTCCGGCTAAACCGATGGCATTGTTTTTTGCGGCAGCAACGATGAGAGAAATAGTCATTAGTCGTTAGTCGTTAGTCATAGCAAAGATACTCCGGGCACTTAAACAGCAACAGGTGCTTTAATCGCCGGATGACATTGATAGTTTTCCAGGTTGAAATCTTCAAATTGAAAACGGAAGATATCTTTTACTTCCGGATTCAATTTCATGGTTGGCAAAGGAAACGGTGTTCTGCTCAATTGCAGGTTCACCTGCTCCGTGTGATTTTGGTAAATATGCACATCCCCGAATGTATGAATAAACTCCCCCGGCTCAAGATCACAGACCTGCGCGATCATCATGGTCAATAAAGAATAAGATGCAATATTGAAAGGAACCCCCAGGAAAACATCGGCACTGCGCTGGTATAGCTGGCAACTCAGCCTGCCCCGGGCAACATAAAACTGGAACATCGTATGACAGGGCATCAGCGCCATATCCGGCAGATCCGCCACATTCCAGGCACTTACAATCAATCTCCTGCTATCCGGGTTCTTTTTTATTTGAGTAATCAATTCAGTGATCTGGTCAACAACTTTTCCTCCCTTTCCTTCCCAGCTTCTCCATTGCTTTCCATACACCGGGCCGAGTTTCCCGTTTTCATCAGCCCATTCATCCCAGATCTTCACACCATGTTCTTTCAAATAGGCAATATTGGTTTCTCCTTTTAAGAACCAAAGCAATTCATGAATGATACTTTTCAGGTGCACTTTTTTTGTTGTCACCAACGGAAATCCTTTTTGCAGATCAAAACGCATCTGGTAGCCGAAACAGCTTTGGGTTCCGGTACCGGTACGGTCCGTTTTTTGAACACCGTTATCCAAAATATGCTGAAGAAGATGGAGGTATTGCTGCATGAATGCAAGTTATGAAAAAGCGAGTGGCAAGAGGCAAGTGGGGACTGGGTGTGGGTAAGCTGTGTATGAAATTTTATTGTTTCTTCCTTCTTTCCAATTCTTTTTTTATCAACCCCAGTTCCCTCCCTGTTTGTCCTTTTACCGATGTATTTTCCTGGGCCCGGCGCATCAGGTAAGGTATCACATCTTTAATAGGCCCGAAGGGCAAATATTTGCTGACGCTGCAACCGGCATGGGCCAGGTTAAAGGTGATATTATCACTCATCCCGTATAACTGGCTCCAGTGTACATGCGGATGGCTTAGCGGCAAACCTTTCTCCTGTAATAACTGCGCCGCATAAAGATTGCTGTATTCATTATGCGAGGCCACAACCAGCGCCACCCGTTCAATCCGATCTATGCAGAATTTAATGGACTCATTAAAATCCCTGTCGCTCGATTCTTTATCAGGATGTATGGGAGAAGGATATCCCATTTGCTCTGCTCTTTTTCTTTCTTTCTCCATATAAGCTCCCCGCACCAGCTTGGCACCGAGAATAAAATTTCTTTCCAGGGCCGCATCATAGGAATCTTTCAGGAATTGTTGCCGGTCGGTCCGGTAATGTTGCGTCGTGTTAAACACAATGGGTCTTTCTTTATTAAAGGTATCCATCATCATGATGGTGAGCGCATCGAGAGGTTCCTGGATCCAGGTTTCTTCGGCATCAATCGAGACAGAAATGTTTTTTGAAGCCGCAGCGTCACAAACCTTCATCATGCGGTGACGTACCCGGTGCCATTCTTCCTTTTCATCGCCTTTTAATGATTCCACTGCCTGCAAATACCGCTTCATCAATGTTCCTTCATGTCCACGCATCAGGGTGTCCATTTTTTCCAGTAATGCAAACCTCGACATCCCGGTCATTTTCACGCTCATAAAAGGAATATTGGGTTGGGTGGCTGCATAATTGATGACACGTATGAACTCATTGCAGGCATGTTCAAAATTCTCCTCCCCTTCCTTTCCTTCCACGGCATAATCCAGGATCACTTTCACATGATAATCGCCGAGGTTCTTCGCAACCAGCGTGGTTTGCTCCAGTGTTTCCCCGCCGACAAACTGGGCAAAGATGGTTTTACGAATCAATCCTTTTACCGGGAGCCCGACCCGTACCGACCAGGGAGCCAGCCTGATTCCCAATTTTACGATCCAGGGTTTGCCCATCATGGAAAATAGAAAGCGGGCTTTTTTTAGCTGTTTATTGGTCTTGTATTCAAATGCAATGGCTGTATTGTCAAAAGATATAGTGGCGGGTGATGATTCCATAGCTGTCGGTTTTGACTGCGCAAAAGTAGGGCTTACCCTGCAAGGAACAAACTACACAGATCAGTGACGGATATGACTTGCACCTTGCTTGTCTGCCGTAGCTTTAGCGTAGGCAGATACCTTGTGCCTTGTGCCTTGTCCCTTGTACCTTTGACAAAATTTTATAGCATGAAAGAAAAAAAAGCCGCGGACAGCCTGATCATTATGACAGAAATTGTATTGCCCAATGACACGAATATTTTCGGGAACCTGATGGGTGGCCGCCTCATGTACTGGATGGATATTGCCGCTGCCTTATCGGCCCAGAAACACTGTAATGCGCCCGTAGTCACCGCATCCGTTGATAATATTTCGTTTGAAAATCCTATCAAACTGGGTAATGCCGTACATATTGAAGCAAAAATTACCAGGTCATTCAACACATCCATGGAAATACACCTGGATGTCTGGGGTGAGGACCTGACCCAGCAATTCAAATACAAAAGCAATGAAGCATATTATACATTCGTTGCCCTGGACCCAAACCGCAAACCACGTCCCGTTCCTCAACTTCTCCCGGAAACTGATGTGGAAAAAAAATTATTCGACGGCGCACTGCGCAGAAGACAATTAAGACTGATCCTGGGCGGGAAGCTTAAACCGAAAGATGCTACGGAACTGAAAGCACTCTTCATAAAAGAATGAAATCTGAGATCTGACTTCCGGCCTCATTTGTCACTTAACATCCAATGATGTCTTCCCATCATCATATATTTTTTACTCTGTTCAATAGAATCCATGACCTGGGCAAGAATATCCTCAGTGGATGCATTATAATCAATGACCAGCGGTTCTTTAAAAGTAACGGATAACAAGGATCCCTTCTTTTTGAACTGCAGGCCCTTTTTATTAAAGGCCCTCCAGAAACCACTGATGACAACCGGGATCACAACCGGCTTGTTTTGTTTGATAATTAATGCAGTGCCTTTTCTTCCGGGGGCAAAGGGCTTTGTGGTTCCCTGCGGAAAGGTAATAACCCAGTTTTTTTCCAGGCTCCGGGTGATCTTTCTCGTATCGGAAGGATCGAGTCCCCTTCTCACTTCTTTTCCTTCGGCCCGCCAGGTTCTTTTAACTGTCAAACCGCCGGCTAAAAGGAATAGCCTGCTTATCAAACTTCCCT
The DNA here is from genome assembly GCA_964592935.1 of uncultured Chitinophaga sp. Taxonomy (GTDB): domain Bacteria; phylum Bacteroidota; class Bacteroidia; order Chitinophagales; family Chitinophagaceae; genus JJ008. The sequence goes on along the minus strand of CAZQGZ010000024.1, from coordinate 11,941 downwards.
TCATAGTCTCTTCAGCAGCCACATAATTCACCCGCGTAAATGGATTAAGAAGATAATAAGGAATGCCAAGTTTGTTCTTCTTCCCCCATTTTACCGCACAGAAAATATGCAGGAACGTGATGACATCGGCGAAATAGGTCTGGTGATTGCTGACGAATAAGACATTCTGCCGGGGAAGATCCTTGATATGTTCCGTGCCGGAGATCTTTAATTTATTGATGATGGCAAGCCCGGGGTAAGAAAACAAACCCACGAAAAAATAAACCAGCTTCCTGACAGGATGAAAATTCTTTAATCGCTCTCCGATGGAAGGCATGGAATTCGTTTTTGAACCAATGATGACTCAAAGTAAAGAAATTGTGAACGAATTAAACAATCGGGGGAAAAACTGATTTGATTATTGAGAATTGTATGTTGATTTATTGAGTCTTTCTTTATCCAAAATCCAAAGACCCCCTTGCGGAGGCCTTTGTCAGCTGTAAACCTTAGAGCATGAAATCAGCTGAAAGCAAAATGAATAACTGTTTATTCAGGTCAGTCTTTTCAGAAGACCCTGGTTCTTCATAATGTCTGCTTTATTTAATAACCGTCCCTGTTATTCTTTTTTGTACGGTATCATCCCTCAGGATCAAATGATCATCCGATGATTTTACCGGCTATTGAAATTGGTTGGATTCACAGGCTACGAAGTAAAATAGACCCGCAATATTCATGCGGCCATAATTTGTGCCGGGGCCCGTTTGGGAACAAGCACATATCCTGTTTGTTTTTTTGTAAAATGAACTGGCAGGGATCTCCTGTTGTTTAAACTAAGTTTAAACAACAGGAGTGCCATTATTTGGTTATAAGAAAATTAATCAATAAGAACTTTGATGTTCTCGGACCCGGAATTATTTATCAATCTTAATTGGTAAATACCCCTGGCCAGTCTGCTCACATCAAGCTGGTTGCTGCCATTCGACAGGTTCCTGCTCAATACGTTCTGCCCGGCCTGGTTGTACAGGGTTGCCTGGGTTCCTTTTGAATCAGCACCGGTGATGTTCACATTCAGCACATCACGGGTGGGAACGGGATAAACCAATACAGAACCTTTTCCGCAGCTGACATTCAGGGCAATGATCCCGCTGTATTCCGCACGGCCGTCCATATCAACCATTTTAAGGCGGTAATATGCCTTACCCTGTGCCGGGTTATGGTTGGCGGAATAAGATGAATTATTACCAAGACCATTCACCGTTGAAACAGAACTATAGTTTATACCGTCTTTGCTGTACTCAACCTCATAGTTCCTGAAGTTTAATTCATTGGTCGAGGTCCAGCGAACTGAAGTAACACAATTGTTCACAACTGCATTGAAAGATGCCAGTTTGGAAGGTAAGGTCCCGGCTGATCCATAAGTATATGCAGATACTGCATCATCTCCCGGGGCATTGATACCGATCGTATACAATGGTGGTGTCAGGTTTACATTGAAACCGTTTTGCGGGTTTGCCTGTGTGGAAGGTACCGTTACTTTATAGGCAATGGTAATGTCTCCAATGCCGCCGTTGCCGATACCGTTGATAGTTTGGTTCTGTGTTCCCTGGTATGTCTTGATCGCAGAAATATAAGCCCAGTTGAACATGCTCTTAAAACTACCGCCAAGCGCAGCAATGGGGTCCGGATTATTAGGTACTCCATTTGAAAGGGTAATGGTAACAATAAGAGGGTCACCGGGGTGTGCAATCAGGGACATCGGGTCATTTCCGAGGTTCCCAATGTTAAACCCAAATGTAGCAGTACCCGCAACGTTAACAATAGGTGCCGGGTTAATAGACGGCGCCCAGACCGCCGGGTTGTAGTTTTGTCCCATGGAGGCCTTAAAAATTAAGGCCGTAAACAGGGAAAGAATGATCTTTTTCATGTTAATATTGATTTTTTAATTTATAAAATAGTCTAATGATTCAGCGTCCTGGTTATTACTTACGTTGTTTTCACCACCGCTTCCGGAATTCAGAGCCGCACTCAACGTAAACTTGCCCTGTGTTTGGCCCGGAGTGAAGGTAGCTAAAAATCCAAATGTGGAAAAACCGCCTCCTGCTATCACAATATTTGTCTTAAATACGTGGAAGAACGGATTGCTTCCATCGTAAGTCCATGAACTGTTGCTTACAGGAGTAAAACCAATCATAGTAGCTGTAGGTTCCCACGTGAAAGATACTTTCGGGTCTTTAGGAATCCTGATCAGTATCTCGCTTCCATCAGTCGGGTTTCCGAGTAATTCACCTGTTTTGACGGTAACAAAGAAATCTGTTGTACCGTGCATAATATTTGGCAGTGCCGTGATATTGGGTGCCAGGTCCCTGGGCAATAACGGACTTACCAGAATATAGATCGTTGCATTGGCACAAGCCTGCGGTGTTCCGTCATCACAGGTTGTGTAAGGGAAATTAACCGGACCGGTAAAGCCTGAAACCGGCGTAAATGTATAGTTACCGTTTGAAGCCAGCACAAGGGTTCCTTTACCGGCAATCGTGGTGGTCTGTGCAGTGATCGTCTGCATATTTCCTTCCGGATCGGTATCGTTCGTCATGGCATTTCCGCTTACCGGAATATTCATTGAAGTAAATGAATAGTCATCTGCGGCCAGCGTAGTATTGGGATAAGACGTGGGCCGGATATTTATAATCTGTAAAGCAGTAGCACATTTAGGAACACCCTGGTTATCACAAACACTATAAGTAAGTGTATCCATTCCGGTATAACCTGCATTGGGTGTATAAGTATTATCACCGGTTGCAGGATTGATGCTGCTTGTTCCATGTAAAGCAGCAACAGTAACTGTAACACTGCCCGGCACCAGGCTAAAATTAGCACTGCCGGCCTTATCATTACTCAGGGTTTTCAGGATCACCGGAGTATTCATCTTTGTAGTTGCAATATCGGTGTTGGCTACAGGCGCATTATTCGGACAGGTACGGCACAATACCGTTATTGTCAATAAAGTACTGGGGTAAGGTGCAGAGGAGCCGACTATTTGAACAGGCACTTTGAAGACATATACACCAACCATATCAGCCGTAAAATTGTAAGTACCGTTTGCATTGAAAGAAATGAATGAATAGGTACTTCCTGCAGGTTTTGAAACCAATGAAGGCGCAGAACTGTTATACACTGTTCCTGCAGGCACCACATCATTGGTGCTTACATCACCCGGTACTGCTTCATTAACATATGTAACATTGATATCCGGGTACATTGCTGGTAACGGCGGACTTACCAGTATATAAATTGTTGCATTGGCACAAGCCACCGGTGATCCATTATCGCAGGTTGTATAAGGGAAATTAACGGGTCCTGTAAATCCTGCTACCGGAGTAAATGTATAGTTACCATTTGAAGCCAACACAAGGGTACCTTTACCAGCTATGGTTGTACCGGGTTGAGCAGTAATAGTTTGAGCATTTCCTTCCGGATCGGTATCGTTCGTCATGGCATTACCACTTACCGGAACATTTACAGTTGTATAAGAATAGTCATCTGCTGCCAGGGTGGTATTCTCAACTCCCGTTGGCCAGATCCTGATGATCTGTAAAGCGGTTGCACATAATGGTGTAGGTGATGTGTTATCACATACACTGTAACGCAATGTATCCATTCCGGTGTAACCGGTATTCGGTGTATAGGTATTATCGCCTGTTGCAGGATTGATACTGCTTGTACCATGCAAAGCTGCAACCGTTACGGTTACGCTTGCAGGATTCAGGCTTGCGCCGGGATAACCTGCCTTATCATTGCTCAGTGTCTTAAGCGTTACCGGAGTATTGATCTTCGTAGTAGCAATATCCGTATTGGCTACAGGAGGATTGATACAGGTACGGCACAATACCGTAATGGTCAATAATGTAGTTGGGTAAGGAGCAACACCACCCGGTAATTTAACCGGCACCTGGAATACATAAACTCCTACCATATCAGCTGTAAAATTGTAAGTACCATCAGCATTGAAGCTGATAAAAGAATAAGTACTTCCGGCAGGTTTTGAAACCAGTGCAGGGGCAGAGGTATTATATATTGTACCGGCAGGCACCACATCATTCGTGCTTACATTGCCCGGTACAGGTTCATTTACATAAGTAACATTAATATCAGGATATAATGCCGGGGGCAGTACCTGGATAAGTTTTGTAGAACTTACAGATCTTCCGCAAGCATCTGTTACAACCACGGTGATCGAACAACTGGTTGGCACAGAAACAACCGGAGGCGTGAAATTGGTTGTAGCTGATGTGGGAGCTGAGAAAGTACCACCGCAACTGGAAGACCACTGGTAATTTAAAGTTGCACCAATTGGTGAACTTGCTGTTACTGATGCCACATAAGGCTTACCACTGATCAGAATATCAGAAAGGTTCAATGCGCTGATAACCGGAGCCTTCTCCACTGAAGATAAAAAGCTGAAATTCCAGAATGCCCTTTGTGCGGCTACATAATCCGGGCCTGTTGCTTTTGCAATATCATGACCACCCTCATACATAACCCATCCGTAATTGTTATTACCAAATGCCCGGCCGAATACAATCGCAGCGGCAGGACCGGGTGATAAAGAAGGAACCTGGCTGTGTGTGGGGTCATAAGCAATAACCTGGGTTGTTGCTCTCCAGCCACCATTCAGCTTGGGAAGATAGATCTGCTCAGAACCGTTTTGATGGGCATCTTCCGTTGTTCCCATGTATTGGGCTGCTGTGCTGGTTGGATACTGGTTATTGTAAGGAGGTGTACCGTCATTATGGTTATTATGAGGAACCAGGGCATTTCCTGCGGCTCCTACATTGTTCGAAAGAAAGTTCATTTGCTCGGAAGGAATGGCAGGGTTAAACAAGTTTTCGATCTGGCTTCCTGTACGGCAACCGCCCCAGAAAGATCCGCGGTTATTTTTTACCCAATTCAGCAATGGGCCGTAATAGGACCAGTCTGCATCGGCGTGCGGCATTACGTAGATATCATCGCAACTGTTCAGCTGGGCCGGGGTCTTATCATCATAAGCTGTAGCCGGAATACCTGCTTTGGTGAAAAAGTCGGCAGCAATCTGGCCGTTTTGTGTATCGAGAGTCCAAATGGGAGCATACTTAAGTGTATGTGTCACATCCACTGTTAATGGAGATGTGGTGGTGGCTCCTGTTACACCAAAAAAGGTAATACGGGCGTTAACGGCCGCCGTCCTGTATTCGGCCGGGATGATAAAAGTACCCCCCTTGTAGTCTACACCATTGTAAGTGAAGTCGGTGCCGTCTTTTAATTTGGTCTGGCTGATGACCCACTTGATGCGGACATTATAATTCTTTAACAGGTCATACACCAGGCCGTAAGGCTTCAGTGCGTTGGCCTCTGTCTGTGGCACCACTCCCATATTGATGATGTAGGAACCGGTGCTGAGGGTTTCTGTTTGTGCCGACGCATTTTTTACAAAAAGAAAAAGCGAAAGCGCAAGTACAAATGTGTGTCTAACTCCTTTTAATAGGGTCGATGTGAACGTTGCTTGTTTCATGCTCAATGTTTTTTTAATAATTAATTAAAATGGGTCTTTGCCTGATCACTCAGAAAAAAACATTGGTCTCCAGGAAGGGGATCTATTGCAGGAAATTCTTAGGAACGGGACTGGTTTTTAGGAATTTAGACTCAGTACTTAGAAAAGAGAGTACAAACCTAATAAATGAATTCGAGAATTCAAATAGTCAGCCCAAAATAAATTTAGGATTTCTTATAATAACGGCCAAAAAAAAAAGCCTCCCGAAAGCCGGGAGGCGATAATATTTAATTATTACCTGTTTATTCAGGTTTTATTGACTCTTCTGCAGAGGGCGATTCACCTTCATTATCCATTTTTTTCTTCAGATCAGCCAGAATTCCAAGATCACCAAGGGTAGCTTTTTCAACCTTGCTCTGCACATTCTTGATGGCCTTCCGGGTCTTATCAGCTTCTGTACGGGCTTCTTTCTTGGCCATTTCAGCTTCTTCTACTTTTCCCTGCTCCCAGATCCGGGTATGGGAAACTACGATCCTTTTTTCATTCCTGTCAAACTCAATGACCATGAACTGGGCAGTTTCATCGGCGCCGATGCTTTTCCCGTCTTCTTTCGCAAGATGACGATTAGGAGCAAACCCTTCCAACCCATAAGGCAAATGAATAATGGCGCCTTTATCATCACGACGGCTCACCGTGCCCTCATGGATGCTGCCAACTGCAAATGTATCCTGCAGGGTATTCCAGGGATCTTCCTCCAGTTGCTTATGGCCTAATTGAAGTTTGCGGTTCTCTTTATCAATACCCAGGATCATGACATCAATGTTGGATCCAACCCGCGTATATTCACCGGGATGATTAAAACGTTTTAACCAACTCAGGTCACTGATATGTATCATACCACCGATACCCGGAGCCAGTTCCACGAATACACCATAATTGGTAATATTCTTCACTAAACCGGTATGGCGGCTTCCTTCGGCAAATTTGGTTTCAATATCGTTCCAGGGATCCGGCGAAAGCTGTTTAATGGACAAGCTCATTTTACGGCTGGCCTTATCCAGCGTAACAATCTTGGCTTCATGTTCATCTCCGAGTTTGAAGAACTCTTTGGCATTGATCGGTGTATTGGCCCAGGTAATTTCTGAGACATGCACCAAGCCTTCCACACCGGGCTGAATCTCCAGGAACGCTCCATAATCTTCAATATTGACCACTTTCCCTCTTACAATATTTCCTTCAGCAATATTCTCTCCCAGCACTTCCCATGGATGTGGTGTGAGTTGTTTTAAACCAAGACTGATCCGTTTTTTCTCATCATCAAAGTCAAGCACCACCACGTTGATCTTCTGATCAAGCTTCAATACTTCTGACGGGTGAGAGATACGTCCCCATGAAATATCGGTGATATATAACAATCCGTCCAAACCACCCAGGTCCATAAACGCTCCGAAATCTGTGATATTCTTCACCGTTCCTTCCAGCACCTGGCCTTTCTCCAGTTTGCTCATGATCTCGGCCCTTTGAGCTTCAATATCGCTTTCGATAAGTGCTTTGTGGGATACAACAGCATTCTTAATGGTTTCATTGATCTTAACCACCTTGAATTCCATGGTTTTCCCTACAAACTGATCATAGTCTGTTACTGGCTTCACATCGATCTGCGAACCGGGCAGGAAGGTCTCCATACCAAACACATCTACAATCAACCCGCCTTTTGTTTTAGAAGTAACGAGCCCGGTTATCACTTCACCGGTTTTATTAACTTCCACGATCCGCTCCCAGGCGCGGGTAATACGGGCCTGGCGGCGGCTGAGATTCAGATGACCTTCCCGGTCTTCCTTCTCCACGATCATTACTTCCACTTCATCCCCTACAGCAAGGTTGGGAAGATCACGGAACTCATTCAAAGAGATTAACCCATCACTTTTAAATCCGATGTTGAGTACAACATCTGTTTTGGTGAGTCCAACCACCGTACCCTTTATCATTTGTCCATCGTCCAGTTGAACAAACGTGTTGTCATACACCTGGTGATACTTTTCTTTTTCTTCACTGGAGTAAGCCGTGATGTTACGCTTGTCAACGCTCCAGTCAAAATCATCATGTGCAGTTTGCACGGGAGTTGTTACAACGGGTGTGGTTTCAATGGGTGTGGATTCTTCAGCAGGTGCCGTTGTTGTCGCTGCAGATGCATCTCCCTCCTCGTGGTGGGCTGCCATCTCCTGCTCATCAGCGTTTAATTGTTTCCGAATAATGTTTTCAAACATGTATAAAATTCCCGAAGGGTTTAATTATTTCGGGGCGGCAAAGATAAGGCAAATAGTCTGGAGTCGTGAGTTTTGAGCCGGGAGTTTTTTGCATAAGTCAAAAAGCGATAAAACCCTGATTGGGCAGGGGTTACAGCCCATCTGGCAAGCAATCCCCGGGCTTCATTCAGGTATCCGGATCCTTTAAACATTCATGTAGTTTACTATATTCACCAAAAAAATCTGGTGTACCGGTTGCTTAAAGTTCTTTCCCGTCTTGCCATGTTGATCTGGTGCCGGCGTATTATGATCAACAAACCGGAATTGCTGAAAGAAAAAGGGCCGCTGCTGATTGCATCAAACCATCCCAACTCTTTTCTGGATTCCGTGATCCTGGATACGATTTTCAAACAAAATATCTGGAACCTGGCAAGAGGTGATGCTTTTAAAAACAAAAAGATCAGCAAAATACTTAATGCGCTGAAAATACTTCCGGTGTACCGCACCAGCGAAGGAGTAGAAAATCTTTCAGAAAATTATAAAACTTTTGATGCCTGCTTGTCTCTTTTCAGGCAAAAAGGTGTTGTAACCATTTTCAGTGAAGGGAAATGCATCAATGAATGGCATCTCCGGCCGTTGAAAAAAGGAACGGCAAGACTTGCAATCAAAGCATGGGAAGAGAATATTCCATTACGGGTTTTGCCGCTTGGGATCAACTATAGTTCCTTTACCCGTTTTGGCAAGAACATTTTTTTGAATTTTGGAGAGATCATTACTGCGGATCAGATCAACATGGAAATGGCAGAAGGTTTGAGGCACCAGGTTTTCAATGATCTGCTCAGGTCACAATTGGAAAAGCTGGTGTTGGAGATCCCGAAAACGGACCGGCAGGCACAGGCTTCAAAATTTGAATTAAGACCCTCTCCCTTAAAAAAAATCTTATTGGCTGTTCCTGCCGCTATCGGCTGGCTGATCCACGCACCGCTTTATTTGCCGGTCAAACGAATTGTCTGGAAAAGAACATTTGATAATGATCATTTTGATTCCGTGATGACAGGTATTCTTCTGTTTCTTTACCCGGTTTATCTCCTGCTCATCATATCTATCTTATGGATAATACTGAAATGCTGGTGGGTTGTTTTTTTGATCATACTGAGCCCATTCACAGCATGGTCATTTAACCAGCTAAAGACACATACGGACAGGTAGATTCACCGTGAAAGGGTTGATACATGTTTTGCAGCGATCCAACCGCTGGTCCAGGCATGCTGAAAATTAAATCCTCCCGTAATACCATCCACATCCAGCACTTCCCCGGCGAAGAAAAGGTTGGGAACCTTTTTACTCATCATCGTATTGACATCCACTTCATTCAGTTTAATACCACCCGCTGTTACAAACTCTTCCTTAAAAGCAGTTTTCCCTTTCACCATACATTCATAGCTGCTAAGGTTTTTTATACAGCGGTTCTGTTCTGCGGATGGAAGATCGGCCCAGCGCCATCCAGCTTTTATTCCGGATTGTGTCAGTAAAAACTCCCAGAGCCTGACGGGAAGTCCAAAGGAATTTTTATTAACCAGTTTCTGCGAAGCAAGAGATAACCGTAATCGCTGAAATTCATCCCGCAACCTTTGTTCATTGAAATGAGGAAGCCAGTTGATGCGGATGTCAAATTCCCAATTTCTTTCTTTCAGTTCCCTGGCGCCCCAGGCACTTAGGCGCAATATCACAGGCCCGCTTAGCCCCCAATGAGTGATCAATAAAGGTCCTTCCTGCTTCAATTGGGTCCCCGCGATCTTCACGACTGCCTTTTCAACACTTACACCCATCAGCTTTGTTATCGGATGATGAGGCAGGTTGAACGTAAACAAAGAAGGAACCGGTTCTTCGATCGTATGTCCTGATTCTATTAACCAGTTGAACATAGATGATTTCGGATACCCGCCGCTTGCTATGCAGACGAATTCTGCTTGTAAAATTTTTTCACCTGCCAGTTGAATATTGAATATTGAATCCCGGGTCTTTATCTTAACTGCTTCTGCATTCGTTATTATTTCAACACCATATTTCCTTGCTTCCTTCAATAAACAATCAATAATAGTTTGTGATGAATCGGTAACCGGGAACATTCTACCGTCTGATTCAGCCTTCAGTTTCACTCCCCTTTCTTCAAACCATTGAAGGGTATCTGAGGTAAAAAATTGGTGAAAAGCTTTCTTTACAAAATGCTGTCCGCGTGGATATTTCTTGCTCATCTCCGCTATATCAAAGCAGGCATGGGTTACATTGCACCTGCCGCCACCGCTTACTTTTACTTTTGACAAAAATTTGCTGGTTTTTTCAATAATAACCACTTTAAGTTCCGGGTTCATGCGGGCTGCATTTACAGCACAGAAAAATCCGGCTGCACCCCCTCCGATCACAACAATTTTTTTTGCCAATTTTTTGTTTTCGGCAAAGAAAGATGAATTTTTGTTAAGTTCGTTTTGCCATGGCAGAAGCGCTTACAAAAAAGCAAATAAAGGAACTCCCGGTATTCCCGTATGAAAAAATAAGAGACCAGTTAAAAACAGGATATATTTTTTTCAGTTCGGGCAGTTATACATTTTCCGGCATCATCCAGCGGTTAACAAAAAGCGCCTGGAGCCATGTGGCCATTGTTTATAAAGATGAAGAATTACGCCGGGTCATGATCCTCGAAGCTGAACCTAAGATCGGCATACGGCTCATTCCTCTTTCCAAATACCTGCATGATTACAAAGGAACAAAGAGACCTTATAAAGGACAGATCGTCCTGGCGAGGTTAAACTTTGAACTTGAACATGAAAAGCTCAACAAAGCCATCTGCTTCGGGCTGGATGAACTGACAAGACCTTATGACAACTGGGAGATCATCCGGATCATGACCCGCATATTATTCCGCATCGGGAAAAAGGAAAAGAACAAAAATTATATCTGTTCGGAATTGGTACGGGATGCGTTTGCAAAAGCCGGTGTTGTATTCCGGCTGAATGATACATATATCAGCCCACAGGAAATATGGAAAGATGCAAGGGTGGAAATGAAGTACCGGGTGCTTTAATGCGCACAGAATAATTCCGGGTTATTTTTTTCTGCTGCTTCAATGATACTGTAATCGGACAGGATATCCGCTTTTACTTTTCTCACACAAACATCATGTTCGAAATGTACGGAAGGTTTTCCGTCTTTTGTTCTTACGGTCCAGCCATCATCTTCTGTGTAAACATGCCTTGTTCCAAGATTGATCATGGGTTCTATGGCAAGTACCAGCCCTTCTTTTAGTCTTGGGCCACTACCTCTTTTTCCGTAGTTAGGCACCTGCGGGTCTTCATGCAGATTTTTTCCAAGACCATGCCCCACCAGTTCACGGACCACTCCATAACCATATTTTCTTTCGGTATGTTCCTGGATGGCAAAAGCAATATCACCGATCCGGTTCCCCACAATTGCTTTTTCGATTCCCCTGTACAATGATTCTTTGGTTACCCGTATCAGTTGTTTGACCGCATCACCCGGGTCGCCGATAGCGAAAGTATAGGCATGGTCCCCATGCCAGCTATTTAAAATGATCCCGATATCAATGGAGACGATATCACCTGCTTTCAGCTCATTTTTCCCGGGGAAACCATGCACCACTACATCATTGACCGAAATACAGGAATTAAATGGATAGCCTTTATAATGAAGGAAAGATGGTATCGCATGATGATCACGGATAAAAGAACCGATCATCTTATCAATAAAAAGAGTGGTCATCCCGGGTTTCAGCGACCTGGCCACTTCACTCAATGTTTTACTCACCAGCAAAGCGCTTTGCCGCATCCGCTCCACTTCCTCTTCTGTTTTACAGATCATCATGCTATAAATTCCAAAATTAGTTTATTCAAATTCAATATTCACTTCATAAAGGGTAGTGTTCTGTTTTCCTTCTCATACAGAAAAAAAGCCCGGGTGTGCCCTGAAAATCTGAACCCGTCCTGAAACTGCCGGGACGGGTTCAACAAGTTGCATTATTATTCTTTTAATATTGAACTGCCGACGTGGTTTGTCTTCCTTGTATGCGCCCGCTTTTCATCAGCCCATCATATTGCCTCATCAGCAATTGGGTTTCGATCTGCTGCAGGGTATCCAGGATAACACCTACCATGATCAGCAGGGAGGTGCCGCC
>CAZQGZ010000023.1:0-27535 GCA_964592935.1 uncultured Chitinophaga sp. | reverse complement strand
AATTAGTTTTTCTGAATACAACTATTCATTCATCTTTTGCCACATGGCTTTTACCTCCGGGGAACCCTCCAGCCGGGCATCCATACTGTCCAGCACCCGTTTTGAAATGACCCAGTTCATCGGGAAGATCATATTGTCGTTTTCCTTATAAAGATTGATCCGGTTATAATGCCCCGGGCCAAAATTGATCCGCATATAATTTTCCAGTCTTGAATCATTGACGCTGGTCTGGCTGCCATAGTTGCCTGCCACGGTTTTTACAGGGGCAGCCAAATCATTGATAAGAGGGTTCACTTTTTCCAATACCGGTTCGCCGCCGGGGTTGGGGTCATTGGTGATATGAAGTACCCTGAAATCCAGTTTGCCGTCATACTTTGATAAGAAAGCAGTATCCTCCTTCATGAGTTGTTTCATACCTATGATCATTTCATTGACCACGCCGGCGCCGGAATTATCGAAATAACCCCCGTCGACAAAATATTGTGATTCGGTTTTTTCTTTTTTGCCGGTGGCTGTTTTCACAAGAACTCTTGCATCTATTCTGCCGGCCGGGCTAACATAAGGGAAACTGGCCCCGAGCACCACGGCCGAACTGAGTTTCAGGTCTTTTTTTTCATCCAACAGGCTCAGTACATCCACACGCTGGTTAAAATAATATTCCTGCATATTAATGGTACTGATCACACCGGGTCTTCCATCCTGCATCCGGGTGGTGTTGATGCATAGTATGGGCAGACCGGTCTTTTGATCTTTTTGTGTTATGAGCTCAGCCATACCCACATTCATCCTATCATAGAAAAAATTTTTTTTGCCCGGCGCTTTTTCTATGGCTTTTGTAAGTGCATATCCCCTGTCTTTGACAGGCATTAAAAAGGGAAGCACATAACGAAACACATCCGGCCCCAGCATCCGGGCCAGCGTGTACGTTAGAAAATCTGATTTTAAATAAGACTTCGAAGCATACAGGCAACTGCTGTCGAGATTTTTTTTATTGCGAAGGATAGTAAAGAATGTTGCATTGCCCACGCTGCCACCCGAGGCACCCGAAAGGCAAAACAGGTTGCGTGAAAAATTTTCTCCGGCGCTGTCCTCAAAACGGGAAAGCACGGAAGCCACCCAATAACCCGAACGGGAAGCGCCTCCGTCGGCCAATACAAAATAGACGGGTTGTTTTTGAATAGAGTCGGGATTGGGATAACGAAGAGAGATCCAATTGGTAAAATATTCTTTCAGCGTTTGCCTGTTCTCAAAAAGTATTGATGTATTTTGTTTTTTGATCAACCTGACTTTATGCGGATCGGTGACCAGGCCTGCAATAAAAGCGAGTCCCCAAAATAAGAGATGCATATTGAACCGGGCCAGCGCCGAAACAAGGGCGAGGAAATTTCCCAGGATAAGTAAAACAGAAAATGCCACGATGGCGAACGGGAAACTGCCGATATGTACAGAGAAAGGAACAGAAACAATGGTTGCAAGATAACAGGCAAAGGGTAAAATGCTGATCCATAAAAAAGCACGGGAGAAGATCCTGTCTTCCTTGTCGTTCAGCAGTCCCATCAATCTCTTTTTGATCTTCGAATCCCTGTTGAACCCCCGTTCATTTTCTTCCTGCTGGTAAAATGAAATTTCCAGGATATCAGAAAGTTTCCGGCGGATGATCAGCAGGAGAGTGAGTCCAACCTGCATGCCAAGGAAAAGAAGAATGATGCCCAGGAATGACTGAAGCAGTGAAACGGCGATCGCGCCGCCCAGCATGATGAAGACAGCCGCATTGCGTACCGAGCGGAGAAATTTTATATAATGTTCTTTATCATAATCCCTGTTTAAAAATTTTTCCCAGAGCATAAAAACCAAAAAATAATAAGAGATACTGAACAACAACAGGATAAGATTCCAGGGGTAGTCAATTTGTATTCCCGAAACGGGAAGTTGCAAAAAAGCAATGATGATCACCGTTAGACAGCTAAAACCCATGAGCCTTGGCATTTGTATTCTTAATCTTACCCAGATATGGTTCTCATCCGGCTGCTGAAACCCTTTGGCCTTACCCACCAGCCTGGTTGAATACCAGGTGACATAGGTCCATAACAAAACAGCCAGGATGCAATAGAGAAAAACAGGTTCTTTTCCCTGCTCGAGCGTGATCAGCATGATATCCCTGCCCTGCGGAAGCATCCAGAAAATAAGAATGCCCAGTACCAAAAAAAGAATGGCGGGGAAAAAAAGCCAGAGAGCTTTGACAAGGTAACGCCAGAAATCAACGGTGAAAATATCTGCCAGGCTGATCTTCGGAGCAGGAGTTTTGGAGGTCATGGTTAAGGTTTGAATAAAGATAAATCAATGAAACAATTAATTAAAAACCCGATTCTGTTAGTAGTACTCTGATTTGAAATTGATAAAAATGTTTTCCCGCTGATTCCGCAGATTTTCCCGCGGATTGCGCAGCTTATTATGCAAAACATCCGCGAAATCGGCTTTCTGATCAGCGAATATCTGCGGGAAAAATTAATAACAGGCCATGCAAATATTCCTTTGCATTATTGATTCAGCACTTTCCAGAGCAGGTCTTTCAATTCGGTCAAACCTTTATTCGTGACGGATGAAATGAAGAGGTGGGGAATACCGGCCGGCAATTCTTTTTCGATGGCCGCTTTTAATTCATCATCCAGCATATCGCTTTTGCTGATGGCAATGACAAATTGTTTGTGTAATAATTCGGGATTGTATTGCTCCAGTTCTTTGACCAGTATCTCAAATTCTTTTTTATGATCATTGCTGTCGGCCGGTATCAAAAAAAGCAGCACTGAGTTACGTTCAATATGCCGGAGGAAACGATGACCCAATCCCTTCCCTTCCGATGCTCCTTCAATGATACCCGGGAGATCGGCAATGCAAAAACTTTTTCCGTCGCGGTATTCCACCATACCAAGGTTGGGAACAAGCGTTGTAAATGCATAATCGGCGATTTTTGGTTTGGCTGCCGTGATCACAGAAAGTAATGTTGATTTTCCCGCATTGGGAAAACCAACCAGTCCCACATCGGCCAGCACTTTTAATTCAAGGATCTTCCATCCTTCCACTCCATCCTCACCGGGTTGCGCATGTTCCGGCGCCTGGTTGGATGGTGTTGCAAACTGTGCATTGCCCAAACCACCGCGCCCACCGGGCATCCAGATGACTTCCTGCCCGTCTTCCAGTATCTCAACTTCTTTTTTCCCTGTTTCTTCGTCTCTTGCAATGGTGCCCAGCGGAACTTCAATGATAATGTCTTTACCCGCCCGGCCGCTGCTGTTATTGCCGCTGCCGGCTTCTCCATTTTCTGCCAGCACATTTTTATAATAGCGGAGGTGAAGCAGTGTCCAGAGATTACTGTTTCCTTTTAATATGATATGGGCGCCACGTCCACCGTCACCGCCATCGGGTCCGCCCATGGCCGTGAATTTATTACGCATAAAATGTTTGCACCCGGCGCCACCATGCCCGCTCCGGCAAAAAATACGGATCTGGTCGACGAAATTACTTTTCTCCAATTGCTTATATTTATAGTGTGCTACGCAGTCAAAGGCAATAGCTATAACTTTTGCAGCACGTGATACCCGCCGGATTTTCCGAAGAATGGAAGACGGGGCGGGCAACTGCAAATATACTCTATCTATCACGCCTTGCCCGCGAAGCTTTGGTAATGTATTGTTTTGAAAATTGAATATATTTCCGCATTCCCGATTTCAACCGGGACCGCAGGTTAACGCTGATTTTTTCTGCGAAATCTGCATCCTCATCGGCGCATATCTGCGGGAAAAATTCAAACTGGTACAGATCCGGAGTTTGTTGAAAGCAAAAAAACATTTTATATGAAAAAAAATCTGGTATTACTGTTGGTCATTCCCCTGATGGTTAGCTGTAATAATAAAGGAAAACAAAACACCACAGCATCCAGGGATTCAATTCCTTCCTGTATCAGGCAACAGATCATTGCGTTTGAAAATAAAACAGCACAGAATCCGCCCATCCAGATCGATGAATACATTTATAATGGCAAAAGGGTATTCTTTTTTACTGCGGATTGCTGTGACCAGTTCAATACCCTCTATGATGAAAATTGTAATGTGATCTGTTCACCCTCCGGCGGTATAGAAGGAGGCGGTGATCATAAATGTGAAGGCTTTTTCAATGCTGCCAAACCAAAGGGACCCGTTTGGAAAAAAACAAAATAAAAAAGTCCCCCGAAGAATCGGGGGACTTTCTTCACGTCAGGGACACTTGTTATTGAACTACTAATTTGGAACTGAATACTGATTTGCTGTTGGGATCTGAAACTTTCACCAGGTAAACACCACCTGCAGACAAGGCCGGAAGCCTGATAAGCTGGGATTGATTATCCCCGGACACATTCACTACCTGTTGGATAACCTGGCGGCCTGTTACATCCGTTATCCGGACAGTATAGCTGCCGGCAACCTGGTCGTTGAACTGGATGGTGAACTGTTTGTTCGTAACCGGGTTGGGATAAATATTTATTTTATTGTTGCCGGTATTGCCCGGGACATTTCTCGAGATAAGATCAATATTTGATGTTTTGGGTTTGTTGCCCGAAACAAGAAGATTCCCATTGGCAAGATCAGATGTATGATAAATGGTTCCGTTCATCTTCATCGGGGAAGCTGCCCATGTTTTTGTATTGACAACAAATAGAGATGCAGATTCCATGGCGCTGCCGACAATCACTTCATTGTTTTCATTGACCACGGCTCCGTTGACAGTAAATCCATTGGGTAAACCGGAAATAACTCCGAGATGGGTGGCCACCTTGCTTTCAATATTTACTTTGAAAACATGATTGCGGGCGGAGAAAACATACAGGTTGCCGTCATCATCAGCGATCATATCGCCGCCGAAGCTGCTGCAGGAATTGTGAATGGAAACTCCTTTGCTGGCCGGATCATCCACCAATGAACCCAGGTCCACGATCTCCGGTTTTTTCCCGGTGGTAAAACGTAAAAGTTGTGTGGCATCATTGGTCAGGGCATAACCGTAACCATCAGCCGCGATCACCATGCGGGTAATGATATTACCCTGGTCAGGAGATTTTACCGCCTTATTGGAAAAAGGAACCGGTACAAAATATACCTGTTGTGTTTTGAGATCATAATACCTCAACTGGTCAATGAACATCGGCGTATAATAAAGCCGGTTATGCTTGTTGTCGAATGCCAATGCAGCTACTCCGCTGTTAAAAGCAGGTTGTTCACTGAAACCCATTTGGTTGACAACCGGATCCGTGATCTGTTTTTTGGTGTATGCGTCATACACGGCCTGCTTATCCGCCAATCCATTGATCAGCGTTCCGCTGAATGTACCGGTTTCGGTGTTCAGGATACGCAGGTAGACCCAGTTGCCATTTTGTTGCGGCACATCGGTCATGGAATAAGCAAAACGATCAGCCTGCTGGGCTGAAACAAAGGTTGTAAGCAAAACGGTTCCCAATAAAAGGGAGATGCCAGGTAAACTTTTTCTCATACACATGTTTTTTTTTGTTTACAAAGGTTTAAAATGGAAATTTAAGATACAACTATTTCCTGTTTGGGAAAAGAAAATTTTATGAATGGCGGAAAAACTATTTTTTAAAAGATCTGTATGTTGCCGGCTGGGCGGGCAGGTTTTCCGGTACAGTTCTTAGAGGTTCAACTTCCCGCAGGTTTTCCATACAATCACGCGGTAATTGCTGGTAAAGCCGGGTGCCTTCGGTTTTCCAGGCCAGCATTTCACCGGTCACCTGTTTAATAATTTTACCGGGGTTACCAACCACCAGACTCCGGGAAGCAATGGTTTCTCCTTCTTTGACCAGGGTCAGCGCACCAACGATACATTCATCACCTAACTGTACATGATCCATGATAACGGCATTCATACCCACAAGACAATTTTTCCCGATCGTGGCGCCATGAATAATGGCCCCATGACCGATATGCGAACCCTCTTTTAATAATACCGTTATGCCCGGAAACATGTGGATGATGCAATTTTCCTGGACATTACACCCGTCCTCCAGAATAATTTTTCCCCAATCACCCCTTAAAGCAGCCCCCGGCCCGATATAACAATCTTTCCCAATGATCACATGACCGGTTACGGCAGCCAGGGGATGAACGAAGGAGGATTCGTGGATGACGGGGATGAAATCTTTGAAAGAATAAATCATGATTGTACAAAATTAACTACCCAGCCACTTCCGGAAATCAGGGGCTTTCTTCCGGCTAATTTCCACTTCATAATTCAATGGTTTTACCAGGTTGACCAGCAACCCGGAGCCATCCATCACTTTTATACTTTCAATGGCTTTTACATGAATAATGAATTGCCGGTTGGCCCGGTAAAATAATGCAGGATTGATTTCCGCTTCGATCTCGTCCAGCGTTGACTGGGTCAAAATATATTTTTCACCTTCAAATGTCACCAGGTAATTCAGGTTTTCCCGGTAAAAGAGGGCAATATTATTTACATCCACCGGCACCCATTGGTTGCGTACCTGTACGATAAACCTTTCTTTAAATTTTTTTACGGAAGAAGGCTCGATCTCACCCAGCAGGGCCCGGATATCCTGCAATGAGTTTTTTCCCCTTGCAATAATTTTGCGGCATTTATCAATGGCTATTTTCAATTCAGCTATTTCCACCGGCTTCAGCAGGTAATCAACCCCGTTCTTTTTGAAGGCCTTTATCGCATATTCATTATAAGCGGTTGTAAAGATGACGGGGCAGTTGAACCGGAAATGTTCAAATATTTCAAAACTAACCCCATCGCCCAACTGAATATCCATGAACATCAGGTCCGGTTCCGGGTTTTGCATAAACCATTTGCGGGCCGTTTTTATGCTTGGCAGCGTCGCGATGATCTCCACATCATCTGCCACTTCTTCTATTGCCTCACAAAGTTCCCGGGCAATCACATTTTCATCTTCAATGATCAGTGCCTTCATAGCAGGGGAATTTTTACCGTAAAATAATCATTGTCTTCCAGGATTTCAACAGGCACGGGGGTTAAATAACCATAAAGCAGTTTCAGGTTTTTCAGGCCGGTTCGGTTACTCGTTTCAACAAAACTTTTTTTCTGCAGGATATTCCTGATCACCAAATAATCATCCCGGGTGAAAATCTCTATTACCAGCGGCGTTTCTTCGGCGATGATATTGTGCTTGATGGCATTTTCGATCAGGTTCTGGATGGTTACGGGTACTATTTTTTTCCGGGCCATCTCCGGGTCAATGTTCAGTAATATCTGCAGCCCGTTGCCAAAACGGATCTTCTGCAACTGGAAATACTGTTGTGCAAAGTCCAGTTCCGCCTGCAGGGTTACTTTTTGTTCATCCTTATTTTGAAGGATATACCGGTACACCCTGTTCAGGTTACGGACAAATTCCACAGCCAGTTTGGGTTCGGATTTGATGAGCCCGATGACCGCAGCCAGCGAATTGAAAAGAAAATGAGGGTTCAGGTGCTGTTTCAGGTTTTCATATTGCATTTCCGCTTTTTCTTTTTGTGCCATTTGCAATGATTGCTGTGACCGTAAATTGTGGATCTGGGTTTCAATCAATGCCGCAATGGTCATTAAGAGCTGGAGATGGTTATCGTTAAAGAAATTTTTTTCAGGATGTTCGCTGTCAATAATGCCAATCAGTTCATCGTTATAAATTATGGGAACAGTAATCTCACTGAGCCTTACCATTTCATCGGGCCGGTATCTTGCATCAACCGATGTATCGGGGATGATGACCGGTATTTTATGTTTCATCACCCAGCCAACCACACCCTGTCCCTCTTCCACATCAAAAGGTTGTTTCTGAATTTCATCGAGAGAACCCTTGGGTCCGTAGCCGGCTTTCTGTATCATTTTTGTTTTATCATCATTCCACAGGTAAATCATGCAATCCACAAAGCCCAGGCGGCCGATGAGATTCTTCGCTACATCCCACAACACATCATCCACATGAAGCTTGCCAACCAGCGATGAATTGAAAAAATTAATGACCTGTTCCATTTCGAGACGGCTCCTGTATTGTTCGGTTTTCAGTTTTTCCACTTTCAGCTTTTCTTCCTGGATGGCTTTTTGCGATTTCATCCTGTACCGGTAATAGCCAATTGCGAGCAGGGCCATGCCAAGAACGGCCAGCGTTCTGAACCACCAGGTTTTCCAGAATGGAGGAGAAATAATAAGATGTATTTCATTAAATGAATTGATCCAGTCATTACCATCTTTTGAAGCCATGACCCGGAAAGT
This sequence comes from uncultured Chitinophaga sp., assembly GCA_964592935.1. GTDB lineage: Bacteria > Bacteroidota > Bacteroidia > Chitinophagales > Chitinophagaceae > JJ008. The sequence goes on along the minus strand of CAZQGZ010000023.1, from coordinate 19,261 downwards.
ATAGCTGCCGGGCGGGACCGCATGATAAACTGCCATGGTAACATCCGTGCCGTTTACCCAGGTTTTGTCAAAACCTTTCAGCATATAACGGTAATACATGTTCTTTAATCCGGCATAGTTCACAGCAGCAAAATGAAAACTAAAGCTGTTCTCATCATACCGGAGATGCGTGGTATCCGTAGTGCTGTATAAATAAGCGGTGTCCTGCAGGGACATTTTCCGGATGGAAATACTGAAATCTTCTTTCGATGAAAGCAATAAAGCAGGGTCAAAAAAACTTACACCTTTATTATTCCCGAAATACAGTTTTCCATCCGGCGCCCGGTAAAAAGAATTCGACTTATACCCGGCGCGGCTCAGACCTGACTCATCTGAAAAAAACCTGAAACTGCTGTCGATAGGATTATAACAGGCAAGTAAATTTGTTTTGCATGCAAACCATATATTCCCCATGTTATCTGTCATTAAAGACCTGCAATCAGTTTCATCAAGCCGTTGCGCTTTCCCTATTACTTTAATTTTTCCGTACTTATCCAGCGCTGCAAGCCCTTTTGATGTTGCCACATATACATTGCCTGAATGGTCTTCGGCAAAACTGAGGCAATTGTTGGAAGGAAGACCTTCATGAACAGTATAATGTTCCAGTGTATTACCGTCGCTATTATAACAATAAGCGCCGTTTGTCTCGGTGGCAAACCACATACGCCCCTTTTTATCGCCCCATATCCTGTACACCCTTTTTCCGCCAAGTTCATTCATGACCACTGCCGGATTCAACGTATCCGTCTCAAACGTTTTTGAATTGAATGTAAACACACCTGTCCCGCTGCAGGCCCAGATCCTTCCGGAGGCATCCGGATACAGATCATGTATATAGGAACTTCTCAATCCGTTATTCGGAGATGACCAGGGCTGATGCCGGATAACGATCCGGCAACGCCAGGAAAAAGTATCTATCAATGCAATTCCCCCCGTATATACACTTGCCCATATCCGGCCGGAACTATCTGCACAAACAGCCCTGAACTCAAGATCCGCATTAAAATCATTGCTGGCATTAAACTGGGTGCGGTAAGTTATGAACCGGCTTCGGTTGGTGCGGGGATTCCAGTAAATAAGCCGGTCGTATGCGGCCAGCCACAGGTTTTTTCGGGCATCTTCAAAAATGTCGTTTATGTAATTATCAAAAATGTTTCCTTGATTATCAGAAAAAAAATTGAAATAGGATGCCCTGTAGTTATTCCTGTTAAAACAATTAAGCCCGGTAAAAATAGTAGTGACAAAAATATTTCCCCGCCCGTCAAAAAAAACTCCGCTGGTTTTATTTTCGCTCAGTGAAAATATGTTTACCGGGTCATGTTCATATTGTTCCAGCGATCCGGTTTGCGTGTTAAAAAAATACACTCCCCTGTATAATGAGTTAAGAAGATACATGCCGGGGGCCGCCATCCTGATTTTTGAAACATCAGAAAGAGCCGGCAACGGTGTTTCTTTCCCGGCTAAAAAAAAATTTTTTTCAAACTTCCTTTTCTCTGTATCCAGCCTGAACAAATGCCCAAAGTAATCTGCTAAAAGAAGGTTTCCCCTGCCGAACCAGGCCCCGGTGCATACTCCATTCGGGCAAACGATGCTGAATATTTTTTCTTGTTTTGAAAAATCAATGATGGATAAAGTGTCCTTCACCTGGAACAAGACTTCGTCTCCCTGCAGGCGGTTGAAATCCCTCAGTTCTGATCCATCACCCAGGTCGGCTGCATATTTTTTCAGGTTGATTATTTCTGCCCATTGATCTTTTTTACCCGGCCTGTTTTTATCTGAATACAAATAGAAACCCGTTCTTGTCTGCGCAACGATATCCCCGTTCTCTTTTTGGAGAATATTAATTATTTCTGCACCGGCCAGACCCGGGATATCAACGGGTATTACCCTTCTTTTTGAATCAAGCATAAAAAGTCCGGATGTAGTACCTGCCCATATCCGGTTGGATGAATCACATAACAGCCGGGTGATATTGGCGGAACCCGGTATTTTCTGGTTAAAAAGTTCTGATTTATATCCGTCATACATATTCAGCCCTTCATTGGTGCCGATCCACAACAGCCCTGTTTTATCTCTTGCAACGGCAGTTACATTATTGGAAGAAAGACCTGTCGCAGCATTGATATGGAAGAACCGGGGTTGCTGGGCAGAAGATCCCGGCAGGAAGAATTGCTGAAAAGAACAGACTATAAAAAAATATCTGCAGGCAGTTTTTATTTTTAAAAAAGAGGGCAATTTTTCTTTTTTCTAAGATAGATAAATTTCAATCATGCCGGTCCTCTCAGATAATAAAAGCAAGAAGCGGCATTGCGGCCGCCCTTGTTTCATTATCTAATCAAAAACCAGATACATCTGCAGAGGTCCGGCTCAAAACTTTCAGCGTAAAGTTATTTTACAGCAATACCGGTGGCATATGCAGTCCTGGATCCATCCGTAATATTGGTGGCTATGCCATTTTTCCAATATTTGGCAATATTATTTCCACCGGTACCGGTTATTGTTTCAAAACCTGAAATAAATACATCAGAACCCCATAGTGACATTTGCGTCGGGTTTCCGTTCTTGGCCGGGTCAGTAAGTGTAGAAATTGTACCATTCTTCCAGTATTTTGCTGTTGCATTGTTTCCATTGTTAGTCTCCCTGCCCAACACATAAATGTCGTAGCCGTAAACATAAATTCTGGAAGCTATTGTAAAAGGTTTACCGCTCCACAAGGTCACAGGAATTCCGTTTTTCCAGTATTTAGCATTTACATTAGAGCTTGAAAATGGCTGTTCGCTTCCGGTTACATACACATCATTGCCTGCTACAAACAATCCGGTTGCGTATTCTGTTTTCGTACCGTCAGAAAGCTTTACTTCAACGCCATTTTTCCAATATTTAGCTTCATTTGTGGTTGCAGGATTATACTCGTATCCTGACACATACACATCATTGCCGGAAACGAATATTGCGAATACATTCCCATCTAAAGAACCTGCAGATAAAAGTACCGGTACTCCGTTTTTCCAATATTTTGGTATATACAAAGAACCATTTATTTCAAACCCGCAGGCATAAACATCCGTTCCCGAAATAAATAAACCCTGGCAATACTCATTCTTTGTACCATCAGATAGGTTTACTGCAGAACCGTTTTTCCAATATTTTGCCACATACTTACCGGAACCATTTTTTTCAAACCCGGATACATAAACATCTGCACCGGCGATAAAAACATTACCGGTAAAGGCATTGGTAGTGCCATCTGTAAGCGGAGTGATTGTTCCGTTGTGCCATAACCTGGCCTGGTTTGCAGTGCCATTATATTCGTAATAGGCTACATAAATATCTTTTGGTGCGGCCGGCGGATCTGTTGTGTCTTTTTTCTTACAGGAGAAAAGTATTGCACCAAGCACCATGGCTATGGTTGTTTTTAATAATGACTTTTTCATTTGTTTTTTGATTTTGGGATTATTTGATGTTTATTTTTTCTGTTTGAGTATTTCTATTTCTTTTCTTAATTCTACAATTGCTCTCTGCTGACCTTCCAGCGATTCTTTCATTTTTTTATTTTGTTCATTCAGTTCCTGCACGGCTTTTACCAAAGGCATAATAAACTGGCTGTAGGCAATACTGTAGTTATCAATATTATTCTCCGGTTTATGTACACCAGTAAATGTGTAATTATTGTGATCTACAATTTCCTGCACTTCCTGTGCTATAAAACCTGTGCGGATGATGGAGGCAGCCCGATTATTGTCATTCTTTTCTTTTTGCAGATAACGGGATTGAATACCGGAAGGCAATTCCTGAATCTGGTGATTCATTAATTTACCGGTATTTAATGTATAGGAAACCGGGCGTAGCCTGCAGATAAAATCAAGACCAGGAATATTTTCTTTAATATTTTCCTTGAATCTTCCGTCGCTTAGGGTACTCCAGTCAACTTCTCCTCCTATCAGGGTAGTTATAATATCGCCAATCCTCACATGATGGCTTGACACTACAACGGTTCCAGCTCCCAAAGTTGTTGACCCAACAACCGTACCACTGCCAACATTAGCGTTATAACCAATAGCTGTATTGTCTAATCCGGTGGTGACAGTTGATAATGAATAGGCTCCAAGCGCTACATTTTGCTGGCCAGTTGTACTTACGTTAAGCGTATTATACCCTATGGCTGTATTTTGATATGCAGTAGTGTTATTGGTGAGTGAATTATTCCCAATGGCAATGTTTTCATACCCGGTAGTATTATCGCCCAGTGCATTGTTTCCAAAGGCTATATTATTTGTGCCGGTAGAATTCAGAAGCAAAGAATTGTAACCTATCGCAATATTGTCTGAAGCTGTTGTGTTGGCGCCCAAAGCATTATTCCCGATAGCCATGTTTCTTGTTCCTGTTGTATTTGCATCCAGGGCATTGTATCCAAATGCCATGTTATCCGATGCCGTTGAATTGCTTCCTAATGCATTGTTCCCGATCGCAAGATTCCTGGATCCGCTTGTATTCTGATCTAAAGACCTTACACCAATAGCCACATTGTTTCCTCCGAAAGTATTGGCAAGCATGGCCTGGTAACCCAGGGCCGTGTTGGAGCTGCCGGTATTGCTTCGCAATGCCTGGTAGCCCGTTGCAGTAAGTTCATTTCCCCCCGTACTCAGGTATATTGCTTCAAGACCAACTGCCACATTATAAGACCCAATGGTATTATTGGCCATCGCATTTACACCCAGGGCTGTGTTTCTTAAACCGGTGGTATTGCTTCTTAATGTATTTACCCCGATTCCCGTATTCAAATCACCGGTAGTATTTTCAGTTAAAGACTCCATACCCAAAGCGGTATTAAAGTCCCCGGTAGTATTGGCATTCAAAGACCGGAAACCAAGTGCAGTATTGTAAGCACCCGTAGTGTTTGCAAATAATGAATGGCTGCCTATTGCCGTGTTTTGGCCAGCTCCGCCATTCTGGTAATACAATGCAGAATCTCCAACAGCCACCAAATTACTGCCAATGGTATTATTGTACAATGCACCAACGCCTGCGGCCAGGTTCAGGGTCCCGGTAAGGTTTTGATATAACGCTTTATATCCAACCGCAATATTGTCTGAAGCGACCGTATTGTTGTTTAATGCCTGGAAACCCAAAGCGGAATTTCTTGAACCGGTTGTATTATCATACAGGGTATAGCTGCCGATACCGGTATTATAGGACCCGGTTGTATTATTCCGGACTGCATATATCCCGAATGAAGAGTTATTGCTTCCGTTGGTGTTTTGTGCAAGCGATGAAACTCCCACGGCCGTATTAAATGATCCGGCCGAGTTGGTAAATAAGGTCCCCAAACCTATAGCGGTATTCTCCTGTCCGTTTGTGTTTGAATACATAGCTGTAAAACCTACCGCTGTATTACCCGAGCCGGTTGTATTGGTAAATAATGTTTTACTGCCGACAGCAGTATTGAGTCCTGTACCGCCATTCTGATTAAATAAGGCAGAATCACCCACCGCCACTAAATTTCTTCCGGATACGTTGTTATACAATGTATGGACACCAATCGCCACATTACTGTAACCGCTGTTATTAAACTCCATGGCAAAACGACCGATGGCTGTATTGCTGTTACCATTGATATTGGAATTCAAAGCAAGATCTCCCACCGCTGTATTATAGGAACCCGTACTGTTCTGGTATAATGCAGTTCTGCCGAGGGCTGTATTACCATTACCCGAAACGTTTTGCATAAAAGACTGATAGCCCAGTGCGGTATTGTTTGTTCCTGTCATCGCTGATGATCCGCCGATCCCCCAGCGGGTATTTCCATTGGAGGGATGAATTTCCCCGGCGGGGAAATTATTAACACGGACACGCAGGGGCTGGTTATCCGAAGTGCCGATAAAATGATTATTGGGATTGATATTGGTATTACCGGAAAGACTCCAGCTCTCGGCATTATCATTCTTTCCCTTTAAAAAAACCCAGGATATGCCATTGTAATAAGCAAAAGAAGTTGAATCCGCATCAAATACCAACAGGCCTGTGGCCGGTGATGCAATGGCAGTACGTTGTACGGATATCATTCTTGGAACCAGTACTCCTTTTGAGAAACTGGTGATATCCAGAATGGCGCTGCTGTTGGGACTGGTGGTTCCAATGCCAACATTTTGCTGTGCGTTCAGGTTCGCACATGTAATACAAACGAGTATTGGGATCAAAATATATTTATACATATTTCTTTGTTTTAAATCTGTGCCCGGCATCCCTGTATTTTCTTTTCCGGGTTGCTTTCCATTTCAACATCATCATTAATAAGAATACAGAGAACAGGAAAATGGATTTATAAAGAATGGTGACCGGTGTCATTGCTGCCTGCCTGAATTTTTTAATGTTTCTATTTCTTTTTGTAAGCCTTCGATCAGTTTCTGCTGTTCCTGAACGGCCTTTACCAACGGCATGATGAACTGGCTGTAATTGACAGAGTAGTTGTCTGTATTATTTTGGGGTGTGTTAACTCCGTCAAATTGGTATCCCAGTTTTTTTGCCAATGCTTCCACATCCTGCGCAATAAAACCCGAATGCACAACGGCTGCCGCATCAGATGATACACCGGAGAGACTTAAGAATTTCTGTTGTTCTCCCGGCGATTTATTCTGTATGAGATGCCGGTTATACTTATCCATGTTCAACGTATAGGTTACCGGCTTTAACCCGGTAATAAAATCAAGGCCGGGCACATTTTCCTGTATATTTTCTTTGAAACGGCCATCACTGAAAGTGCTCCAGCCTACCTGGCCGCCGATGACTGTTACCGATGTATTGCCTATTACCACTTTGTTGTTGGCATTGGCCGTTGCATTAAATCCGATGGCCGTTGCATTGGCCAGGTTATTTATACTGATATCGGCGCTGTATCCCAGTGCTGTATTATTGGTGCCCAGCGTATTGGTAATAAGCGCATCCGCACCGATACCGGTATTATTGTTACCTGACTGGTTATTGCCCAGCGCATTATTTCCCACCGCCGTGTTGATACTGCCTGTAGTATTCGCATCAAGGGGTTTATCTCCAACAGCCACATTGGACGAGCCTGATACATTAAAGTACAATGACTGGTATCCGATGGCTGTATTATAATTACCGGTCCCGTTTTGGAAAAGCGACTGGTAACCCAGGGCACAGAGTTCAACCCCTGTTGTATTATGAAATAAAGATTTTGCACCAACAGCCGTACTTTTCCCGGACGCGCTGTTCTGATTAAAAAGTACTGAGTCGCCGATCGCGGTATTAAAATTATCTGTTACTGTGGTTGAGTTATAAAGTGCATTAAGCCCGATCACCGTATTATTATCAGCTCCGGTGTTTGAGAATAATGCGCTGTGGCCGATTACGGTATTGTTATCCCCGGTTTGGTTTGTTACCAGAGCGGAATTCCCGATTGCAATATTTATTTTTCCCGTTGTATTGGTAGCTAATGCAGAGGAGCCGGCTGCAATATTTGCACTGCCTGTTGTATTATTTGCCATCGTTCCGCTGCCAATGGCTGTATTACTTCCCCCGTTGGTATTGTTCTGTAAACTGCCTGATCCCAATGCCGTGTTATTGTTTCCGGTTATGTTTGTTGAAAGAGATGAACTGCCTACTGAAGTATTGTTGTTCCCGGTTGTATTGGCCTGAAGTGCCAAACGTCCAACTGCCGTATTGCTGAAGCCGGTGGTATTTGCATACAATGTTTTATTACCTAATGCAGTATTAAAAAAACCGGTTATGGTTGTAAAGAGCGATTTGCTGCCCACAGCCGTGTTTTCCCCTGTTAAAACACCCGGGTTGTCATTATAATTGTATAACGCGGAATCACCTACCGCAACGAGGTTATTCATGGTGCTGTTATTGTACAGGGCTTTTGAACCGATGGCAACATTGCAGTTGCCGGTTGTATTATTATGCAAAGCACTGTAACCATTTGCTGCATTATAGTCGCCCGTTGTATTATTAAAAAGTGCCACATAACCGGTTCCTGTATTAAAACTCCCCGTGGTGTTAGAGTTTAATACCCTGGCCCCGAAAGCCGTATTGGAAAATCCGGTGGTATTTAATTGCAATGATGAAAACCCGGTAGCGGTATTATTAATTCCGGTTGTATTGAACCGCATGGAGTTGGATCCAATCCCGGTATTGAATCCCCCTGTTGAATTTCCCGTAAGTGTTTTATATCCGAATGCCGTGTTATTGGTCCCGGTATTTACAGAGTCCAGTGATCGGAAACCAAAGCAAGTATTCAGCGAACCCGTATCGGCATACCCGGCTTTGAGATTATTTATCCTGAACCGGATTGGTGACAGATCGGTAGTCCCGATAAAGTGATTGGTAGTTGTACCTGCATTGCCTGTGGTGCTCCAATTTTCATCATTATTGTTTTTCCCTTTCAGGAACACCCATGCTGAACCTGTATAATAACTGAAGGAAGAGGAGTCGGTATCATACACTATCAACCCGGCAGCAGGCGAGACGATGGAAGTTCTTTGTACTGATGTTAATCTTGGCACAAGCATTCCCTTGCCTGAACTTGTGACATCCAGCATAGCGGTGCTGTGTGGTGTGCTAGTGCCGATACCAACGTTTTGAGCATTACAAATTGCCGCAAAACAAACCGAAACAATAATAAAGGGAAGAAATTTTATGCTGAACATAAGATTAAAGTTTGCGGGGTAAATGATTCATACTGCTAAACTGTTAAACCCTCCGGGCACTAAAAATTTTAAATGAGTGAAAGTGCATTTGGGAAAATGAAATGCCTGTTTCGGGTAATGAAGTTTCTGCTTACTACCTCTATGACGAAGAACCGGGGGCCAATAACCAGTTTTGCAGAAAGCTTGCTTTTTTTCTACGGGAAATATCCACGGCGTCCCCGTTTGCCAGCAACAGTTTTCCACCCCCTTTGTGGATATAATGCCTGATGAAAAACGTATTGACGAGGTGTGTTCTGTGTACCCGCAGAAATTGTTTGTCCTGCAACATTAATTCAAACCATTGCAGGGTTTTTGACACCAGCATCTTTCGTCCATCGGTGAAATAAAGCCAGCAATAGTTACTCGATGCTTCCACCCTGATCAGCAGGTTGGTGCAGATCATGTCAGTTCCCTTGCAATGTGACAGTAAAAATGTTCCGGTAGTATCGTTTGATGCCATATTTTTTTATATAGCAGCTAAACTGTAACAGATATAGGTGCCGGGAAAATTTTTTTCGGTCAGGGTTCAAAATAAAGAATGAAATGCCGGAAAAGGAAGATGAAAAAAATGGAGCATGAAGAAATCAGTGGATGAGTTTTTTGTCCGTCCTGTAGCAAAGCCCTTTAAACTGCGCTACCAGGTGATCGTTCTGATTTTTTATTTCGATATGATAAAGCCCGGTTGATCTTCCGTTATGCAGTTCTATGGCTTCAGCGGTTAATACATCGCCAATATGAACCGGCTTTACGAAATTGATGGAAGTATCTAAGGCAACCGATAAAATATTCCGGTTGTTACAGGCAAAAGCAAAGGCGCTGTCACCGAGTGAAAAGGGAATGCCTCCGTGTACAATACCAAAACCATTCACCATTTCTTTACGCACGGTCATTCTTACACGGCTGTATCCTTCTTTTACTTCCAGTACTTCGATGCCAAGCCATTGACTGAAATAATCGTTATCCATCATGTGGCTGACTACTTCATCAGCCAGTTTATTTTTCTCATTGTTCATTGAATATTGATTATTGATTGTTGAATATTTTTTTTATTCCCCCCTGAAGTTTGGTGTCCTTTTATCCAGGAAGGCTTTCACTCCTTCATGGTAATCATGCGTATTGGCTGCTTTTTGCTGGTATTCATCCTCGAGTTGCAATTGTTCTGCCAGTGAACTTCCAAACGACAGATTCAATGCATGCTTGGTGTAGGCCAGCCCCTTCGTGGGCATTTGTGCAAGAGTAGTTGCGATCTTTTTACTTTCTTCCGCAAAACTTTCAGCCGGAAATACCTTATAGATCATTCCCATCTTTTCTGCATCGATAGCCGGAACTTTTTCTCCCAGCATCATCAAAGCGCTGGCTTTTTGCCAGCCGATCAGCCTGGGCAGGAAAAAAGTTCCGCTGCTGTCGGGTATCAAACCTATTTTACTGAATGCCTGTAAAAAAGAAGCTGCTTCCGAAGCCACCACCACATCACAGCATAAAGCGATATTGGCGCCGGCTCCTGCTGCGATCCCGTTTACTGCTGCCACCACCGGTTTCTCCAATCCCCTGATCCTTGCAATGACCGGGTTATAATGTTCCTTTAAAATTCTTTTCATACCGGGACCCCCGGGGTCAACCACTTCGGCAAGGTCCTGCCCCGCACTGAAACCCTTCCCCGCCCCGGTGATATAAACACAACGGACATTTTTTTCTTTACACAGGTCCAGCGCATCCTGCATCAGCAGGGCCATCTCCCGGTTAAAGGAATTGAGTTTATCGGGGCGGTTGAGTGTGATGAAGCCGACGGCATCTTTTATTTCAAAATGGATGGAAGACATGGATTGATTATTTATTCACCGAAGGTAATAAACTGCCTCCTTTGGTGATCGTATAGTTTTTATCAGTCTGAATGTTTTTCACCGGGCAGAATATAGTTGACATGAACTATTTTTTTTACATTTATAAGTAAACTAATAAAACAATATGAAAAAGCTTTGTTTGGTTTTATGGTTCCTTGGGTTTAACCGTTCATACTCACAGACTCTTACGGAAATTAATTTTACATATCCGACACCAAAGGGCCATCTCACAGGCCAGTTTCATTCCGTGACCCATTCATCAGATGGCCTCATGATATTTGCCGCTTCACATGCGGGAGGAATTTTCAGGAGCCGGGACAGGGGAGCAACGTTCACACATCTTAAAAATTTTCCATCAACCGGTGTTGTTTGTATCCGGTATATTGAAAGGAGTACCCCGGTTCTGATCGTGACTGTTGAAGATCTGTGGCTGGCAGGAACAAACTGGGCGCTTGCCTGGTACAGTACGGATAACGGGGATACATGGACAAAAAGCAGGGTAGCGGCAAGACCGCGTGAATACAGATCACCGGTAAGAAGCGGCTACACGGCCAGGGGTTACGACCTGGACTATAATCCTGTGTCAGATATTATTTATATGGTTACAGACCTGGGCTTATTGCAAAGTACAGATGGCGGCGTTTCTTTTACATACAGGGAGAGCCCGGCGGCCATGCATGCGGATTATAAAGGAAATCCAACGATGGTGACTGTTAAATGGATAAAGGAAGATAAGATCTGTATGGCGGGTTCTTCAGGCTTTTATTATTCCGCTGATGGCGGGCTTACCTGGGAAAAACGAACAATGCCTGTCACCGCAACGGAATCATCTCCAAGAGGGAAAAAAACTATCGGATTTGTTCCGTCAACGGATATTATTATTATTGAAACGAACAATTTCCCTCTTGAATATTATTCATGGTCGCCGGATTATGGAACCACCTGGAACACGTTCAGCGGGCCGCCGGCCGGAGGTGATGGCTGTGGCGGTTTTCCATACCTGAAATGCAGGAGAAAAAGAACGGCGGGAGCTGCGGACAGTTGTATCATGTATGCAAGTAATAAATGTAATTTTTTCAGAAAAGGATTCAAAATACATGCCGACAACCGGGTAGACTTTTCCAATACAGCTCCCTGGGATATGATCTGGGATATACATTCTGATTCACATGAAATTACTTTTCTGAATGAACCGGCCGGAGATGACAGGCCTTATCTTTTATCAACAGACGGGGGGTTGCATAAATCCACCGGTATATTCGATTTCCCATTGGTCAGTGGCCCGCACCGGGGGTTGAATGCCCTGCTGATCTATGATATGACCGGGCAGATGATCCGTAATGCGGGGGGAACATACAATCATATCTTATATTATGGCACCCAGGATAATAACCTCGGTTATTGGGAAGACCAGCTGCCACCTTTAGAAAACCATCCGGATGTGACTGCAGAAGGCCGTGGACTGGAAGCAGATCCATACGGCGGGAATATCACTTACACTGCCGGTTCACCCTATTATATTTACCAGGCCGGTAACCGGTACAGTAGCAGCCATCCGTTTTCAAATTGTCCGAATAATATCTGGTGGCCATTTTTTATAAAACCTGATTGTTATGTGCAATTAGGTACAATTGATGCTGCGACGGGTACGATAGGGTTATATATTACCAATAACAATGGAAGGGATTGGAGGCTTTTGTATTCAAAAGCGGGGGAATCTCCAAGGATCCCAAAGGTTGGAAGAGTAGCAGAAAACACTGCGTTCATCTATATGCCTATACAGAATGAACTGGGAAACCAGGTTTTTGTAAAGATCATTGCTGACCTTACGACCCTGACAGCAACAACCTTTATGCCCCGCTTTGGAGGTTTTTTAAGGTTGGGCTACCAGCAATGGGAAATACCTGTGTTTGCGGTTAATCCTGCTAACCCAGAACATATCGTTGCTCCTGATGTTGGAACCAATACATTAAAACAATCAGTGGATGGTGGCAATAACTGGACAGAAATCCCCGGACTTAGTTCACGGATAATAAACAGCGGGTTGTATAAATTCAGCAATATCGGGGGCGGTTGCTTTATTACCTCCGTTGGGTTTTCACCGAATGGTGAAATCATTGTAGTTGGGACCGTATTGAACGGCATTTTTTATTCCTTAAATAGAGGAAGTTCATGGGAGCAATTAGAGGGTTCATCCGGAACCTTAAAGAATATCTATCAGCCCTATTTTAAGCAGTCGGGAATCGGGGATACTCATTATGATATTTATTTCCCTACCCATGGCCGGGGTATCTGGAAAGTCCAGCTTCCAAGAACATCATTGATCTTCCGGCCTGATATTTTATACTGGAAGCATTTGCTGAAGATCCCCCGGGATTTTGGGGTTGTCAGGAATATAACAGAGGTACGACCTTATAAAAGCAATGCAGCCCGTTTTGATGATTGTCTTTATTTTTCTCCCGGGGCATTAAAAGCAGTAAACAACACAACAAATGGGATCAGTGTATTGCTGGATGCCAATACAACCCTTTACAGCCGGCAAAACGGGTTTATCATTCCCGGTTATACTGATTTGCCGGCATTGAGTTTTCAGAAGGTGAATGAAAAAACGCCCCCTGACGGGTTCGACAACCAGGCTGCAGAAAAAATTGTTGGGGTGGCTGTTTCCGGTAAAAAGATCGTCGTCTTACTTACGGCCGGTGAAGAACCGCCTTTTTTTGCATCCACCAAAAAATGGATTACTACGACCGCTGCATCCACACCGCCCTATGATGCCTCGAAGCTGAATGCATTTCAAAACAAATTCCTTGTTTCAGACGGAAAACAGGTGTTGCCTTCTTTTCCCGCCGGGAAAAAACTGCAACTGGTTTGCGGAAATTTAAACACGGGTAACGGGGCCGTGAAAGAATGGGATATATTTCTCGATAATAAACCCTGGACTTCCTTTACTGCAAACATGCAACAGAAATATTTTTCAGTTCCGTTGCCGGCTGAAAAGTTGCCCATAGGAAATTATGAGATAGAAGTAAGGCAGAAAGGAAAACAGGAACCGGCAGGCCGTGTATTTTTTGAGGTGATGGCCTATGATAAAAAATAATTATGCTGAATTTCATATTTGCAGCTTTTATCACTGAATGTTCGTGATTTTACCTGGGATAAAATAAATAATACAGGCCAAATTTTTATGGGTTTTGAAAAATTAAAAAAGAAATGAAAACAATTACTGTATCAGTGTTTTTTCTTTGCATATTCGGATCTGTTCATGCAGATGAATGGAGGCTACGTCCGGGCCAGGCAAGAGATATTGCCGTGGGGGCCAACGGAAGCACCTGGATTATAGGCAATACGGCTACGGGGGGTGGGTTCACCATTCATCATTGGACAGGCACAGCCTGGGAACTGGTTAATGGCGGTGGAGTTAGAATTGCGGTTGATCCCAAAGGGAAACCCTGGATTATCAATAATACAGGAAGGATCCTGCGGCGTGAGGGTAATCTTTGGTTGGAGATCACGGGAGCATTTGCAACAGACATTTGCATTAGTCCTGTTGGTAACGTTTGGATCGTCAGTACTACACCGGCAGGTGCCAATGGGTTAACCATACAGACAATGGCTTTTGGGTCTTCGGGTGGCGGCTGGCAAACTATTCCGGGCGCAGGCGAGAGAATTGCCGTGAGCCCGAATGGAAATCCGTGGATCGTCGACAGGAATAAGAACATATTTGAGCGGCTGACTGACGGGAGCTGGAAAAGATACCCGGGTGAAGCAAGGGATATCGCTATTGGGGCAAATGGTGCCGTATGGGTTATTGGAAATATTCCAAGAAGCAGAAGTTTCAGTATTCATTTTTGGAACAGCAGCGAGTGGGTGGAAGTGGATGGCGGTGGTACGCAAATTGCCGTTGAAGCCCATGGCGCGCCCTGGATTATTAATGACCGCTTTGAGATTTACCAGCGGGCGTATACAAATAATAATTTGCGATCAAGCCTTGCCGTTACCCCTGTCAGTATGAATTATCTGATGGGGGGCCGGGTTAGTTCCATATTTGTAAACCCGGGAAACGGCAATCATGTTGTGGCAGTCGGGGAAACCGGCGGAATATTCGAAACCCTGAATTTTTTGAGCGCCGGAAGAAGATGGATTCATCAAACCCAGTTCAGGGAACATGAAGTGACGGATGTTTTACTCGTTCCATCAGGAAGCGGAATGGAACTTTGGGCAACCAGCAAGAACAGTTATAAAACACACGCAAAGCCCCTTATTTGGAAAAGAGTGGCGGGAGGAGCCTGGCAGCAAGCGTCCTTTTCCGCTTCGTCGCCGAGGCTTAGAAATGAAATCGAAGCGAATACCTACCGGATTGTAAAAAGTAAAATCAACAATGACTTATATGCGATTGGAGCATTTGGTGTGGCGTACAAGCCACAATCAACGGATGAATGGACAATTGTGTCAACAAGAACGGGTTTTGTAAGCCTGGAAACGATGAGTAATGGTAACCTGGTTGCAGCCGGTAGTACCAGTTTGCAGTACTCCACCGATAATGGCCAGAACTGGACACCTGCCAATATCACCTTATCCGGAGCCAGTTTACCCTTTTGGAATAGTGACCGAAGCCAGAAATACTGTTTGAAATCAGATTTGCCCGGGAATATTATTCTGGCCTGTACCAGGGCTGATGTAATGGGTCAAATGCAATTATATGGTTCAACTGATATGGGACAAAACTGGCAGGCTTTTCGCACACTTTGCGGGTTAATCAATTCCAGGTCCGGTACAGGCGGCTACGAATCTGTGCTGCCACTGTTTAATACGTCAACCAACCAGCTTGAATTATATATTTCCAATACGGAGAATATTCATTATGGCTATGCACCGGGCAGTAATGCTGTAAATGCATTGAGTGCTGCCATGATAAATACCGCTTTTCCCTGGTTACCGGGTTCCGGATATGCCGATGGGAAGGGGTTTAACGGCGGACATGAAGATACCCGTCAGGTCGCCATCATTCCCAACGGGAGTGGGCGTAAAATGCTGATTACTTCTGACGGGGGATTGCATGTCGCTGATCTAACCAGCAGTAATATTCATACGTTGACATGGAACAATGAAGGAACCGGTACGGGTCTGAATGTTTTGCAGATCTTCAATATAACAGGAACAGACCGGGAGTGGATGTTTGGAAGTATGGATAACAGCTGGGGTTTTTGCAACAGAACAGATCTCCGGGAATGGACCATTGGCGGAGGCCGCGAAGGAATTGTCATTAATCGCAGAGGAGTATGGGCGCATAACTACATGGATCATACGCTTCTTGGCGTTGCAACCATGGGGCGTTTTTCCGGTACAGATTTTACCCGTATCACGGATCAGTGCCCCGCATCACCCGGATCCAATAATTTTAATTCTCCATTACCATTGTCAGGCACACCCGTTTGGTTTGGACATAATATTTTCATACAGGATGTACAACCCGGTAGCGGGTCTTCAGTATTTCCCTGGAAAATATCGAAAGATAATGGTTGTTCCTGGCAGGATATTCCTCCATCCAGGTATGCCAGGGCCGGCGGAAGTGCTGAAGCAACTTTTATTTCGATTGCCAGGCAGGCCAGTTACAGCGGTGGATATTCTTATAATCCAATCTGGCTGACAACCGCAATGCAGAGTACATTGATAACAAGAGATGTAATACTGGGCCGGCTGGAAAATCCCGGTGGCATCAGTTTTGACCCTGTAACGCAATGGAAATATCCTTTGATGAGAGGATTGAACGGTGGAATTGCTGTTGTTGGGAAGGAATTTCTGAGTCACCCGGTATTTTGTGTAAACCCTGCTGATCCCAATCAAATATTCGCGGTAGAAAAATCAACAGGAAAACTGAAAGTCAGTACTACGGCCGGAGATCTCTGGGATGAGGTTACTTCATTTAATAATCTTTACGCTGCAGATGAATATAATTACAAATCATCATTGGGTGACCAGGCGATATGGTGCCTTGGTATTTCTCCGTTTGACCCGCAGCTTATCCTGGCAGGAACAGTTACAAATGGAATATTTCTTTCAATGAACGGCGGGAATAGCTGGAGCCGGTTACCACACCAGGGAATTTTTATGCCCACTTCATTTTTCTGGAGGACGCCAACAGAAGTATTGGTATCCACCTATGGTAGGGGTTTGTTCAAGATCAATTTCTGATCTTATTTCAGTTTTGCGGAAGCAGGTAGAATAATGAAAAATAGTATTTGATAAGAAGGAAACGCTTTAATGACATTTAAAATAATCAAAGGGCTCCATGCATTCATCACATTGGTATAACGCCTTGCACGCGGTACTGCCGAATTCACTGATGCGGTGTGTACGATGCGAATGACAAAGCGGGCATTGAACGGCTTCTGCAGCCGCAAATAATTTATCGTTGCAAACCTGCCTGTCCGGCAGGCAGGCCTGTTGCTTTGGATTCGGCGGGGCTATGCCATATTCTTTCAACTTTCTTTTTCCTTCCTCGCTCATCCAGTCGGTGGTCCAGGCAGGGGATAAAACAGACGTAATTTTTATTTTCTTATAACCATTTTCAAGCAAAGCCATCCTGGTATTGACAGTGATCATATCCATGGCAGGGCAACCGGTGTAAGTAGGCGTGATGATGACTTCGATTTCCTCACCCGTTATTTTTATATCTCTTACAATTCCTAAATCAATTATGGAAAGTACAGGTATTTCCGGGTCGGTGACTGACTCCAGTACGGACCAGATCTTTTGTTTATCTATCGTGGTTGCGCTTACCATTCCAGTCCCGGGTAAGTTCGCTGCATATACTGCAACTCGGTGAGTAAATAACCCAGGTGTTCGGTATGCATTCCTTGTTTTCCCCCCTGCTGCATGAAGACCTTATCCGGAAAAGATAATGAGGCTTCATCAAAAACATTTTTTACTTTTTCCGACCACTCTTCTTTCAATGAAGTAAAATCTATTCCCATTCCCGTTTCAAACGAAGCCGGAATAAATAACTCCCCGGTATATCTCCATAATTCCTCTATAGCTTTCATCATCCTGTGATGACTTTCTTCCGTGCCATCTCCCAACCGGATCACCCACTCGCTGCTCCAGCGAAGATGATAGGCGACTTCTTTGATTGATTTGGCGGCAATAGCTGCTATTTGTTCGTCTTTATTATTTTGTAATTGCCGGTATAATAAATATTGATATTGACTGAATAGAAATTGCCGGAGCATGGTTTGTGCCCAGTCGCCGTTGGGTTGTTCCACCAGCAAACAGCTTTTGTATTCTCTTTCGGGTCTTAAATAGGCCAAACTATCTTCGGTAGCCGCATTGTTTGATTGTTTGATTGTTTGATTGATGAGAGAAGCGGCGTACTGATAAAAATTTCTTGCTTGTCCGATTAAATCCAATGAAATATTGGTGAGCGCAATGTCCTGTTCAAGTATGGGTCCATGCCCGCACCATTCCGAGTTCCGTTGTCCAAGAATCAGGGAATTATCTGCAAGATGCAATGTATAATTGATGAGTGTTTCGTTCATTTTTTACATTTGATTCACTTCGTCGGGTAACTGATAAAATGTGGGATGCCGGTAGATCTTATCAACGGCCGGTTCATACAATTCACCGGCTTCCTCCGGGTTGGATGCAGTGATATATTTACTTTCCACTACCCAGATACTTACGCCTTCCATTCTCCTTGTATAAACATCCCTTGCATTCTCCATCGCCATGTGTGCATCAGCAGCATGCAGGCTGCCGACATGTTTATGGTCGAGACCCTGTTTGCTTCTGATAAAAACCTCCCAAAGGGGCCAGTCATGCCCCGATGATTTTATATCAGTGGCTCCGCCGCCCTTTTCATCAGGAATATCACCGTAATAAAATTTTTTAATAAACCGGGTATTCATATAGTTTAATTTTTTACTTCAATAGTATAGGATGTATAATTTACCGAGTCTTCTGCTGTAGGAGGTTGTTCCCAGAATTTATACATCCTGATGGTTGTGGTACCGGTTTTTCGGGGAACGATGAGCAGCTTTTTGTTCAAATAACCTCCGTCGGTATCCGGATCATTATGATCAAATGTTTCAACATGATCGAGTTCTACCAGGCCCAGGCTGTCGTGGATGCTGAACCAGGTGGACTCTTCAAAGGCGCAGCCCCTGCATACACTTTCATTTATTACCATCGTATCTGTCAGCTTCACCTTATTGGTTACATCGCTTCTCAAGATGATCTTTTTATCCTTCGTTGTATTCAAGTCGTTTTTCCTGTTACTACAGGATATGAAGACGGGTAAGATCCAGGCCCAAAAAAATATTTTTTTCATCAGGCAGCTTTGGTTTTAACGGATTTTTTTTTATCCGCGTAAGCTTTGGCTGCCGTTCTCACCCACTCCCCGTTTTCCCAGGCATTTCGCCGCGCATCTAATCTTTGTTTATTGCAGGGGCCGTTTCCTTTCACCACATTCCAGAATTCATCCCAGTTTATTTCGCCGAAGTCATAATGTTTTCTGTCTTCGTTCCATTTCAATTTTTCATCCGGAAGTTTCATGCCCAGCGTTTTGATCTGTTCAGCGATCATATCCACAAAATTCTGCCTTAACTCATCATTGGTTTTTCTTTTGATCTTCCATTTCATGCTCTGGTCGCTGTTGGTGCTTTCGCTGTCTTTTGG
>CAZQGZ010000022.1:0-27791 GCA_964592935.1 uncultured Chitinophaga sp. | reverse complement strand
AACAGCTTTTTAATGCGAACGTGTCGTAGCTACTGGCTAAAGGCTAACAGCTCACGGCTATCTCGCAACATTTACCGTCCTTTTCTCCCGGATCACAGTCACTTTGATCTGGCCCGGGAAGGTCATTTCGGTCTGAATTTTCTGGGCAATTTCAAAAGATAGCTTTTCTGATTCCTGGTCAGTGACTTTATCGGCTTCAACGATCACCCTTAATTCTCTTCCGGCCTGGATAGCGTACGCTTTTTCAACCCCGTTGTAGGCCATGGCGAGATTCTCCAGGTCTTTGATCCGTTGCAGGTATTGCTGCATGATTTCGCGGCGTGCACCCGGCCTGGCCCCACTGATCGCATCGCAGGCCTGTACGATCGGGGAAATCACATACTGCATTTCCATTTCATCATGATGGGCACCAATAGCATTCACCACAGCGGGAATTTCTCCGTATTTCTCAGCAAGCTTTGCCCCAAGCAGGGCATGGCTCAATTCACTCTCCTCATCCGGCACCTTACCAATATCGTGAAGCAGTCCGGCTCTTTTTGCCAGTTTGGGATTTAATCCCAATTCGGCAGCCATAGTAGCACAAAGATTGGCCGTCTCGCGACTATGCATCAAAAGGTTTTGTCCATATGATGAACGGAATCTCATCCTGCCCACCATTCGTACCAGTTCTTTATGCAGGCCATGAATACCCAGTTCGATCACCGTTCTTTCACCGATCTCCATAACCTGCTCTTCGATCTGCTTTTTTGTTTTTTCCACCACTTCTTCAATTCTTGCCGGGTGAATACGGCCATCGGCCACTAATCTTTGGAGACTCAACCGGGCGATCTCCCTGCGAAGAGGATCGAAACTTGATAATAGAATAGCTTCTGGTGTATCATCCACGATCAGGTCAACACCCGTGGCGGCTTCAATGGCCCGGATATTACGTCCTTCCCGTCCAATGATCTGCCCTTTTATTTCATCGCTTTCGAGATTAAATACCGTTATTGAATTTTCAATAGCCTGTTCGGCAGCGGTCCGCTGTATGGTTTGAATGATGATCTTCCTGGCTTCTTTGTTGGCCTTTTGTTTTGCATCATCAATGATTTCCTGCTGCATACCAAGAGCCTGGGTCTGGGCTTCGTGTTTCAGGCTTTCCACCAACTGTGTTTTGGCTTCATCGGCCGAAAGTCCTGCAATTTTTTCCAGCCTGCGGATATGTTCTTCCTGGTGTTTTTCCAGCTCCGTTCTCTTGATATTCACCAATTCGATCTGGCGGTTCAGGTTGTCTTTGATGATCTCATTATCCTTGATCTGCTTGTCAAGATTGCTTTCTTTCTGGTTGATGGATTGCTCTTTTTGCCGGATGCGGCTTTCCGTTTCATTGATCTTGCGGCTTCGTTCATTAACTTCTTTTTCATGTGCTGAACGCATCTGCACAAACTTTTCCTTAGCCTCCAGTTCTTTTTCTTTCCGGATGGTCTCGGCTCTCAGTTCAGCTTCCTTAAGTATGGTTTGTGATTGAAGCTCGGCTTCTTCTATTTTTTTACGGGTGTTTTTGGCAAAAATCAATTTGCCCGCTACAAGACCTGCAATAAGGGCCCCGGCACCTATGATGATAGATAATATATTCGGATCCATGAATGTTTTTGTTTAAATGTTGCACAATGCTATTTTTTAATATAAACTTCCCGGTCAGTTTTCGGGATAGTCAGCGAAGATACAAAATGGGTTGTTAAGTGTGAAAAAGTATGCCGGTTATTGCCGTTTGTGGAAATAACCCGGGTTTTGTGTGAAATAACTGATGTAAAGCATACATTTTCGTTATACTTGCATCATAATATTCAGCAAAATGAAAAAAATAATTATTCTGGCGGCGTTTATGCCTTTACTGGCAATGGCCCAGAAAGACGGTAAGCATTTCAAATTATACGGGAAAACCCAAAACCTGAAGTATACCGTGGAATGGGTGTACCTGCAATACCGTATTAACGGCGAATGGAAATTGGATAGTATTCAGCCTGAAAATGGCAGGTACCTGTTTATGGGTACGATTTCCGAGCCGGTTCAGGGCAGGATCAGGGTAAAATATGCTGAAACAGCGGATGGGAAAAAGATGAACCTGGTTTCCAAAAGAGATATGGCTGTTGTTTTCCTGGAACCGGGAAAAATCAAAACAGTTTCCATTGACTCATTCAGTAATATCAAAGTAAAAGGTTCAACGGCGCATGCAGAATATGTAAAACTAGTGGAACAGGCCAAACCGTTTGAAGAAAAGACAGCACCGCTTTATTTGAAATATTCGGAATATGGCAAGGCAAAAGATAAAGTCAACCAGTCGAAAATAGAAAACGAAATAGATGCCATTGAAAAGGAATTAAAAGAAAAAGTATACGGCGAATATGTAAGGAATAACCCTTCTTCCTCACTGGCTTTATATGCGCTGCAACAATATGCCGGATGGGAAATCGATGCGGATAAGGTTGAACCTTTGTTCAATTCTTTATCTGCTGCCAACCGCAACTATCCTTCTGCCTTTGATTTTAAAGAAAATCTTGAAATAGCCAAAAAGACCGGGATCGGGAAACTGGCTATGGACTTTACTCAAAATGATACATTGGGAAAACCGGTCATGCTTTCGTCTTTCAGGGGACGTTATGTATTGATAGATTTCTGGGCAAGCTGGTGCGGACCCTGCCGGGCCGAAAATCCGAACGTGGTAAAAGTGTTCAATAAATTCAGGGAAAAAAATTTTCATATTGTCGGCGTTTCCTTGGACAGGCCCGGCCAGAAGGAAAAGTGGATGAAGGCCATTCATGATGATCATCTGGACTGGACCCATGTAAGCGATCTGAAATTCTGGGATAATGAAGTCGCCAAGCAATACGGTATCAAAGCCATTCCTCAAAACCTGTTGCTGGACCCGGAAGGAAAGATTATCGCCAAAAACCTGAGAGGGGAGGAATTGGACCTAAAACTGGGAGAAGCGATTGATGGGAAGAAAGCATTTTGACCCGGAAGAGGATGGTGGCAATACCCTAACCGGGTTGTTCTATTTTTCATTTAATTGATTATCCAGCATTCTTTCAATTGCATTTAATTGGTCAGCCAGGTTCTCTTTTTCAACGCTGGCTGTGGTACCTGCATGTTGTTCCGTGGCATACCAGATCAGCACCATGGCAATATAATCCTGCATATCCTTGCCGGCAAACATGGTTTTAAATTCAACGATCTTGTCATTGATCGTTTTGAGTGTTTTTCTTACCACTTCTTCATCGGCCGGGTTGATCTTGATCCGGTAACTCCGGTCACCGATCAGGGCTGAAATGGCAATTAATTCTGACATATTCTTGGAATTTTCAATATCTATTTATTATATTCGGCATCCCTTACTAACCCCCGCCTGTACCCCATCAAAACTATCCGGCTGATACTCCTAGGGAGACGATGTAAACGATAACCATGTTTGCCAAAGTTAAGTCATCAGTGTTTATTGATGCATTACAATTTCAGCTCCATGCTCCCAAGGGTAAATGCCTGCGGGGTGTTTTGCGTGATGATACCGGGATCGTTTGCCGTACCCTGGAAAAAAATATTATCAAAGACACCGAAGAACTTACCTGGGAAGGATTAAATGATCTTCCTTACGGCCGCTATACACTTGAACTTTCGCAGGGTGATGATGAAATGAAAATGAACCTGGTGAAACGAATTTAATGTTGAAGGTCTTTCGTTAAAGGTTATTCCTTCCGAAATTTTCTTAATTAATAAGAAGCTTGTTTTTACAATAACTTCAAACCTAAACCTGTAACACCTACTCCCCCAGCAACGCAATACAACGGTCGATCTCTTTCAGGTATCCATTGATCCTTTTTTCAAATTCTTTCTTATCGGGCTCACTCATTTCCCCGGCGCTGACCTTCAGGATGCTTACCTGTTGTTTCAATTCATCCGTATGTTGCTGCTGTGCTGAAATTTTTTGATGGACCGTTTCCAGTTCTTCCCGTAGTCTATGGTTTTCTTTCATGACCGCCGCATGCTGCTTCAGCAATTGTTGCAGTTTCTCCTGTATACGTTTAAGATGTTGTTCGGTGGTATTCATTTTCTGATTTCTGCCTGTAATTCTTTTTCCATGGTTGTACTGATTGTTCGCATCCATTCATCAATTTCAGGATCTGTCAGCGTTTTTTCTTCATCCAGAAAAGTGAAATTAACCGCTATAGATTTTTTCCCAGCTCCCATTTTTTCACTTTCGAATATATCAAAGAGTTTCATATCCTGCAATTTGCCGGGTTTGATCTTTTGCAGGGTCTGCTGAACTTTTTCCCAGGTGATTTCTTTGGATACGATCATGGCAAGGTCCCTTTGTACCAGCGGGTATTTAGGCAATTCCCGGATGGTTAGTTGTTGTCCGGCTGCCAGTTCAGTCATTAAGGCCCAGTTCAACCCGGCAAAAAATACAGGTTGTTTTATGCCGAAAATTTCCAGTATTTTTTTCTTTACTTCCCCCGCACCGGCGATGACCTGGTTGTTGTAAGTATAAACAAGATGATTATTGAGTTTGGGTACTTCCAATGAACTCACAGCATCTGGTTTGATCCCGAGTAAACGGAGAATTGCATCCACTGCGCCTTTCAGGCTGAAGAGATCAGCAGCTGAACTTTTTTCTTTCCAGTTATCTCCGGTTATGTTACCGGTCATTACAATGCAAAGCATATCCGTTTCCCTGTATCTGCCTGAAGGCGAACCGGGTTTTCCCGGGCCTGTTGTGCTATATGCTTTGCCGAATTCAAACAGGCGAAGCGAATTGTTTTTATGATTCAGGTTCCGGGCGACTACTTCCAGCGATGTTTCAAACAGGGAATTACGGAGAATATTCAGTTCCGAACTCAGGCTGTTCAGCATTTTCACCATTTGCTGCTGTTCTTCTTCCGGAAAATAAGCTGCATTGGTGATGGAATTGGTAATCATTTCATGAAAACCCTGTCCAACCAGGTAATTGGCTATTTTTTCCCGGTAAACTTCCCGGGCATAATGTTCTTCAATGGCAGGTGTGATTGTGATCATTTCCGGGATATCAATATTATCCAAACCATCAATTCTCAGAATCTCTTCTACCAGGTCGGCGGGAAGGCTGACATCCGGTTTGTGATAAGGAACGGCTACCCGTAGTTCATCAATTCCCTCTTTCAGCGTTTCATACCCGAGACTATGGAGAATATTTTTTATACTGTCAGGATGATAGTTTTTACCGCTGAGTTTTTTTAAGAAATGATATTTAATGGATACTTCCGTTTTCTCTTGTGGTTTCGGGTAAATATCCACCGGTTCAGACGATATTTCACCGCCGCAAATTTCTTTAATAAGAAGGGCAGCTCTTTTCAGTACGTGAACGGTGGCGGAAATGTCGGTTCCTTTTTCAAACCTGGAAGCCGCATCTGTTCTTAGTCCATGACGGAAAGATGTTTTCCGGGTTGTTACCGCATCAAAAAAAGCGCTTTCCAGGAAAATATTTTTTGTGTTGGCGCTGACACCACTATGGAGTCCGCCAAAAACCCCGGCGATACACAAAGCTTCCTCTTCATCACAGATCAACAGGTCTTCAGCGCTTAATTTTCTTTCTTTTTCATCCAGGCTGACGAATGGGGTTCCTTCCGGCATATTCCTCACAATGATCTTTTTTCCTTTGATAGCATCTGCATCAAAAGCATGCAGGGGTTGTCCGGTTTCATGCTGGATGAAATTGGTGATATCAACAATATTGTTGATGGGCCGGAGCCCGATCGCTTTAAGTTTTTGCTGCAGCCATAATGGCGATCCTTTGATCGTAACATTCGACAAACTGATCCCGGAATAGCGGGGACAGGCTTTTTCATTTATCACTTCAACACCGATCGTCAATGACGTATTGTCCACTTTAAACCGGTGACCGTTTAGCGGTTTTGGCCGGGTTTCTTTTTTATCGTGGAGACTTAAATATGCGCAGACATCACGGGCAATGCCCCAATGGCTCATAGCTTCCATTCGATTAGGCGTGAGTCCTATCTCGTAAATAATATCTTCATAAGGTTGAAAATGATCTCTCGCTGCCGTTCCAACAATGACTTCCCCCGGCAATACCATGATACCGTCGTGTGAGTTTCCCAAACCAATTTCATCTTCAGCACAGATCATTCCCTGGCTTTCCGCTTTCCTGATCTTGGCGTTCTTTATCGTCAACGGAGCACCATTTAAAGGATAAATGGTGGTGCCGGCTGTCGCTACCACCACTTTTTGTCCGGTTGCAACATTGGGAGCACCGCAAACAATTTGCAGGGGTTCCCCGTGCCCGATAGAGACTTTTGTGAGTGTGAGTTTATCCGCATCGGGATGTTTTTCCGTACTAAGCACTTCACCGATTACCAAGCCGTTCAGCCCGCCTTTAACTTCTTCATATTTTTCCATGCTTTCCACTTCCAGCCCGATGGAAGTGAGGATGCGGCTGATCCGCTCCGGTTCAACAGTCACCGGCAGGTATTCGCTAAGCCATTTGTAAGAAATCCTCATGCCTGGTTATCACTTTTTATTTGCTGCGAAGATAAAGGAAACTTGTGTCTGACACCTGAAGGGTGTCTGACACATCTATGACTGAAGGGTGTCTGACACATATCTCGCTAAATTGCATTTTAAAATCATACCGGTTGAAACTAAAAGCCCTTCTCATATTAGCCATCATTCTTTTTTCACTGATCCCGGTTTATGTTTTGATCGGGCACCTGCAGCAAATGATCCGGCCCCGCGAGTCCATGAAAAGACTGATGTTTTGCATGCTGGCCGTGCTGGCATTGATTTTTGCGTATACCTTTTCGCTGGTATTTCTGATAAAAACAGTTTTTCCGGGGGCTTAGTTTTGCAACGGTCCAAATCAGGATGGTTTTGCTTCTTTGTACACTGTAAGTTCTTATTTTTACCGCTTTAAAATAAATAGTTATGTCACATAATTTACTGAAAGGGAAAAAGGGAATCATCTTTGGCGCACTGGATGAAAAATCCATTGCCTGGAAAACCGCTTTGAAATGTTATGAAGAAGGGGCGCAGCTCGTTTTATCCAATGCACCCGTGGCATTGAGGATGGGGGAGATCAATAAACTGGCCGGACATTGCGGTAATGCTCCTGTTATTGGCGCTGATGTGACCAGCATGGATGACCTGAAGAATCTTTTTGAAAAATCCATGGACCATTTCGGGGGTAAAATTGATTTTATTCTGCATTCGATCGGAATGAGCATCAACGTGAGAAAAGGGAAACATTATACCGAGATGAATTATGAATGGAACCAGAAGTCGCTGGATATTTCCGCCATGAGTTTGCATAAAGTGCTTCGTACGGCATGGGACATGGATGCGCTGAATGAATGGGGCAGCGTGGTGGCCCTCACTTATATTGCCGCACAAAGGGTTTTCCCGGATTACAACGAGATGGCGGATGCCAAATCGCTTCTTGAAAGTGTGACAAGGATGTTCGGATATTATTACGGGGAAAAGAAAAAAGTAAGGGTGAATACCATTTCGCAATCACCAACCCGGACAACGGCCGGGAGTGGCGTAAAAGGGTTTGATGGTTTTATTAATTACGCAGAAAAAATGAGCCCTTTGGGAAATGCCAGCGGGGAGGATTGCGCCAATTATTGTGTGATGATGTTCAGCGACCTTACCCGGATGGTGACCATGCAGAACCTGTTTCATGATGGCGGATTCTCTTTTACCGGCGTGACCCAGGCTGTGATTGAGAAGATGGAATAGCCCTCTGTCCCCCGAAGGGGGAACCTGATTTAAAAAATTCCCTTTTCATTCAAATAAGTACTAAAGAATAAAGCCTCCATATTGAGGCTTTATTCTTTTATAAGCAATAATTCCTGAATGATTAATTGATCTATGTTCCCCCTTCGGGGGACAGGGGGCTTTTAATATTCATCTTCATTAAACAGGAAATCATCCTGCGTTGGATAATCCGGCCAGATATCTTCAATGGTTTCGTATACATCGCCTTCATCTTCCAGTTCCTGCAGGTTTTCGACCACTTCAATGGGAGCGCCGCTGCGGATCGAATAATCGATCAGTTCGTCTTTGGTGGCCGGCCAGGGTGCGTCTTCCAGGTACGAGGCTAATTCTAAGGTCCAAAACATCTTCCCGTGGTTTTTAGTTTTTGAATAAGGTTTTTTAAGGATTAGTCCTTCTTAATTTTCGGCAAATGTAGCTTTATTAACGAATTTTCCAAATCCTTAGTTGTAAACGGGTTTTTGAAGGATTTCTTAAAAAACCCGTTATTCAGGGTGATGGGGTTTTGCCGGGGGATTCGTTTTATGGATATTTGATTTATTAATTGAAACTTGCAGGACATGGTTACGGGTAAGAATATCTATAAACGATACGGGAAAGTGGAAGTGTTGAAGGGTGTGGATATTGAGATCCAAAAGGGTGAAGTGGCATCCATTGTTGGCCCTTCCGGTTCCGGTAAAAGCACCCTGTTGCATATTCTGGGTACGCTGGATAAAGCGGATATGGGAACCATCAGCATGAATGGTGCTCAGATAAATTCTTTGAAGGGAAAAGAACTGGCAGCATTCAGGAACCGGCATATTGGTTTTGTATTTCAGTTCCATCACCTGCTTCCGGAATTCAGCGCCCTGGAAAATGTTTGTATTCCCGGGTGGCTGGCCGGCAGAAAAAAAAATGAGGTAAAAGAAAAAGCAACTGAATTATTAAAGACACTCAGCCTGTCTCATCGTTTGGATAATAAACCCAATGAAATGAGCGGAGGCGAACAGCAACGTGTAGCGGTAGCCCGGGCGCTGATCAATAATCCTGATATTGTTTTTGCGGATGAACCTACGGGTAACCTGGACAGCGCCAATGCCAAAGAACTGCACCAATTGTTTTTTGACCTGCGGGATCAAATGAATCAGACTTTTCTTATCGTAACACACAACGAGGAATTGGCTAAACTCAGCGACCGGGTTTTGTATATGAGGGATGGGAAGATTGAGTGATTGAATGATAGTTAGATGGTTTGATTGTTATGAGCTCAACAGTCAAACCATATAACAATCAAACCATCTTATATTCTCGGTTTCCACGGGATCTCTTTCACTTTCAACCGATGGCCGATGTAACGGGCCAATACGAATAAATAATCGCTGAGGCGGTTCAGGTATTTTATAACGAGGGGATCAACAAATAAATTTTGTTCCTGCAGGGACACGCAAAGCCTTTCACTGCGCCTGCAAACACAGCGTGCCACATGAGCCGATGATACCGCTACATGACCACCCGGCAAAATAAATGATTTCATCGGGGGGATTTTATCATTCATTTTATCAATTTCTTTTTCCAGCAACTCAATATCTGTATCATGAAGATCAGGAATTATCATCTTTGGTTCCTTTTCCGGATCGCAGGCTAATGATGAACCGATGGTAAATAATCGGTCCTGTATCTCTTTCAGAATTTTTTTAGAATGTTTATGGCTGAGTTGATCATTCACAAGACCGATCCATGAATTCAGTTCATCCACGGTGCCGTACGTTTCAATACGGATATGTGCTTTGGAAACTTTGGTTCCGCCGATCAGGGAGGTGGTTCCCTTGTCGCCGGTCCTGGTATAAATTTTTAAAGCCATAAATTATAATTGGACAGTTACAGGTTCATTTTTTTTATCGCTTTCAACAATTCCGTCTCTCAGCCTCACAATTCTCCTGGCACAGTTGGCAATATCTGTTTCATGGGTCACCAGAATAATTGTATTGCCCTGGTCGTGTATTTTTCCGAAAATTTCCATGATCTCATAAGAAGTTGCCGTGTCAAGGTTGCCGGTAGGCTCATCCGCAAGAATAATGGAAGGATCATTGACTAAAGCACGGGCAATGGCCACACGCTGGCATTGACCACCTGAAAGTTCATTGGGTTTATGATGACTCCTGTCCGTCAGGCTCACCATTTCCATTACATGTTTTGCCTTTTCGTTGCGTTGCTTTTTATTCATGCCAGCATATACCAATGGCAGCGCCACATTTTCCAGTGCGGTAAGTCTTGGCAATAAATTGAACTGCTGGAATACGAAACCAATTTCTTTATTTCTCACTTCCGCCAGCGCATTATCGATCATTTTACTTACGTCCCTCCCGTTCAGGATATAATTTCCGGAACTGGGCGTATCGAGGCATCCGATAATATTCATCAGGGTGCTTTTACCCGAACCGGACGGGCCCATGAGCGCCACATATTCACTTTTATTAATATCGAGAGAAATTCCTTTCAGCACCTGCAATTCCTGTTTGCCCATGAAGTAGCTTTTGCAGATATTTTCTAGATGTATGATTGAGTCCATTTTTGAACCTGGATTTAATTTGGGTGAATGATCAACGGCGAATGGTCAATTGTGAATAGGCAAATAAGTGAGGTTCTTACTCTCCATTGACCATTCACTATTCACTTCTTGATAACCTTCGGTACTTTAAAGAATTCTTCATCATGCACCGGTGCATTTTTCAATGCTGCTGAGCGGCTGATGGATCCCCTTATTTCATCTTCCCGCAGCACATTCACTTCATCACTCATAAACAGCATCGGTTCCACGCCATCCAGTTCCAGTTCATTCAGTTTGTCCACAAAAGTGATCATCCGCTGAAGATCATTTTTGATCTCATCTTTTTCTGATTCATTAAACTGTAACCGGGAAAGATGGGCCAGTTTGTCCACCAATGCATCGTTCACTTCCATAGAGCAAATATAGTCAGGAGTCATTAGTCCGGAGACAGGAGTTTCTAAACAAGGATAGCCAGACTCCCGTCTTGGGACTCCAGACTCCTGACTATTTTGCTATCTTCGCCCCTATGCAAAAAAAGAAGGAAAAAGTAATGAGCGGCATCCGCCCCACCGGTTTTTTGCACCTGGGAAATTATTTCGGGGCCATCCGCAATTATGTGCGCATGCAGGAAGAATATGATTGCTTTTTTATGGTGGCCGATCTACATTCACTGACAACGCACCCGGATACAAAGGAACTGAAAGGCCATGTTCTCCAGGTACTTTCAGAAAATATTGCCTGTGGTCTCGACCCGGATAAAGCCGCTCTTTATTGCCAGAGCCATATTCATGAAACGGCAGAATTATACCTCTACCTCAACATGCTTGCCTACAAGGGAGAACTTGAAAAGACAACAACGTTTAAAGACAAAGTCAGGCTGCAGCCCGACAATGCAAATGCCGGACTGCTGACTTACCCTGTTTTACAGGCTGCCGATATTATACTACACCGGGCCACGCTGGTCCCGGTTGGAAAAGACCAGGAACAGCATCTCGAAATGTCGAGGAATTTTGTCAAACGTTTCAATCACCGGTATGGTGAAGTTTTTCCCGAGCCGCAGGCATTTAATTTCGGAAGTGAACTGGTCAAAGTCCCCAGTTTGGATGGCACCGGTAAAATGAGCAAGAGTGAAAATCAAAACGCCACCTTATATCTTTCCGATGGTGATGAGTTGATCAGGAAAAAAGTCATGAAAGCTAAAACGGATGCCGGGCCTACCGCACCATATTCCCCCAAACCGGATTATATTGAAAACATTTTTTTGTTAATGCGGCTGGTGAGTGATCCGGAAGCCGTTAAAAAGTATGAACAGGATTATGACAATTGTACGATCCGTTACGGTGACATGAAAAAGCAACTGGCCGAGGATATGGTAAAATTCATCAGTCCCATCCGGGAAAAAGCCGAAAGTATCCGTAATGATTCAACATACCTCAGGACCGTGATGGAAATGGGGGCAGAAAAAGCCCGGAAAAGCGCCAAAGCCACGATGGAGATGGTCAGGCAGGCAATTGGGTTGAATTATTTTTAAAAATCCCAAAATACAAATCCCAAATTCCAAAAAAGAACTTTACTTTGAATTCCTTTCCAATGTGGGAATTGGAATTTTATTATTGGAATTTCTTCCGTTATGGCAAAAGCAAAGACAAAACCAAAACATATCGCAGTGGCCGGCAATATCGGCGCCGGTAAAACCACGCTCACTGAAATGCTGAGCAAGCATTACAAGTGGATACCCCATTTTGAAGATGTGGATCATAATCCTTACCTGATGGATTTTTATGAGGATATGCCCCGATGGAGTTTCAACCTGCAGATATTCTTTTTAAACAGCCGGCTGAGGCAACTGGTGGAGATACAAAAAGGAACGGAGACCGTGATCCAGGACAGAACCATCTATGAGGATGCTAATATTTTTGCGCCCAACCTGCATGAAATGGGATTGATGAGCAAGCGGGATTTTGATAACTACTATCATTTCTTCCAGACATTAAAAACACTGGTGCAACCACCCGACCTGCTGATCTATCTCAATGCTTCTGTTCCAACCCTCGTCGGGAATATTCAAAAAAGAGGCCGGGAATATGAAGAAAATATCCGTCTCGATTATTTGAAAAAGCTGAACGAATACTATAATAAATGGATTTCCGAGTACAAAGAGGGCCAGTTGCTGATCATTGACGTTGATAAGAACCGGTTTCCCGAGAACGAGGAACACTTCGGGGAGATCATCCGGAAAGTGGATGCTCAGTTGTACGGGCTGTTTTAAAACCCGGAAATATTAAATAAGATGAAATTCTTATTTCTTTTTTGTGTTGCATTCTTTTTTAAAGGAAATTGCTTTTCCCAACAAACAGATGAACCTATTAGCTGGGATTCAACCGGGAAATTTTATGAAAAAGCAGAGATTGCATCCAAATTCCCGGGCGACAAAGCGGCTTACCATAATTTTATTATCCATTTGCTGAAAACGCTTGGCAAATATGCCGGCAGCCTGCCTTCTATAAAAAAAGCCACTTATAATATAACGCTTGTCTTTACGATCGATACCTCAGGTATGGTAAAAGCCTACAGCGCAGAATGCATTCCCCCACAACCGGATCTTGAAAACAAAGTAAAGCAGTTAATTGAAGAGTCGCCTGCCTGGACTCCAAAAACCATAAACGGAATTCCCGTTAAGGTTTTCAGAAAGCAATTGCTGTCACTATTGATCGGGTAGTGAAACGCTTGAGTTGTTTTAATATCCCGCATAGCCTTTATACTCAACCAGCATCTTACTGATCTTCTTGAGCCATACCGCCTGTTTCTCTTTATTGATGCTGTGTTTGGTTTCCCTGTCGTAATCATTCTGCATTTTTTCTTTTTCCTCCAGGATTCGGTTATATATTTTATCCAGGTCACGATCAATCGTTCTTTTGTTGAACCTGTATTCACTCAGTCGCTGGTGCAGTTTACGGGCAAATATTTCCGCGATATCGAAATGCCCCTGTTCATGACTCAGGATATAATCGGTCTTGCGCAATCCCCAGGAATTGGTTTTGGAAAAA
This sequence comes from uncultured Chitinophaga sp., assembly GCA_964592935.1. GTDB lineage: Bacteria > Bacteroidota > Bacteroidia > Chitinophagales > Chitinophagaceae > JJ008. The sequence continues at coordinate 14,417 of CAZQGZ010000022.1, read as the reverse complement.
CGGGATTTGATCTTGTAATCAAATCCACTGCCGGAGATTTTGTATTCAATGGAGAGAATGGATGTGGTGATAGCGACGACATCAGAGCCCGGTTCCGGTTTGGCTTTAAAATCATTCCAGGTCAGCCTGCGGGAAGCGCTCCAGTCAAGTAATTCTTCTTTTTTATCCTGGGCAAAGCCCAGGGTTGAACAAACTGTAAAAACCCCTAAGAAGATTTTCTTTAATCGAAGCATCATTCCCCTTCAAACGGAAAAGTCATCATTGTATTCTAAAAGAATTACTAAAAGATGACTTTAGGAATACCGGGATTAACCTTCTATTCACTTTCCTGAATAGGTGGCCGGGAACTAAATTTTCGGAGCTGCAGCCAATACTTCTGCGGATACGCCCGATGCATATTTTTCAAAATTTTTCAAAAACAACCCCGCCAGGTATTTTGCTTTCTCATCGAAGGCACTTTTATCGGCCCATGTATTTATCGGGGTTAATACTTCGGTCGGAACATCCGGACATTCTTCCGGGATTGCAACGCCGAAAATAGGGTCTGCTTTGAACTGAACGGAGTTCAGTTCGCCACGGAGGGCTGCCGTGATCATGGCCCGGGTGAATTTCAATTTCATACGGTTGCCAATGCCATAAGGGCCGCCGGTCCATCCGGTATTCACCATCCATACATTCACATCATTCTCCTGCATTTTTTTGCCCAGCATCATTGCATACTTACCCGGATGCAGGGGTAAAAAAGGTGCGCCGAAACAGGCGCTGAATGTAGGTTTGGGTTCGGTAACACCCAGTTCTGTTCCCGCAACTTTTGCCGTGTAACCGGAGATAAACTGGTACATCGCCTGGCCCGGGGAAAGTTTAGAAATGGGAGGCAACACGCCAAATGCATCACAGGTCAGGAAGAAAATATTTTTGGGTAAGTTACCGATGGAAGGTTCCTGTGCATTGCTGATAAAATGCAAAGGATAGGAGACCCTGGTATTTTCTGTTATGGAAGCATCATCAAAATTTATTTTGTTGGTGCCGGGATAGAAGGTCACGTTTTCCAATAAGGCGCCCGGCCTGATGGCCCTGTAGATCTCGGGCTCTTTTTCTTCAGTCAGGTTGATCGTTTTTGCATAGCAACCGCCTTCAAAATTGAAAATATTATCGTCTGTCCAGGCATGTTCGTCATCACCGATCAGTTTACGGTTCGGATCCGCGCTTAACGTGGTCTTCCCGGTTCCGCTCAGCCCGAAGAATATGGCTGTATCGCCGTCATTTCCCATATTGGCGCTGCAGTGCATGCTCAGCACATTTTTTTCATGGGGTAAAATATAATTGAGAATGGTAAAGATCCCCTTTTTCATTTCTCCCGTATAACCGCTGCCGGCCACCAGGATCATTTTATGTTTGAATGATACGAGGGAAACATTATGCTGGCGGGTTCCGCATTCTTTGGAGTCCAGTTTCAGACCCGGAACGGCAATGATATGCCAGTCGGGTTCAAATGTTTCAAGTTCTTCCTCTTTGGGTCTTAAAAACATATTATAGGCAAACAGGTTGCTCCATGGTTTTTCGTTGATGACGCGGATATTGAGGCGATAACGGGGATCGGCACAGGCATAACAATCCCGGACCCATAACTCAGGAAGCCGATCGGTATATTCCAGTACTTTTTTATAAATAATGTCAAAATATTTCGGTTCAATGGGGATATTAAATTCGTTCCAGTGAACGGAATCAGCCGTGGTTTCATCTTTTACGGTAAATTTATCTTTAGGAGAACGACCTGTAAATTCCCCGGTACGGATCACCAGGGCTCCGGTATCATTCAATACACCTTCCCCGATACGGATCGAATCCCGGACTAATTCTTCCGGCGATAACTGGTAATGAATATTCTCCGTATTTTTTAATCCAAGACGCAGGAGGTTTTTGGTAGAGATTGTGATGGTAGGTACTGACATATAAGCAATCAGGTTTGTTGAGGCGACAAAGGTAAGGCAGAAACCAATTTCAATTCAAACAAGTGTTAGCAGTTCATCCATTTTTTTTATTACGATTTATGGCTTGAACCATGGAAATATCACTTCGTTTTTTGTCAAAAAAATCTTTGAAAAAAATCTCTTTTTTCTGAAAAACATTCAATTTTAAACCATTTCTCCTACTTTGTGACGAAAGTCTGGTTATGGAGCCGGTCCTTTTTATCTTTAAGTCTTAAAATAACATCATGAAATACCTTCCACTCAATCCCGGGATCTTTGTAAATAACCGTGATCGGTTCATCAGCAGGATGCAAAAAAATTCTATTGCCATTTTTGTCAGCAATGACGAAGTGCCCATGAATGGTGATGCCATTTATCATTTTAAACAAAACAGTGATGTTTTCTGGCTGAGCGGGGTCACGCAGGAAGACAGTATGGTGATCCTGTTCCCGGACAATCCCGATCCGAAATATCGTGAAGTACTGGTGCTGGTACGTCCCAACGAACTGAAAGAAAAATGGGATGGCAAAAGGCTGCGGGTGAATGAAGCACAGGAAATGAGTGGTATAAAAACAATTGTCTGGCTCGACAGCCTGGATGCCCTGTTGCAAACCTGGGTACATCTTGCAGATCATATTTATCTCGACAGCAATGAGAACGACCGGAAATCAAGCCTGGTGCGTTCAAGGGACTACCGGTTTATCGATGAAATGAAAAGCCGGTACCCCCTGCATAATTATTTGCGGGCAGCAAAGATCATGAAAGAACTCCGCGCCATCAAAACGGCCCTGGAAATAGAAGTCATACAAAAAGCCATTGATATAACTGAAAATACTTTCCGTCGTTTGCTCCAGGTGATCAAGCCCGGCATCATGGAATATGAAATAGAAGCGGAGATCATTCATTCGTTCCTGAGCCAGCGGGCAACCGGCGAGGCTTATGGCAGTATTATTGCCAGCGGCGACCGGGCCAGAACATTGCATTACGTAAGCAACAATGCCGAATGTAAAGATGGTGAACTGATATTGATGGATTTTGGCGCCGAGTACGGAGGATATTGCGCAGATCTTACCCGGACGGTTCCGGTGAATGGTAAATTCGGGCGCCGGCAAAAAACCGTTTACAATGCCTGTTTGCATTTGCATGATTATGCCAAGAGCATTTTGAAGCCGGGGATCAGTATTGTTGAGTATACCGATAAGGTGGGGGAGGAAGCAACCCGGCAATTCCTGAAGATCGGCCTGCTGCGGAAATCAGATGTAAAAAATGAGGATCCCGAGAACCGCGCTTACCGGAAATATTTATACCATGGCATTTCTCATCACCTCGGTATTGATGTACATGACCTGGGTACCCGGACAGAACCGATCAAAGCAGGCATGGTTTTCACGGTGGAACCGGGTATTTATATTGAAGAAGAGAAAATGGGTGTCAGGATCGAAAACAATCTTTGGATCACCCGCAACGGCCATAAGGACCTGATGAAAAATATTCCGATCACGGTGGAGGAGATTGAATCGCTGATGAAGCGATAAGGTGAGCATGTGGAGACAGGGAAGAATGAAAATTATCCGAAAATGAATTCATTTCCACATCTTCACATTTTCATACTTTCACATTTGAAAAATGAAACAAATCCCTAATCTTTTCACCCTGGTCAACCTTGTTTTTGGTTGCATTGCCATTATTTTCATCCTGCAGCAAAATGTAATCCTACTTCCGCTCGACAACGAGGGAAATATTATTGATACACCGCAGCAAATAGGCAATATGCCCGAGAAGATCTGGATGGCTTCTTTATTTATCGGGTTGGCAGCCGTCGTGGATTTTTTGGACGGGTTTGTCGCGAGGTTGTTTAAAGCAAGTTCAGAAATGGGGAAGCAACTGGATTCACTGGCCGACCTTGTAAGTTTTGGGGTAGCACCCGCTTTGATCATGTACCAGTTTCTCCGTTTAAGTCATGCACAGGAAAGCGGTGGCTTGGATTCTTCACAAGTTTGGCTTTTACCATCTTTATTAATTGCCTGTGCTGCCGCATGGCGTTTGGCTAGGTTTAACCTGGACCAAAGCCAATCTTTTTCTTTCAAAGGCTTACCCGTGCCTGCCGTAGGCATGTTTGTCGCATCCCTGCCATTGATATACTGGAATGTGAACCAGCCATGGGTCATCAATATATTACTTAATAAATGGTTTCTATACGGGTTGATATTTTTGCTTTCTTATATGATGGTGTCCACCATCCCCCTGATGGGTTTGAAATTTAAAGACTTCAGTGTTAGAAATAATTTACCTAAATATTTGCTCGCCGTTATAGCCCTTGCGGCCGTTATTATTTTTAACTGGATGTCAGTGCCGGTCATTATATTGGCATATGTTCTTTTATCTTTGTTTTTCAAAACCAAAAAAGTATGACCTACACCGTACAGATTAAAGTAATGCCGCTGAAAGAATTGCTGGACCCCCAGGGCAAAGCGGTCCTGGGTGGTTTGGAAAACCTGGGTCTGAGCGGTGTTGAAGATGTAAGAGTAGGGAAGAACATCACGTTGCAGGTGAATGCAGAATCGGCAGATAAAGCAAAACTAATTGCGGAAGAAGCCGGTAAAAAATTGCTGGCAAACCCGGTGATGGAATATTTTGAAGTTTCGGTGAATTAGATCTAAAAGCTGATAGCTCACAGCTTATACCACATGCTTTACCTCGTTCCCACCCCCATCGGCAATCTCAAGGACATTACACTCCGTGCCCTGGATGTATTGAAAGACGTGGATCTTATACTTGCAGAAGATACAAGAACAACTTCACATCTCCTGAATCATTACCAGGTCACTAAACAGCTTACACCTTATCACCAGCATAATGAACATAAAGTGCTGCAGCATCTCGTCAGTCAATTACTGGAAGGGAAAAAAATGGCGCTCGTTACCGATGCAGGCACACCGGGTATTTCTGATCCTGCTTTTTTATTGATAAGGGAGTGTATCAAAGTGGGAGTGAAAGTGGAATGTTTGCCCGGCGCCACGGCTTTTGTGCCGGCATTGGTAAACAGCGGTATCCCGGCCAACCGGTTTTGCTTTGAAGGTTTTTTACCTGTCAAAAAAGGAAGACAGACCCTGCTTAAACAATTGGCAGCTGAAGAAAGAACAATGATCTTTTATGAATCACCGGTCCGCCTGGTAAAAACACTGGAGGAATTCATAGTTTATTTTGGGGAAGACAGGTCATGCGCTGTAAGCCGTGAGTTAACCAAAATGTTTGAAGAAAATAAACGGGGAACTCTGCGTGAAGTGGCAGACCATTTTAGGGAAAAAACCGTGAAAGGGGAAATTGTAATTATTGTTGCCGGCAGAAACCAAAAAATATCTCAATAGTATTTTCAACACAGAGGAACAGACCTGCCTGACGGCAGGCAGGGATACAGAGTCTTTGTATTCAATTTAGTTTCCTTAATTTTTTAAAACCGTTACCATTTTAGTCAGTTTTTAATACCAGGCTGTTATTTTATCCAAACTTTTTCTTTTGATATCAGGGACCCAGCATTCCTCTGCCGGGTAACCAACCGGGATCAGCAAAAAAGGTTTTTCATTTTCAGGCCGGTTCAGCAACAGGGATAAAAAATTCATGGGAGAGGGAGTGTGTGTCAGCGCAACAAGACCCGCATGATGTATAGCTGCCAATAAAAAACCGCAGGCAATTCCGCAACTTTCGGTTACATAATAATTCTGATGTTTGTGCAATGTCAGACGGAGACCGTCAGACTTTGTTTCCAATTCATAACTTCTTTTAAAAACAACGATCAGGTAAGGGGCTGTTTCCAGGAATTCTTTTTGCCAGCCGGTCTGCAATGGCCGCAGGTCTTTCAGCCATTCTTCGGGCATACGGCCATGGTAACTTTCATATTCCTCTTTTTCGGCTTCGGTCCGGATCTGTTTTTTTAATGCGGGATCACTGACCACGCAAAATGTCCAGGGCTGCTTATGAGCGCCGCTGGGTGCAGTGGAAGCTGTTAGAATGATATGTTCAATAACTTCTTTCGGAACAGGGTTGGCGGAGAAATCCCTCACCGTTCTTCGTTTATCCATCCATTGGTAAAAATCATGACTTCTTTTTAACAACTCAGCATCCCGGTAAACATCACCTGAAAAAGCAATAAAAGGATAACCGTCAATCAATTTTGTTTTTGCCATAACATCTATTTGGCGAAATTTACCGATTCAAATAATAATGCATGAAAAAAACTTTGCTTTTCCTGGGCATCATTTTATCATCTGTTACCTATGGCCAGCCCGACCGCTGGCAGCAGCGGGTGAAATACGTGATGAATATTGATATGAATGTGCAGACCAACCGGTTCACCGGTAAACAAAAACTGGAATACTGGAATAATTCACCGGATACACTGACCAGAGTTTTCTACCATCTTTATTTCAATGCGTTTCAGCCGGGCAGCATGATGGATACGAGGAGCAGGAGACAGGGTTCGATTAATGTTCCCGGTAACCAGCCCGACTGGGACCCACGGGTAACGGATAGAATTCTCCACCTGAAACCCGATGAGATCGGTTACCAGAAAATTATTTCATTAAAAATGAATGGTATTCCCCAAATGTATAAAACAGGTGAAACGATTCTGGAAGTAAGACTGGATAAACCGATTCTTCCCAGAACAAAAGCAATCTTTGAAATGGAGTTTGAAGCCCAGGTGCCATTGCAGGTGAGGAGAAGCGGAAGGGATAATCCTGAAACAGAAGTGCGTTATTCAATGAGCCAGTGGTATCCAAAGATCTGTGAATACGATTATGAAGGCTGGCATCCGGTTCCTTATGTAGGGCGGGAATTCTATGGCGTGTGGGGTGACTTTGATGTCAGTATTTCCATTGATAAAAATTATATCCTGGGAGCAACAGGTTATTTACAAAACCCCAACCAGGTCGGTTTCGGGTACGAAGATGCAGGTGTAAAAGTAAAGAAGCCTGCCGGCAGCAAACAAACCTGGCGGTTCATTGCTCCCAATGTGCATGATTTTATGTGGGCTGCTGATCCGGGTTTTATTCATATGTCCAGGAAAATAAGAGACAGTCTTACATTTCACCTCCTGTTTAAAAACACGAATGCATCCACGAAGCAATGGGAAGGTCTGCTGGACCAGTTGCAAAAAGCATTACCGTTTATTGAAAAAACATTTGGCCCCTATCCCTACAAACAATTTTCAATTATTCATGGCGGTGATGGCGGAATGGAATATCCTATGGCAACCCTGCTTTCTTCCCCGGACGGATTAATGCATGAATTCATGCATAGCTGGTATTATGGTCTTTTAGCTACCAATGAATCTTCACATGCCTGGATGGATGAAGGTTTTACCGAGTATGCGGGAGCAAGAGTCTGGGCCTATTTAAACAAAAATACCGGGTTCGCACAGTCAGATAGTTACCGGTCGTATGTTGATTTGGTTAAAAGCGGGAGAGAAGAACCTCTCATCACTCCCGACGATCATTACAATACAAATTTCGCTCATCTTAATGTTTACTTTAAGGGAGCCGTTTTTTTAGAGCAATTGGGCTATATCGTGAGCGCCCAGGTGCGGGACAGAATCTTACTGGAATATTACCGGTTATGGAGATATAAACATCCCGGTCCACCCGATTTTATACGATTGGCGGAAAATGTGAGTAATATGAAGCTGGATTGGTATAAAGATTATTGGATTAATACAACCAGGACGATTGATTACGGGATCGATAGTTTGTGGGAGGATGGAGGTAAGACTAAAGTGAGATTGATCCGCCTCGGGCTGATGCCGATGCCCATTGACCTGAAATTGACATTTAAAGACGGAAGCAGTGAACTTCATTATATACCGATGAACCTGATGTATGGAGAAAAACCCATTGAAGACTCTTCCATTACCCGTAAGACCTATGAACCGTGGAAATGGACACATCCCACTTATACCATTGAAACCAATAAAAGGCTGGCTGATTTCAGAACGGTTGAGATCGATCCTTCGCAACGAATGGCCGATGTGGAAAGAAAAAATAATAAACTGGAACTGAAATGGTAAAAGAAAGCCTCCGTTGGAATTTCAACGGAGGCTTTTTTGATCAAGGCCCTTAAATTCTACCGGAGTAAAGGTTAATGGTTAATGGTCCGTATTACCTTGATATAAAACTCAAAAATATACCTCTCTTCCATCTCCGGCAATACCCCTTTCGTGGTATTTTTTAACGGGGAATGAATACGATCATCTTATCCCGGAAAAATTCTTCCGGAAAGATTTCAATGATCGGGATCAGCTGAGGTCTTGTTCCGCTTTCCCGGATCTCCTCATGGAGGTCGCCGCCTTTGAGGCATATCATTCCGCGGGGGTGAGTAGTGAGTGGTGAGTGGTGAGTGGGGTTCGAAATGCCGGTGGTTTGTTTTTTTATTAAAGGCTTACTCCAACTCCAGAGGTTTTTTAACGGAGCAACAGCTCTTGAAACAACAAAATCAAACTTTCGGTTTTTTATATCTTCTGCCCGGCCATGTTGTGTAGTTATGTTTTTCAGACCTATCGTTTCTGCGATGGCTTCAACCACTTTCAGTTTTTTGCCAATGCTGTCAATGAGATGAAACTTTACCCCGGGAAAATAAATTGCCAAAGGAATCCCAGGAAATCCTCCACCCGTTCCCAGATCCAGGATCTCTGTTCCTCCGGTAAAATCAAATACGGCTGCTATGCTGAGGGAGTGCAATACATGCTTTTCGTATAAGCCATCGATATCCTTCCTGGAAATTACATTGATCTTCTCATTCCATTCTTTATACAAACCCTCCAATGACTGAAATTGCCGGAATTGCTCATCGGTAAAATCTGTAAAGTATTTAAGAATTTTTTCCATAATCAGGGTCCTCCTCCCTCTCCACGAAGTGGAGAGGGGTTGGGGGTGAGTTGGGGTGAGGCTACCAGTCTTTCCGTGGGTTTCTCCACAAGGCCGGTGCAAAAATGATATAATAAAAGAACATCCACATGTCCAGGAAAATAAACCAGGGCCAGAGATCCTTTTCCCCCATTTTTTTCATGGCTTTGAATAAAATAAATGCCTGCAGCAGGAAGCGGATACCAAATACAGGCAATACTAACATCCAGTCATAAAAAATGATCGCAGCGGCCAGCAGGGGATAATATATAAATTGAGTGGCAAAATATAAGCCCAGAAGAAATTTATGTTTCGGCTTATAGAATTTTGCCGTGGAATAATGTCTTGCCTTCTGGCGGAGCCAGCTACCCCAGGTTGTTTTGGGAATGGAACGGGTGATCGCATCGGGATCAATGACCACGGCCGTATTTTTCCGGGTAGCTGTTTTGTTCACGAACAGGTCATCATCACCCCCGGGAATATGATTGATGGATGAAAAACCTTTATTGCGCAGGAATAAACTTTTCTTATAGGAAAGATTTCTTCCCACCCCCATGTACGGGATACCGGCCAGTGCATAAGAAAGATACTGGAGGGCAGTATGAAAGGTTTCAAAACGGATCAGTTTATTCAGCAGGCCCCTTCTTTTATGATAAGCACCATATCCCAATACGATCTCGGTGTTTTCATCATAACGGTTCTGCATTTTTTCGATCCAGTGTTCGCTGGCGGGTACACAATCAGCATCTGTCAAAAGAAGTATTTCATGTTTTGCTTCCCGGATGCCGACAGACAAAGGATATTTTTTACCCGAAATCAATTTGGCCTCCTGGCTCAGTTCCACCACGTTCAGCGATTTGAATGTTTTTTTTAATTCCTGTAAAATAAATTTCGAATCATCCATGGAATTATCATTCACGGCCACGACTTCATACGTGCTGGGATAGGCCTGAACCAGTACACCCGGCAGGTTGCGGGCCAGGTTCTCATCCTCATCCCGGGCACATACAATGACCGATACCGGGTGCTGCTGCGTTTGTTTTTTGGGTTTTGGTTTATAAAATGCGATCCGGCTGAAAAACCAGGTATAATAAAAAAGCTGTATAGCGGTGATGACGGCAAAGGAATAAAAAAGAATTTCTCCCCAGTGAATAGATGGCATGGGCGCGAAGGTAAATGAGAAATAAGAAATAAGAAATGAAAAATTAATAAGTGTCGGACCCCGGCTTTCTCATTTTTTATTTTTCATTTCTTATTTCTTATTATCAACTTACTTTGCAGACGATGGCAACATTACAATTTCAACTGCAACATAAAAACAAAGGTTCAAAGGCAAGAACCGGTACAATAACCACGGATCATGGCGAAATATTGACTCCCGTTTTTATGCCGGTGGGTACGGTGGGCAGTGTAAAGGCGGTGACCCAGCAGCAGCTGGCGGAGGATGTAAAGGCACAGATCATATTAGGAAATACGTATCATTTGTTTTTACGACCCGGGCTTGAAGTGCTTGAATGTGCCGGAGGGCTGCACCGCTTCATGAATTGGGAAAGACCCATTCTTACCGACAGCGGAGGTTACCAGGTTTTTTCTTTGTCCGGAACCAGGAAAATAAAGGAAGAGGGAGTGACCTTTCAATCGCATATCGATGGCAGCAGGCATTTATTCACTCCCGAAACCGTCATGGATATTCAACGGACCATTGGTGCAGATATCATGATGGCTTTTGATGAATGCCCGCCCGGGGGCAGCGAATATAAATACGCAAAGACTTCGATGGAAATGACACATCGCTGGCTCGATCGTTGTTTTGAACAATTCAATTCCACCTCACCAAAATACGGCTACACACAAAATCTTTTCCCGATCGTACAGGGGGGAACTTATAAAGATCTTCGGAAACAATCCTGTGAATACATTTCTTCCAAACAAGCTGCAGGAAATGCGATAGGAGGTTTAAGTGTAGGTGAACCGGAAGAAGTGATGTACGAGATCTGCAACTGGTGTTGCGATCATTTGCCGGAAGAAAAGCCGAGATACCTGATGGGAGTAGGCACGCCCTGGAATATTCTCGAATGCATCGGTATGGGCATCGATATGTTTGATTGTGTCATGCCGACCCGCAACGGCCGGAATGCCATGCTTTTTACATCAAAGGGAGTGATCAATATTGATAACAAAAAATGGGAAAAGGATTTTTCAGTACTCGATGATGGATTTGAATGTGGAATAAGCAATTATTACAGCAAGGCCTATCTCCGGCATTTGATGAAATCAAAGGAAATACTGGGACTCACCATAGCCAGTATTCATAATCTTTCTTTTTATAGCTGGCTGGTGGAGGAAGCACGAAAACATATCCGTGAAGGGAGTTTCACCGGCTGGAAAAATGAAATGATTCCACGTCTGAAAACAAAATTGTGAATCGTGAATGGTGAATCGTGAATAATGAGGTTCTTTATTTGCCCTTTGCCGATTGCCCATTCACTATCTCACTTCTTCTTTCCGGAACATTTTTTTAAAATAGAAATACAACATACTGGATGATCCTTCTGTCACCGGGTATGCATTGACCAGTGTCCATCCCTGCGAACCGAGGTAATTAAGCGCATCCGTAACGGTATTGAATTTTTTGATCCGCCCGGTTTCCTCATCCCGCAGCCTGTTATCGCTGAAGAATTTTCTTTCCTGCCCGAAGTCGACATCAATGTTGACCTTATTGGACAATAATTTGTTGTAAGCTACCAGGCGGCAATATTGCTCCACTTTCGTGGTGTCCTGTGCATAGCTGCTGCAGGCAATAAATAAAAGTACACCAAGGAATAATTTTTTCATATTTATTTTTTTATGTGAATGATACCATTGAAATAAACATGCTTAAAAATAAAGAAAGTCGGCAAGAACTTTTTATTAACGGGTTGAAGAAAATGTTAAGGTGTGACGGATCCCCCCCCAGATGACAATCAGAGTCACGAAAACTTGGCTATTGAGGATTGTTTGTTGACATATTGAGTCTTTAAAGGCCAGGTAAAAGACTCAATATGTCAACACTCAGTGAACAAAACTCAATTGGGTCTTCGTTAGTTCAATGTTTCATGATAACCCTCAAACAGTAACATTATAGGTTAACTTTCACAGTCCGTGTAACGGATAATTCTCTTTCTTTGCAGGCAGATGAGGAAGATCGACTGGTACATACTGAAAAAATTCATTGTCACATTTATTTTTTGCATGTTGTTATTCACGGTGATCGCCGTGGCGGTTGACAGCAGCGAAAAGGCGGATGATTTTGTAAAAGCAAACCTGTCCAGCCGGGAGATCATTACCCAATATTACCTGGGCTTTGTTCCCTGGATATGGAGCATGTTGTTCCCTTTGTTTGTTTTTATTGCCGTCATTTTTTTTACCAGCCGCATGGCATCCCGTTCGGAAGTGATCGCTATCCTGGCAAGCGGTACCAGCTATAACCGGTTTTTACGTCCCTACGTTATAGGAGGTGTGTTGCTGGCTGTTTTGCTTTGGGTGGGTAGCCGGTACTGGATACCCCGGGCCAATGGTATTCGCAGTAATTTTCAAACCCGCTTTGTGGATTCACATGATCCCACCAAGAACCGGGATGAGCTGGATTGCAAACATTGTTTTTACAGGCGCGTGGATTCAAATACCTATATCGGGATCAGGAATTATGATACGGCCAGTAAATCGGCCACTTCTTTTTTCCTTGAAAAAATAAAAAACAACCAGGTGGTATATAACCTTCGTGCCAGCCCGGTCAACTGGGACACCGCTATCCGTAAATGGAAGCTGAGAAATGTGGTGGAAAGAATAATTGACACGGCCGGTGAAAAGGAAAGGCGGTATGATACAATGAACCTTGATATCAGCCTTAAGCCCGCTGAACTCAGGAAAGATGATTACCTGAAGGATAAGCTGACAACACCTGAGCTGATAGAATACATCAGGAAAGAAGAAGCGAGGGGTACCGAAGGACTCAATACCTATAAAGTGGAACGATACCGTCGCACGGCCACACCCGCAGCCGTTCTGTTACTGACGATGATCGGCGCTGTGATCGCCAGCCGCAAGAACCGTGGTGGTAGCGGTATGCATCTCGCTATGGGTATTACGATCGCTGCTCTCTTCATCGTATCTGACAGGTTTTCCACGGTATTTGCCACGAAAGGAAATTTTCCGCCGGCTATTGCCGCCTGGCTTCCTGATATTGTTTTTGCGGGAGTTGCTTTCTGGTTATACCGGAAGACACCGAAATAAAGCTGATAGCTGATAGCTCATAGCTCATAGCTCATAGCTCATAGCTGTATTTCGACCGATGAAGGTAACCTTTGAATGATTAATATCATGTTATCATTTGATAAAAGATTCGGGTTTGTTTTTGCTGCTGCAGCAGGCTTGCATTAACTTTACGCTCTGAAAAAATATTTTTTCTGAATTTTCCAAAATAAATCTTTATGGGTATTGTAAAAGACAGGTTCAAGGCAAAAGCAGATACCGTTGCCCTTGAGATCAAAGAATTGTTGAAAGAACACGGTAACAAAGTGATCGGTGAAGTACAGCTTTCACAAATATACCAGGGTATGCGGGGTATAACCGGCCTGGTGAGTGAAACATCTTTATTGGATGCACAGGAAGGAATCCGTTTCCGGGGATATTCTATCCCGGAACTTCGTGAAAAATTAACCAAGGCACCCGGTGGCTCGGAACCATTACCGGAAGGTTTGTTTTACCTGATGCTGGTGGGTGACCTGCCCAATGATGATGATGTGCATCACCTCACATCAGTATGGCAGCGTCGCAGTCATGTGCCCAATCATGTGTTTGCAACGATCGAGGCTCTGCCGATCAATACACACCCGATGACACAGTTTGTCGTTGCCGTAATGGCCCTGCAAACGGAATCGCATTTCTCCAAGCAGTATGCGGCGGGTATGAATAAAAAAGATTATTGGGAAGCCATATTTGATGATGCCATGGACCTGATCGCCCGTTTGCCAAGGGTGGCTGCTTACATCTACCGCAGGAAATATAAAAATGGTGAACATATCCAGCCCAATGGATTGCTCGACTGGGCCGGCAACTTTGCGCATATGCTGGGTTTCGAAGATGAAAGTTTCAAAGAACTGATGCGTTTGTATATGACCATCCATGCTGATCACGAAGGAGGTAATGTATCGGCACATACCACTCACCTCGTGGGTTCAGCATTGAGTGATCCTTATTTGAGTTTTGCATCCGGCATGAACGGGTTAGCGGGTCCTTTGCACGGACTGGCCAACCAGGAAGTGATCAAATGGATCTTTGAAATGCGGGAAGCATTAAAAACAGAATCACCGACCAAGGAACAGATTGCCGAGTATGTGAAGAAGACGATCAGCGAAGGGAAAGTAGTGCCGGGTTAAGGTCATGCGGTCCTGCGCAAGACCGATCCACGCTTTACGGACCAGTTGGATTTCGGGTAATAACATATGCCGGTTGATCAGCTTGTTAATACAGTCTGGGATATTTATGAAACCGTGCCGCCGATCCTGCAATC
>CAZQGZ010000021.1:0-28359 GCA_964592935.1 uncultured Chitinophaga sp. | reverse complement strand
GACGGAAGCCGCTGAACAAATGAAGCAGGCCAATCTCGACACCAATGTGATCCTCTTCAGTATGTGGACTGAAGCGATCAAGAATTTTGCAGAATACGGGAAAGGCAATGTGATATTTCTTGATGGAAGCCCTGATGGAATGGAAATGACCATGAAGCAGATACAGGCGCTGATGGTAAAACAAGCTGGTAAGGATAGTAAATAGTCCGAAAGACCGAAAGACCGAAAGACCGAAAGTCGGAAAGTCCGAAAGTCGGAAAGTCCGAAAGTCGGAAAGTCCGAAAGTCGGAAAGTCGGAAAGTCCGAAAGTCGGAAAGTCAGGAAGAATTTTATACTTAAGAGAACTTTTAATACGATAAGGAATGAATCTTTCGGTCTTTCGGACTTCCTGACTTCCGGACTCCTCCTGTTAAAGAACTCTAAAACTTCCCCGCTTTCAACAACGTGGCATTATTTTTCCCGTTCAAGGAATCGTTGTTATGTTTGTAGATAACAGCTAAAAACAAATTAGGAGCTAACCATTATTTTTACGAACCTAAAGTACAATCATTATGTTTGACCTTCTTCAGATTGCCGACACCATTAACAAAGTAACCACCTATGCAACCGGTGATACCAACCACGACGGGCACCTGAGTTTTTTTGAACTCCTGAAGATGGGCGGCTGGATCATGATCCCGCTGGCCATCATGCTGCTGCTGGCTGTGTATGTATTTGCCGAGCGTACCATTGCCATCCGCAATGCAGCACGTATCGATGACAACTTCATGAACATTATCCGGGATAATATAGTTAGCGGTAATGTTACGGCTGCCAGGAATTTTGCCAAGAACAATAATACACCGGTCGCAAGGATCATTGATAAAGGTATCCAGCGGATCGGTAAACCCCTCGATAGTATTGAAAAGAGTATGGATAATGTGGGAACACTGGAAATGTATAAGCTGGAAAAAAATCTCGGTGTTTTATCTGTTGTGTCAAAAGCAGCACCCATCTTCGGGTTTGTGGGAACCCTGGTCGGGCTGATGCAATTATTCTCCCGTATCACTTCCACCAATGAATTTGAGGTGGGAACCATTGCCGGTGGTATTTATACAAAACTGATCACGTCCATTACCGGTCTGGTTATCGGCTTGGGTGCTTACCTGGCTTACAGTTACCTGAATACACAGATCGACAAGACTTCCAATAAAATGGAAGCTGCATCTGCTGACTTCCTCGATATATTACAGGAACCAACCCGCTAAACTATACCCATGAAATTCAGAAAAAAACATAAAGGTGAGGGCGGGGAGGTTTTTACCGACTCGCTGAACGATATCCTTTTCATCCTGCTCATGTTCTTCCTGATCGTGGCCACGCTGGCCAACCCGAATGTAGTGAAAGTGGGATTGCCGAGAGGAACGAAAGATACAAAGGCCAAGCAGAATATCATGGTCTCGATCGATAAGAACCAGCAGTACTTTATCGGTACCACGAAAGTCGAAACAGCCCTGTTTGATTCTTTACTGCGTAATGAGATCAGGAAATACAAGGCTTTTGTAGATACACCAACTGTAGTCATAAATGCAGATACCGCCGCTTACTATGGTGAAGTGTTCCGCATCATGCGGGTGGCCAAGAAGGATACGGCGAAAGTGGTGGCGAGGATTGATTGAGTCGGGAGTCAGGAGTCAGGAGTCGAGAGTCGTTAGTCGTTAGCCATTAGCTTTTAGCATCCGGTATTTTTGTTGCATATCTTTTTTTAATTCTGTTGAATAGCCATAGGAGTTAAATAACCGGACAACTTCATCGCTTCGGTCTTCATGTATTTCGCAATAAATAGTTCCTTCCGGGTTGAGATGTTTTTTGCCAAATTCTGCGATGGCTTTGTAAAAGATCAACGGATCATTATCCCGGACAAATAAAGCGGTGGCTGGCTCATATAGCAGCACATTGGGATCCATTTTTTCTTTATCCTTTCCCGGAACATAAGGCGGGTTGCTGACAATAATGTCAAAAGAGGGGAGTAGTTTTCGTTGCTCTGCATCTAAAAAATCAAGCCGGATAAATTTTACATCCGTGCCAAGCGTTTCCGCATTTCGTTTAGCAACCGCCAATGCGCCGGGGTCGATATCACAACTCCAGACCTCCGCTTTTTTCAATCTTCTTTTTAAGCAAACGGGGATGCAGCCGCTGCCGCTGCCGATGTCCAATATCTTTAATTCATCAACCGGAAACCTGCAATGGGTTATGATCCATTCAACGAGTTCCTCTGTTTCCGGTCTTGGAATCAGTACATTTTTGTCGACATAAAATTTCAGCCCGCCGAACCAGGATTCGTTGAGTACATATTGAACCGGTTCATGTTTTAAAAGTCTTTCGGTATACTGCTGCAGTAAATTTTCTTCAGAAGGTGTCATAACAACATGTTGATTGTTCCGTTGCATCTTTTTTAGCCCGGTGAGGTGTTCCATCACCCAATCCGTGATTTGTGATGATTCTCCTTCGGGGTAGATGCTGTGAAGCTTGTTTAACAGATCGTATGTTGCCTCCTGCATGGTCATAACAACAAACTTACTACTTCATTCTGATGATACACTTATTCAGATTTCACGACAATTTCTTTGATTTCACGCAAAGTCGCGAAGACGAAATACATAAGGCGCAAAGTCCTTTGCGTCTTTGCGAAAATTTTGCGTCTTTGCGTGCAGCCATTCCGGTTTCATTTACTTTTGAACCAATCATGCAGCCCGACCATTACCTTACGATCGAAAAGCCATCCGTTGCTGAATTCAGGGACCGGGGAAGCAAATTCATTGCCTATGCTTTTCCTGTGGGAGATGTGAATACATTCAAAGAAAATCTGGCGGCTATTAAAAAAGAACATCCCAAAGCCACCCATCATTGTTTTGCTTACCGGATCGGCCTGGATGGAAATATTTTTAGGGTAAGCGACGATGGTGAACCCTCAGGCTCGGCAGGCAGGCCCATTTTGGGACAGATAGACAGCAAAGAACTGACGAATATATTGATCATTGTGGTTAGATACTTCGGAGGTACTTTACTCGGTGTGCCGGGATTGATTAATGCTTATAAATCGGCAGCGGCTCTTTCTTTACAGGTTACCCCCATTGTACAAAAACCTGTTCTGGTTAATTTCCGGTTGCAGTTTGATCATACACAGATGCATGAAGTGATGAAAGTGGTAAAGCATTTTGATTGTGTTGTGTTGAAGCAGGAGATACAGCTATTTTGTTCGATGGAGATCGGGGTGCCGAAGAACAGGGTGGAAGAAGTGATAGATAAGTTGGGGGAGTTGAAGGGGGTAGAGGTAAATTTTTTATAAGGAGACTCCTCCCGATGCGACCCATCGGATAATTTAATTTTCTGAAGAGAGGCTTATCGCTTATTAAAGAGATTTCGTTATTTGAACCGGCGAGTGCTTTCGCCCGTTTTTTATGAATCGAAGTTAATGCCGCAGGAGACTCATCGGGGATGAGAGAATGGGTTTCTCTTAATTTCCACATCCAATTTTATCTGTTACTTACTGGCTTCAGCAAAGAGTTTTCGCTGAAGATCCGGCAACCGAAGAAAGCTACGGCCTGTAAACCATCAAATTATTTGAACCTGTTACTGACAACCAAATCCTTACTCCCCGCCGCATACACATAAAACCCTTCCCCGCTTTTCACGCCCAGTTTACCGGCAGTAACCATGTTCACTAATAATGGACAGGGTGCATATTTCGGATTGCCAAAGCCATCATGCAATACATGCAATATGGAAAGACAAACATCCAGGCCAATAAAATCAGCGAGCTGTAATGGCCCCATGGGATGGGCCATGCCGAGTTTCATCACGGTATCTATTTCTTCCACACCGGCAACGCCTTCATACAAGCTGTAAATAGCTTCATTGATCATCGGCATTAATATGCGGTTGGCAATAAAGCCGGGGTAATCATTCACCACGCAGGGCACCTTGCCAAGTTGTTTGCTGAGTGTAACGATAGTATCGGTCACTTCTTTGCTGGTTGCATAACCGTTGATGATCTCGACCAGTTTCATCACCGGCACCGGATTCATAAAATGCATGCCGATCACTTTAGATTCCCGGTTGGTGACCGCCGCGATCTTTGTAATGGAAATGGATGAGGTATTGGTGGCGAGGATGGCTTCCTTGGGAGCGTAGGAATCCAGTTGTTTAAAAATATCCAGTTTGAGTTCCACATTTTCCGTTGCGGCTTCCACCACCAGCGCTGCATTTTTTACACCTTCGATCAGATTGGATTGAATGCTGATATTGGCCAGCGCTGCTTTTTTCTGGTCTTCGGTGGCCGTGCCCTTGGCGATCTGGCGGTCAAAGTTTTTGGTGATGTTGGCAATGGCTTTGTCCAGTTGAGCCAGCGATACATCTACAATGGTTACTTTAAAGTCGTTTTGTGCGAATACATGTGCAATGCCATTGCCCATGGTGCCGGCGCCGATGACGGAGACAAGGCCCCCAGTAATATTCATTTTATTTAGTTTTTCCCACTCCCCGAAGGGGAGGATTGATGACTCACTTATTGGGAAAGTGATAAAATATTTTACAAGGCAAAAGTAAGCAATAAGGAGTCATCATTGACCGGGTGTTACTAACAAAGGGGAAAAATATTATTAATGATAAAAGACATGATATTCAATATCAGAACCCTGCCGATATTTTGGAAAAGTGTTTGCAGTCCATTGAACAGAACGATGAAGTGTGCGACGCAAGGGGGATGCCATGAAAAACTGAATCTGGCACCATAATAAATTCTAAAGACGACTATTTCCTGCTCTGCAAATGGGCGAATGGAAAAACATCTGAAGAAAGAGATGATAGATCTTGATACTTTAGATTGGTTGCAATAATAAATGAATGATGGGTCTAAGTCTCCCTTCGGGGACAGGGGCCGGAGGCTGGGAATTAGTTCTTATTCTTAAAATCCCCCCTTTTCCATGCCTGTATAAAATCGGCCCAGGCGGCGGGGTTGAAGATATTCATCGGTGGTGTTTGTCCCTGGTACACGGCTCGGTTCGCAACTTTATTCATCTGAATTCTTGTGGCTTCGCCGCCATCGCCGGGTACGGTGCGGAGTAATACACGGCGCTTGGCCGCATTGGTATTCTGCCGGGCAATTTCAATATCATCATCCGGCACTTTATTTTTTACAAAATCCCTGGCAAATTGTTCGGGCGTTGGTCTTGGCCGGATAATGGTTGCGGGTAAATAAACCGTATCAATCACCATTAACTGGACAACACTGTATTGATTCCCTTCAAGATTCCGGGGAATCATAATTGTTTTTGGTTTGTAAGTAACGTGTGTAAACTCCACTTCATCGCCTTTCAGTACCACGATGGAAAACACACCCTGTGCGTTGGAAATGGTTCCGCGGTTCTGTCCCTTTACCATGACACTTACCGCCTGGATTCCCACGAGGCTATCAGCCGTCATGATGACTCCGTATAATTGAACCACTGAATCACGGGAGGTTTCAAACTGGGCTCTTGCTTTCGGGGAAAAAAAGATAAACAGTATGACTGTATAAAGTAAATATTTCTTCACTGCGCCAAAAATAATGACAAGTTGCTGATTTTGTAAAACAAATTGCCCCGTACAATGGTTAACTTTGTTCTTTTATTGACTTTTAACAAATACTTGGAAAATGACGAAAGAAAAAGTACTGGAAGCATTGAGCAATGTGCAGGAACCTGATCTCGGTAAGGACCTTGTGACATTGAATATGATAACGGATATTGAGATCGAAGGCAATTATGTTTCGTTCACCGTTATTCTAACCACGCCGGCCTGCCCGATGAAAGACATGATCAAAAACGCCTGTGTGAATGCGGTCAAATTACTGGTGAATAAGGAAGCCATCGTGAATGTGAAGTTCACCTCCAATACAACGACCCTGCGTACAGATCCCGGGACAGTGTTGCCGAAGGTAAAAAATATCATCGCGGTAGTGAGCGGGAAAGGCGGTGTTGGCAAATCAACTGTTTCGGCCAATTTGGCGCTGGCCTTAGCCCAGGGTGGTGCTAAAGTGGGATTGATGGATGCGGATGTGTATGGCCCGAGTGTACCGATCATGTTTGGTGTACGGGGAGAAAGACCGATGATGATTGATGTGGGTGAGGGAGATGCGAAGATCGCACCACTGGAACGATATGGTATAAAACTGATCAGTATTGGTTTCCTGGTGGATGAAAAAAGCGCTGTGGTATGGAGGGGCCCGATGGCCAGCAGCGCCATCCGGCAATTTATTACCGATGTATTTTGGGATGAACTGGATTACCTCGTGGTGGATATGCCGCCGGGTACAGGTGATATCCATTTAACATTAATGCAAACGGTTCCGGTAACCGGGGCCGTGATCGTGACCACGCCGCAGGATGTGGCATTGGCCGATGCCAAGAAGGCCATTGCTATGTTTGGCCAGGCACAGCTGAATGTGCCCGTGATCGGGCTGGTGGAGAATATGAGTTATTTTATACCGGCAGAATTACCTGAAAACAGATATTACATTTTTGGTAAGGATGGTGGTAAAAGATTGGCAGATGAATATGAAATTCCTTTCCTCGGGCAAATACCCTTAGTACAGAGTATCCGGGAAGGAGGCGATGCAGGTGTGCCGGTGATGATGGGAGATGATAACATCACTAAGAAAGCATTTCGGGAATTTGCGGATGTCGTGGTGCGCAGCGTGGCGATGCGGAATGCGAACATGAGAGGAGAGAAAATTACAGAAACAGTGTGATGTTTATTTTAAACCTTAAACATGCAATATGTACGATGTGCCTTATTTCAAAGAAGAAGATCATGATGTGATAATCCAATTCATGAAAGATCATCCTTTTGTTTTCTTAACAGGGTCAGATTTGGCACACAATCCTGTAGTCACACAGGTTCCGGTATTTATTGATGAAAAAGACGGAAAGTATTTTCTTACCGGTCATATCATGCGGAATACGGACCATCATAAAGCGTTTGAACAAAACAAGAAAGTATTGGCTGTATTTACGGGCCCGCATACCTATGTGAGTGCCACCTGGTACACAAAGCCTGTTGGCAGCACCTGGAATTATATGAGTGTGCATGCAAAAGGAAACATCCGGTTTGGAGACTTCAATGAACTGAGTTACGTTCTTCAGCGGCTTTCACTTCATTATGAGAATGGTAACACTGCATCATCAACCGTGTTTGATAACCTGCCGGATGAATACACCGAAAGGATGATGAAAGCCATTGTGCCATTTGAAATGGAGATCACTGAACTGAAGCATATTTTTAAATTAAGCCAGAACCGGGATGAGCAAAGCTATGATAACATTATTCAGCAACTGAAGCAAAAAGATGGTGATGCAAAAATGATTGCGGCCATCATGGAAAAAAGAAAATCAAAAGTGTTTCCTTCATGAACAGGTCTTTATTTTTGGGACTGCTTCTGTTTTTTATTTCATGTTCAAATACCAGGAAGATGCAAAACACTGCGCCGGCTGATATGGCGAAAGCTGATGTCCAGGGTGATTTCGACAAACAGGGCCATCGCGGCTGCCGCGGGCTGATGCCGGAGAATACGATTCCTGCCATGCTGCATGCATTGGGACTGGGTGTTTCCACCCTGGAAATGGATGTCGTGATTACGCAGGATAAAAAAGTCATTCTTTCTCATGAACCCTTTTTCAATCATGAGATCACCACGAAGCCCGACGGAAGTTTTGTTGATGAGAAAGAGGAAAAGAATATTAATATTTACCGGATGAACTATGACGAGGTAAAGACATACGATGTGGGCATGAAACCACATCCCCGGTTTCCGAAACAGCAAAAGATCAAAGCATATAAACCGTTACTGAGTGATGTGATCGATGCAGTGAATAAGGATATGATGACAAGACGGAGGCCATTTCCTTACTATAATATTGAAACAAAGACAAAGCCTGCTACCGATAATGCCTATCACCCGGGCCCCGCAGAATTTGTTGATCTTTTAATGGCGGTGATCAAAGAAAAACAACTAGAAGACCATGTGATCATCCAGTCATTTGATTTCAGAACCCTGCAATACCTGCACCTGCATTACCCTGCTATTAATACAGCCCTGCTTATTGAAGATTTTGATAGGAGGGGACTGGATGCTCAGTTAAAGGCGCTGGGTTTTACTCCAACTATTTACAGCCCGGCTTACCAATTAGTGAATGAAGAACTGGTGAAGAAATGCCATGAGCAGAAAATAAAAATAATACCATGGACCGTCAATGATAGGGAAAAAATCGACAAATTGAAGAAGATGGGAGTAAACGGGATCATTACGGATTACCCGGATATGTTCTGAAAAGAAACATATCAGAAGAACGGAAGATTCTTATCATGCAGCGCCAGCCAGTCCTCGGCATTCCTGTGCATTAATTTCCTGGTTATTTTTTTACCCAGATCCATTTTTTCGATCAGCCTTCCGGGCTTGTGTTCACCAAGGGGAAAAGGATAATCGCTGCCGAGGCAGATGCTGTCTTCTCCCATTACGTCCAGCAGGTATTCAAATGCTTTTTTATCATGCACCAGGCTGTCGATCCAGAATTTACCGATATAGTTTTTTGGATTAATGGGATTGTCAACGGCCACCAGGTCGGGCCTTACTTTAAAACCATGTTCAATTCTTCCCATGGTGAAAGGGAATGCGCCGCCTCCGTGTGCAAAAGCCACCCTCAGTTTGGGAAATTGTTCAAAGACCCCGCCGAATATCATGGAACAGATAGCCCTTGAAGTTTCAGCCGGCATTCCCACCAGCCAGGGCAGCCAGTATTTTTCCATTTGCTCTTCACCCATCATCTGCCAGGGATGTACGAAAAGGGCACAACCCAAATTCTCAGCCGCTTCATAAAAAGGGAAGAAATCTTTTTCCCCTAAATTTTTCCCATTGATATTGCTGCCGATCTCCAGTCCCGGCATTTTCAGTTCCTTGATGCATCGTTCCATTTCTTTAATGGCCAGTCTTACATCCTGTAAGGGAACAGTCCCCAAACCAATAAAATGCCCGGGTTCTTTTGCTACTGTTTCGGCAATATGATCATTCAGGAACCTGGAAGTCTGATAGCCATCCAGGGGTTTGGCCCAGTAATTAAACAGAACAGGGATGGTGGAAAGAACCTGCACATTGACGTTGGTTTCTTCCATTTCCTTCCGGCGTACTTCTTCTTTATAGGTATTCTCACCCACCACCCGGAAAACCTTATCGCCTTTCATCATGCAGGCGTCACAATCGCGGTGTTCCAGATGGATGAATTCACCGTAACCAAACTTTTCGGTCCAGTTCGGCATTTTGGCCGGCATGATGTGCGTATGGATATCTATTTTCATTAAAAAGAACGCTGATTATTATGATAATGATTATTTGTTAAGATTTTTATATTCATCTGGAAAAACTTTTTTTTTAAATTCGGCTTTTTTCCCAATATTCAAAAGAAGGCCTACTTCAATATCAGTTGCCCGAAGATAGTTTGTAAACTGAGCTTCATGTTTCTCGCATATAGCCTCTCCGGTTTTGACCTCAATTATAACGCAATTATTAACTACAATATCAGCAATGTAATATCCAACTTTTAAACTATCGTAAAATACTTCAATGGGATACTGGGCTATGCATTAAAGTCCAAATTTTCTAAGTTCAATTAACAATGCATTTTCATACACTTTTTCAAGGAATCCATAGCCAAGTTGATTATAAACATTGTAAAAAGCTTTAATAATAATCCCCGTAATTTCCGAATGTTTGTAATTATCAGCCATAAAGCATAATTAATCTTAATAATCTTAAGAATCAGCGTTCTATTTCTTTATCGGCGGTTCCATCACGGCCCCGCATTGACTGCAGGTCCGGTGCATCGTATCTTCCCAGAAACGGTTCATCACCGGGGGCAGCTGTTTAACAATATCGTCCACATGCAGGGATTCTTCATATAATTTATGGCCGCAGTTTTCACAGAACCACATGAAACCATCGTCTTCCGTTTCTCTTTTCTTTTCAATGACCAGGCCAACCGTGCCGGGTCCGCGTTGTGGAGAATGCGGAGTCCTTGGCGGCAATAGAAACATTTCTCCTTCTTTGATGGGAATATCCCTGAACTCGCCGTTGTCAATGATCTTGACGACAATATCGCCTTCCACCTGGTAAAATAATTCTTCCGTTTCATTGAAATGATAATCTTTTCTTGCATTGGGTCCGCCCACTACCATCACAATAAAGTTCTCGGCATCTTTATACACACATTGGTTTCCGACCGGGGGCTTTAACAGGTCACGGTTTTCGTCGATCCATTTTTTCAGGTTGAAGGGAGCAATGACTGCCATAATGTTATTATTGATTGATTATAAAATTTACCACAATCTAAAAACATTAGAATGGTTAATTCTTTGTGTATTCGTGGTTATTATATTAACCGAAAAATTACAACAATTTTCTTTAGGTTTGACACCATGAATCTCTCTTTGGAAGGAAAATTTGCCGTCATTTGCGGCAGCACGCAGGGTATCGGGCTGGCGATCGCTGAAGAACTTGCCTTGCTGGGGGCAAATTGCACCCTGTTGGCCCGAAACGAGGAAGCATTAAAAATTTCAGTACATAACCTCGATATCGCTTTGCGGCAACAGCATGGATACGTTGTGGCTGATTTCAGCAAACCGGATGAAGTTAAAGATGTGATACATGACCATATTGCAAAAAACCCGGTTCATATCCTTGTCAATAATTCAGGGGGACCACCTGCAGGGCCCATCATCGAAGCAACGGAAGAAGCGTTTCTGAATACATTTAACCAGCACCTGGTTTGCAATCATATCCTGGCCAAAGCCGTTGTCCCCTCTATGAAGAAAGAAGGGTATGGAAGAATCATCAATGTGATCTCGACATCGGTAAAAATTCCGCTGAAGAACCTGGGTGTAAGCAATACGATCCGCGGTGCCGTGGCCAGTTGGGCCAAGAGCATGGCGAATGAACTGGGTCAGTTTAATATTACGGTGAACAATGTATTGCCGGGATTTACTTCAACGCAACGTCTTTCAGCGATCATAGAAGGAACAGCCAAAAGAGGTAATGTATTGGTAAATATTGTTGAGAAGAATATGAAAGAAGAAGTCCCGATGAAAAGATTCGGGTATGCATCGGAAATTGCTGCCGTGGCTGCTTTTCTTGCATCGCCGGCTGCTTCTTATGTGAATGGTGTAAGTATTCCGGTGGATGGGGGAAGAACCGGGAGTATTTAGAACAGAACGCAGATTATCATGATCGTTAAGACCAGATGTGATAATCCGTGTTAAATTTAAAAATCATTATAATCAGCGTTCCATATTTATGAAACTCGAAATCCCTTACCATCTCGAGAATTATATAGGAGGAAACCTCATTGCGCCGTTAAATGGAAACTTCATTGAGAATGTTAATCCTGCCACCGGTCAGGTTTATGGGCAAATTCCGGATTCTCATAAAAAAGATGTGGATGCCGCTGTCAGCGCGGCAAAAAAAATATTTCCTTCCTGGAGTACATCAACTGTTGAAGAAAGATTTAAGATCCTCAACCGCATTGCGGAACTGATCGATGAAAACCTCGAAGAGCTCGCTTTGGCAGAGACCAATGATAATGGCAAGCCGCTCTGGTTGAGCAGGCGGGTGGATATTCCAAGGGCCTCTTCCAATTTCCGTTTCTTTGCCACCGGCATCATGCATTTTGCCGCGGAAAGTCATAGCATGGAAGACAAAGCGGTGAATTATACGTTGCGTCAGCCGGTCGGTATTGTAGGTTGTATCTCACCATGGAACCTTCCTTTATATTTATTTACCTGGAAAATTGCTCCTGCATTGGCTGCAGGAAATTGTGTGATCGCAAAACCGAGCGAAGTGACGCCGGTGACTGCTTTTCTTCTTGCAAAAATCTGTAAGGAAGCCGGGTTACCAGGCGGGGTGCTGAATATCATTCATGGAACGGGCCCCGGTGCGGGGGAGGCTATCGTTTCACATCCGGACGTGAAAGCCATTTCATTTACCGGGAGTACCAGGGCAGGTGAAAGGATTGCAGCCATCGCTGCGCCAAAATTCAAAAAGCTTTCTTTGGAATTGGGAGGAAAAAATCCCAATATCATTTTTGCAGATTGTAACTGGGAAAAAATGTTATTCAACACGATCCGTTCATCTTTTGCCAACCAGGGAGAAATTTGTTTATGCGGCAGCAGGATATTGGTCGAAGAACCGGTATATGAGAAATTCAAAACTGATTTCCTGAAATGGATCAAAGAGGGCCTGAAAGTGGGCGACCCCCTGCTGGAAGAATCCAAACAGGGGGCTATTGCCAGCAAAGCTCATTTCGAAAAGATCTTGCGTTGCATTGAAACAGCAAAAAAAGAGGGAGGAAAAATTTTATGCGGCGGGCATCCCGTGCAATTGGAGGGGAGATGCGCCAACGGATATTTTATTGAGCCAACTGTGATTGAAGGATTGGGGCCAAACTGCCAGACTAACCAGGAAGAGATATTCGGACCGGTGGTAACATTGCAATCATTCAAAACAGAGGATGAAGCTTTGCAACTTGCCAATGCAACCCAATACGGGTTGGCGGCAACCATCTGGACACAGGATATTACCAGGGCAAACCGGGTGGCTGCAAAAATTGAAAGTGGAATTATTTGGGTGAATTGCTGGCTGCTTCGTGATCTGCGCACTCCGTTTGGCGGCATGAAGAACAGCGGGGTGGGAAGAGAAGGTGGGTGGGAGGCATTAAGATTCTTTACGGAAGCAAAGAATATCTGCATTGAGATTTAATGAAAAATAAGAAATAAGAAATGAGAAATGAAAAAGTGGCTCCGTTGGAGATGAAGTTCGGTAAAACGGCATTCGTTTAATTTCAGGAACCCCGCAGGGGTTCAACATTGATCAGATTATGAATGAAATTATTAATACAGGAAATGCATCAACACCGCTCGGGGCTTACCCGCATGCCAGGAGAGTGGGTAATCTTTTATTTCTTTCAGGCATCGGGCCCAGGAGTCCGAAAGACAATTCAATTCCGGGTTTGGAACTGGATAAAAACGGCCATATATTAAAGTATGATATTGAAGCAGAATGTCATTCCGTTTTTGCCAATGTAAAAGCCGTACTGGAAGCCAGCGGCAGCAGCTGGGATAAAATCATTGATGTAACCGTTTTTTTAACCAACATGAAAAAAGATTTCCCGGTTTATAATAAAATTTATGGAGAATATTTTACGTCGGTGCAGGCTTGCCGGACCACAGTGGAAGTGAAGAGTTTGCCGACTCCGATAGCGATTGAATTAAAGGTGATAGCCACTGTTGATTAGGACATTAACCGCAGAGAATGTGAGGCAACAGGGGCTTCGCGGAGTTTTTGAAAATTACCCTGCGTTAACTCCCCGTTCTCTGCTTCTCTGCGGTAAAAAAAAATAAAAATGAATTTTCAGAACACACCTGAATTCGCAAAAGAACTGGATGCAAAAGATCCGCTGAAACATTTCCGGGATATGTTTTATATTCCGATCCTATTCGGGAAAGAATGTATCTATTTTACCGGGAATTCGCTCGGACTACAGGCAAAACAAACACAGGATTATGTACTCGATGAGCTGGAGGACTGGGCCAGCCTGGGCGTGGAAGGCCATTTGCATGCAAGAAACCCCTGGCTTCCCTATCACGAAATTTTTCCCCAACAATTGGCAACGATCGTGGGTTGCCTGCCGCATGAAGTGGTCGTGATGAACTCACTCACCGTGAATCTTCATCTGATGATGGTGAGTTTTTACCGTCCCACCCGGGAACGGTTTAAGATCATTTGCGAGGCAAAAGCATTTCCCTCCGATCAGTATGCCATGGAAACACAGGCCAGGTATCATGGATTTGATCCCGGAGATGCAATCGTTGAAGTAAAACCAAGAGAAGGAGAGTATTCCATCAGGCATGAGGACATCATTTCAACAATCAAAAAACACGGCCAACAAACGGCATTGGTTTTATTCGGCGGGGTCAATTATTACTCCGGCCAATTATTCGATATGAGATCAATTGCCGAAGCAGCACATGCTGCCGGAGCTTATGCCGGCTTTGATCTTGCCCATGCAGCGGGCAATGTTTTGTTGCACCTGCATGACTGGAACGTTGATTTTGCCTGCTGGTGTTCCTATAAATACCTGAATTCAGGTCCGGGTGGGGTTGCAGGCGCATATATTCATGAAAAACATGTGGCAGATAAAGACCTGCCTCGGTTTGCCGGCTGGTGGGGTTATACCAAAGAGACACGTTTCAATATGGAAAAAGGATTTGAAGCGATACCAACAGCCGAAGGATGGCAGTTGAGCAATGCACCGGTGCTGGCCATGGCTGCTCATAAAGCGGCGTTGGATGTTTTTGAAGAAGCCGGTATGGAGAAATTGCATGCCAAGCGAAAGCTGTTGAGTGATTATTTATTATTTATTATTGATTATTGCAACTCGCTGCATGAAGAAAAGATAATTCAGGTGATTACTCCCCGCCATGAAAATGAAAGGGGTTGCCAGGTTTCCCTTCTGATGTTGAAAAGGGGAAAGGAAATTTTTAATGAATTAACAAAGCAGGGGGTGCTTGCAGACTGGAGGGAGCCCAATGTAATACGGGTTGCCCCGGTGCCATTATATAATTCATTTGAAGACATATACAGGTTCGGAGATATTATTAAAACGATTTTGTAATAAACAGAACGCAGATTTTTATGATGGTTATGATGCCCGGAGAAATAACCATACAATATCTTAATCATCTTAATTATCAGCGTCCCTTTTCCTGATTATGAAAAAAGATATAACCATCATCGGTGCAGGTTTGGTTGGTTCATTGCTTTCCATTTATTTGTCCAAAAGAGGATATCAGGTAAAATTATTTGAACGCAGGGATGATATGCGAAAAACAAAAGTGGAAGCAGGGCGTTCCATCAATCTTGCGCTGAGTGACCGGGGTTTACTGGCATTGGAGAAAGTGGGACTGGCGGATGAATTAAGAAAGATCGCCATACCCATGCATGGACGGTTCATCCATAACCTGGACGGATCAACCGCATTTCAGCCCTATGGAAAACAGGGACAATATATCAATTCCGTTTCAAGGGCCACGCTCAATATGAAACTGATGGACCTGGCCGAACAACATGGAGTTGAAATATTTTTCAATCACCGATGCGAAGCGATAGACTGGAAAAAAAACTCGGTCACTTTTGCATCGCCCCACTCCCCACTCGCCACTCACCACTCACGACTCATCTTCGGGGCAGACGGTGCCTTCTCTGCCGCTCGTCTGCAACACCAGTTACAACACGATAAATTCGATTACCAGCAGTATTACATCAATTGCGGTTATAAAGAACTGACCATTCCTCCGGCTGCTTCAGGTGACTTTGCCATGGAAATTAATGCCCTGCATATCTGGCCGCGGAAAGACTATATGCTGATCGCATTGCCCAACCTGGATAAAACATTTACCTGTACCTTGTTTTTTCCTTTTGAAGGAGAAACGTCTTTTTCAAAACTGGATTCGGAAGAAAAAGTAAAATCATTTTTTCAGAAAACCTTCCCCGATGCGGTGCCGTTGATGCCTGATTATGTAAATGAATTTTTCAATAATCCCACTTCTTCATTGGTCACCATAAAATGTTTTCCGTGGGTACGGGAAGATCGTTTTGCACTGATCGGAGATGCGGCACATGCCATCGTTCCTTTCTTCGGGCAGGGAATGAATTGCGGGTTCGAAGACTGCCGGGTGCTGGATGAATTGATTGACAAACATAATAATGATTGGGAGAAAATCCTCCCTGAATACCAGCTGTCAAGAAAACCGGATGCCGATGCGATTGCTGACATGGCGATCAATAATTTTACGGAAATGAGGGACAGGACCGCCGACCCGAAATTCTTATTGCAAAAAAAGATCGAAGCAAGATTACATGAAAAATACCCGGATCAGTGGATACCGGCTTATTCACAGGTAACATTCAGTCCGCAGATCAGGTATTCTGAAGCGCTGCTACGGGGACAGAAACAGGAAGCGATCATGCAGGAGGTGATGCAGATTCCGGGTATTGAAGAGAAATGGGATAGCGGAGAGGTTGAAAAATTGATCCTGGAAAAAATAGAACGCAGATGATTATGATTTTTAAGATATGCGCTGATAAATCTTAATTAATCATCACGATCATGAAAATCAGCGTACCGAACTAATTTCGCAACCATGACCCGCCAGCAACTCACCGATCAGATATTCAAGAAGCGATCCTATCTCTGTGTTGGGTTGGATACAGACCTTGCAAAGGTCCCCAAACATCTTTTATCAGAAACGGACCCTGTATTTTCTTTCAACAAAGCTGTCATTGATGCAACAAGGGATCTATGCGTCAGTTACAAGATCAACACAGCATTTTATGAGGCTCTTGGAGTAAAAGGCTGGGAGGCAATGGAAAAAACTGTTCAGTACATTGGCAATGAACATTTCAAGATTGCAGATGCCAAGCGGGGTGATATCGGCAACACATCTGATCAATATGCCAAAGCTTTTTTTGAAACAATGCCTTTTGATGCGATAACGGTTGCGCCTTACATGGGAGAGGACAGCATAAAACCCTTCCTGCAGCATGAAGGCAAATGGGCCATTGTTCTCGGATTGACTTCCAATAAAGGGGCAAATGATTTTGAATTACAAACCTTACTCAACAGTGATATTAACTATAGTGAAATGTTATATCAAACAGTACTGAAAAAAGTTTCATCGTGGGGAACAACCGAAAACCTGATGTTTGTTATAGGTGCAACACAAGCTTCAGCGTTTGACAAAGTAAGAAAGATAATTCCCTGTCATTTCTGCCTGGTTCCCGGCGTGGGGGCCCAGGGCGGCAGCCTGAAAGAGATCTCAGAAAAGGCTATGACCAAAGATTGCGGCATTCTGGTGAATGTGAGCCGGGCGATCATTTATGCTTCTCCCGGTGAAAATTTTGCAGAAAAGGCAAGAATCATTGCTATAGAGTACAGGGAGGAGATGGAAAAATACCTGTCCTGAAAGTATCAGTATAATAATGCGGTAGTCCCTTTTAGGAAATACTCTTTTGGATCATTGAATATTTTATACCGGATGAACCAAACATATAAACCATTTGGTTGCAAAATGCCTTTCCGCTTTCCGTCCCAGCCTTTATTAATGTTATTGCTTGTAAAAACTTTTTCTCCCCACCTGTTATATATTTCCATTGAATAACTGACAACATTTTCGCCATATCCAGGTTTGAAAATATCGTTTTTACCATCATTATTTGGAGTAAAAGCAGTTGGGATATATAGTTTACAGACACCTTGCTTTACCACAATCCCGTCTGCAGCTGTTCCGCAGGTATTCTTTACGGCTAATGAATAATCACCCGGGTGGGTTACTGAAATAGCGGTAAGTGAATCGCCGGTACTCCATAAGAATGCAGCACCTTCTGCATGATTCAGAAATGGTTTAAGCATGATGGTCATGCCATCACAGAGGGCTGTATCATTTCCAAGGTATAAGCGTGGAATATATTTAATCCCGATCGCAATGCTGTCTGCAGAAACACAACCATCCAGGTTTACCTGTACGGAATAAGAACCCGGATGATGAACACTAAAGGTTTGGTTGTGACTGTTATCCTGCCAGGTATAAGCAGCACCGGGATTCCCTGCATCCAGTAAATAAGTGCTTCTTTCGCAGATAGAAGTATCAGTGCCAAGATTTATAACAGGTACCGGTTTGTAAATAAATTGAATGCTGTCCCGCAAGGTACATCCGTTGTCTATATTTTTTATCTCAACCCAGTACAGGCCACTTTGTGTAACAGTATAAGTGGAACCTGTTGAATTATCCTGCCATAAGAAACTGATATTTCCCTGTGTTTGTGGTCTTAATACGTAAGGAGTATCTGCACAACTTCCAATATCTGGACCGAGGTCCACTGATATGGGATCAACCTTTACAGTCTTCCTCATTGTGTCGTTCCTGCATGGTAAATATGCAATGACCTTTACCTGGTATATACCCGGATTGGAGAAAACATGAGCAGGACTGTCAATCAATGATGTGTTATTGATTCCGGTGGACGGATCCCCGAAATCCCATTTTATACTGCTGGCATCTGTCGGTTTTGTGAAATAAAAAGCCACTTCATTTGTTGTACAGGAGATTTTATAGCTGAAGCTGCCTTTGAAATAGCTTTGATTAAAATCGGGGAGTCCAAAAAAACTGTTAGTTCCCGGGGCTAATAGTAATCCATTTCTAACATAGTTACAGGCTGTGCCCGGTACATCGGGGTTATTTATCACAGGCAAACTACCGCTACCAAAGACAGCCATATAAATTTTTCCGTCCGGGCCAAGTTGTAAAGCGGCATAATAGCCTGGCAAAATGATACCGACGATTGAATCCAGGTCGATCCTTGATGCTGAGATTTTCGTTAAAGGCGAGTCTAAATAATTATACTGCCTCACCTTATGCCGGGATATTCCTGAGATAGATGATTGTAGTGAAACGTACAGGAGTTTTGAATTTGGTGAAAACTCTACTCCGTAAGGAGATTGGTTAGAACTTATTGTATTAAAAATGGCTTTTCTGTTTGAAATAACACCGGTTGCGGAATTAAAATCAAACAAATCAAGGCCTAATTGAATATGTGCTGCAGCGATCTTTGTTCCATCCGGCGATACTTTCAGGTATCCAAGACCCCCATAAGGAAATGGTCTTCCTGAATGACTTATAACAGGGGGATTTATTCCAACTCCGGTTACAAGGTAAGCATATAACTCGTCAGAGTTTTTGAGGTGTGTAATAACCCATACATCCTTTCCATTACAATGATTTACACAGGTAACCTTTTCAACTGTAGGGGTTACAAGTTGCACATTCTTCAACTCTATATCTCCCAAACCTCCATCAAGATCCATATTTACTACAGAATAACAAAGACCATGGGTTCCGGCGATATAATCAACAGTAAAAATATAATATCGTTTATTGTCATCCGGAAATGGCACGATCATCGAGGATTGTGTGCTTGAAGGATTGCCATTCAACCCTGTTCCATTCGGCATGACAATATTCTGTGCATTCCAGACTTTTAGCCCATCAGAATAGAATAACAAATGTCCACCCGTATCACAAATTGAAGAAGAGCCTTCTAATTGGCTCATTTGACTGTAGTTCGTCGGGATCGGTGCGCCGGAGGAAAAATCCAGGCCCGCTTTGAATCCAAATTGCCAGTTATTGCCCCTTTGCGGATAAGCAGTTAAAAAAAATGGCAACAAAACAACTATAAGAAATAATTGTTTCATGTCATGATATTACGCTACTAAAGATAAACAGAATTTGTTTGATAATTCCATGATATTATTTATGCTTCTGGTGGAAAAGATTTTTCAGAAATGGCAAGAATGGTTTCGGAAAATTACCAGGATGAAATGAGTGCATACCTGGGCCATTGATTTTTTGAATGTGGAGTGTATTTAGTAATGAAATCAGAGGTCTAAACGTTGATTTTCTTTTCTTCTTTTCCTTTTTAACACGATGAATCTTGATCCGGCCAGGAATCCGGCGCCAACAAAGAGGAGCGAAATAAATTTGGTCAGGACATCCCGTTTATCTCCGGATCCGCCAAAGCTGAACAGCAACAGGACAAGATAAATCCCGGTTAAAATAAGCGCATGGGTATATTCATAGGATCTGCAGATCAGGGCACAGATAAAACCACCTGCCAGCGCAGCAATAAATAAATAGAGAAAGAAAGAACCGAAAAAAATAAAATCATTCAGATTGATTCCTTTCTTTTCGTTAAACAGATCTAATTCCCAGAATTGATCAGCTATCAATTGCATAACGGGGAATAAAGCCAACGCAGTGAGAAAGGATGCGCCGGCTCCTCCTAAGATAGCCAGGATACTATTTCCTAATTCAGTTTCTTTTTGTGCCTCTTCGCTCATTTATCAAATATCTTCATTTTTATTTATCCGTTACCTTTGCGACAGTTAAAAAAACTAAAATCATTATTTGGCGGCCCATACAGATCTGTTTCAAATTCCTGATTATTTTAATGTTGTTGAATGGCTGATTACAGAGTATAATTCTACAACCTTGCAATTTCATTCCATGGCAATATATTAATACTTTCAGGTGTAATATCAGTTTTGTTCCCGCCATAACATAATATCAGATTGCTATGCCGCTGATATTTTTTCCAGAATAAAAGCCCTTTCATATCATTTCTGCCTGGCCGGGTTGAAGCTTTTACTTCAATTCCAAAATGTTCTCCATTTTTTTCCAGTACTATGTCAACTTCGTTTCCTGCACTGTCACGGAAAAAATAAAGACCACCCGTAATCCCTGCATTGGCCCTGTTCTTCTTTATTTCACTGATGATCCAGTTTTCAAAAATGGCGCCGTATTGATCATGTTTTTTCAGCGAGGAAACACTGTTAATGCCCCGGAGGTGACAAAGAAGGCCTGTATCAATAAAATAAAGTTTCGGACTTTTAATGACTCTTTTGTTCAGGTTATTGTACCAGGGTGGCAATAAAAAAATAATATAACTGCTTTCCAGGACACCCAGCCAGGCAAGAATTGTTTTTGAATCTACCCCCACTTGTTTAGCTATTTCCTCCCGGTTGATTATTTGCCCGGCATAATGAGCGCATATTGCAATAAAACGGTTGAAAGCACCCAGGTTCGTAATATTTTTTAATAACCTGACATCTTTTTGAAGATATGTTTGCACATAGGATTGCAGCCATTTGCCCGGAGCCAGGTTTTCATTCCATACTTCGGGATACCCGCCGGTAAAAATATTTGCCGGTGCTTCATCAAAAGCCAGCTTTGCTTTATTCAGTTCTGCATATGAAAAAGGAAGTAGTTCCAGGTAACCTGCTCTTCCGGCCAATGACTGGCTTATTTGTTCCTGTAATAAAAAATTATTTGATCCGGTCAGAATGAATTGGCCACGGCGGGTATTTTTATCAAGCATTCCCTGCAACTGGCGGAAAATCGCAGGCACCCTTTGCACCTCATCCAGGATGGCGCCTTTTTGATATTTTTTCAGGAATGATGCAACATTGACATCTGCCAATTGCTGTACCTGTGGTGTTTCAAAACTGAGATAGGGTCTTCCCCTGAACAATTGCCTGCTCAGCGTCGTTTTGCCACTTTGCCTGGGGCCTGTTATACACAGAGCCCTGAACTGGGAAAGCATAAATTTTGAT
Organism: uncultured Chitinophaga sp.; assembly: GCA_964592935.1. Taxonomy (GTDB): domain Bacteria; phylum Bacteroidota; class Bacteroidia; order Chitinophagales; family Chitinophagaceae; genus JJ008. The sequence goes on along the minus strand of CAZQGZ010000021.1, from coordinate 7,072 downwards.
TCGGCCAGAATATCCCGGGTTATCATACCATTCCATTTTTGCAAAAATATGTAAATCTGGAATCAATTCCATTTTTACAAAAAATTGTAAATCTGGAATGGTTGCTGCCCCGGCTGCAGGTGATACCTGTTCGTCGGAAAAATGCTGGTATAGCAGTCAGGAAATACGTTCAGTAATTGTGTTGCCTCTTTTTTATTTATCCGTTACCTTTGCCGCAGCTAAAAACTAAAATCATTTTATGGCGGCCCGCACAGACCTTTTCACCAGTCCTGATTATTTTAATGTGGATGAATTATTAACGGAAGAACAAAAACTCATCCGGGAATCAGTCCGGCAATATGTAAAAAAAGAAATTTCACCCATCATTGAAGACTATGCACAACGGGCCGAATTCCCTCAGCAGATCGTAAAACAATTAGGTGATCTTGGTTGTTTCGGTCCAACAATCCCGGAAGCGTATGGCGGCGGAGGACTGGATTATATTTCCTACGGGTTGATGATGCAGGAACTGGAAAGGGGAGACAGCGGTGTTCGTTCCACTGCATCGGTTCAGGGTTCGCTGGTCATGTTTCCCATTTATCAATATGGAAGCGAAGCGCAACGAAAAAAATACTTACCCAAACTGGCCAGCGGTGAATGGCTGGGTTGTTTTGGATTGACCGAACCCAATCATGGCAGCGATCCGTCCAGCATGCTTTCCAATTTCAAAGATGCCGGAGATCATGTGATACTGAATGGCGCCAAAATGTGGATCAGTAATGCACCCTTTTCACAAGTGGCTGTTGTTTGGGCAAAAGATGAAAGCGGGGAGATATATGGAATGATCGTGGAAAGGGGTATGGAAGGATTCAGCACCCCCACCACGCATGGCAAATGGAGCCTTCGTGCATCCGCTACCGGTGAACTGGTTTTTGATAATGTAAAAGTGCCCAAAGAAAATATTTTTCCCAATGTAAAAGGGTTGAAAGGGCCATTGGGCTGTCTGACCAAAGCAAGGTATGGTATTGCCTGGGGTACGACCGGCGCAGCGATGGATTGTTATGATACCGCATTGCGTTATTCCAAAGAAAGGGAACAGTTTGGCAAACCTATTGGTGGCTTCCAGTTACAGCAGAAAAAGCTGGCTGAAATGATCACTGAAATTACCAAGGCACAATTATTGAACTGGCGCCTCGGTGTATTGATGAATGAAGGGAAGGCAACACCCCAGCAGGTTTCCATGGCCAAAAGAAATGCCTGTGAAGTGGCTGCCAGCATTTGCCGGGATGCCAGGCAAATGCTGGGCGGCATGGGAATCACCGGTGAGTATTCCGTCATGCGTCATATGATGAACCTGGAAAGTGTCATCACGTATGAAGGCACGCATGATATTCACCTGCTGATAACGGGAATGGATGTGACAGGGTTGAATGCATTTAAATAAAGTCCGAAAGTCAGGGAGTTTGAAAGTCGGGAAGACTTTTCCAATAATAGTAAATGTCTTTCGGTCTTTCCGACTTTCGGTCTTTCCGGCTTCCTGAATACTACGCAATGAAGATATTCCTGATCGGTTTCATGGGCGCCGGCAAATCACATTGGGGCCGGTTATTGGGCCAGAAGCTCAGCTTTCCTTTTTTTGACCTGGATGAAATGGTAGCGGAACAGGCCGGGAAATCCATACCGGAAATTTTTGAAACAGAAGGAGAAGAACATTTCCGGATGCGTGAAAAAGATGTATTGCACCTCGTCACCGAAAGTCATGAAAGTTTTGTGATGGCCTGCGGGGGCGGTTCTCCCTGTTATTTCAATAACATTGAATACATGCAGCAATCGGGTATCACAGTATGGATCAATACGCCTCTTGAATTGCTGTTTCAGCGATTGGCTAAGGAAAAGGATAAAAGACCACTCATCAAAGACCTTTCTGAAGAACAGCTGCATGGTTTTATCAGTAAAAAATTTGCAGACAGGAAGATCTATTATGAACAGGCTGATATAAAAATGGATGAAGAACCTGTCATCGTGGAAAAATTAATTGAAAAAATATTTCATGCATAAAAATTTTTTCATTGCTGCCGCTGGTTTCGGCGGTTTGGCTGTTGTCTTTGGCGCTTTCGGGGCACATAGCCTGGAAAATATTACAAATGATGAAAAGATCCTGCATGGTTTTCAGACCGGGGTGCAGTACCAGATGTATCATGCTCTTGCTTTACTGGCGGTGGCTATCCTGTTTGAAAGAGAAAAGAGAAAATGGTGGAAATGGGCAGGAATTTTTTTTATCGCAGGAATCATTCTTTTTTCAGGGTCCTTATACCTTCTTACTTTTCTGAAGATACAGGCGAGCAGCGCGGTAAAACTCGTTGGACCGGTAACTCCGCTCGGCGGTGTTTTATTTATCCTGGGCTGGCTTTGTCTGTTGCTATCTGTCATGAAAAAAAAATAAATGCTGTGTTGCTATGAACTTAAAGCAGAACAGGCTTCGAACCATGCAACATGAAGCACAAACTATTTATCTTTGCTCCTATGGCTAAACGGCAGAAAAAGAAAAGTAGTTCTGAAAAAAAATCACCGAAGTCCGGTATGAAGCCTTTCCGGACCGAAAATGAAGAGAAAATTGATCTTCGTTCACTGGCCCGGGATGAACGCACCTGGAAAATTGTTGGAGCCGTATTTCTGCTGATCGCTTTGTTCCTGTTGTTTTCATTTATTTCCTATCTTTTTACCTGGAAAGAGGATATGGATGTAGCCCGCCAGGGTCTTTCTGCATTATTCAGCAATGACAGGTCTGCTGCAAACCTCTTAGGCCGGCTGGGCGCTGTGGTTTCAGGTTTTTTTATTTTTAACGGGTTTGGTCTTGCTTCCTTTCTCATTTGCACTTTCTTTTTTGTAGTGGGAATAAATCTTTTATTCCGCCAAAAAGTTTTTTCCATTTGGCGCAACCTGAAATATGTTACGATCGGGCTATTGGTCTTATCCGTTTCATTAGCTTTCGTTTTTGGAAACAGCGGATTCCCGTTTGGAGGTGCTGTGGGTGACCTGGTCAGCGGAAAATTGACAGGGGCTCTTGGCAATATCGGAACTGCTGCAGTCCTCTTATTACTGGCATTCGGTTATTTTATCTGGCAGTTTAACCCGGCTTTTAACTTCCCTTCCAAAAAGCAGGAACTTATTACTGAAACTGGTGATGAAGAGGAAGCATTAGCTGTTTTACCGGTTACAGGAGGTAGAACAATCAATGACCTTTACAATCCGGAAGCCGGCGCAACAGGGAATTCAATGAAAAATGAAGGCGGTCTTGTCATTAATTTCCCGGAAGAAAAAAACCTGCATGAACTGACCATCGTGGAAAAAGAAGAAGCGCATGAAGAAGAGATCCAGCAGATGGAAGAGCAGCAGCCAACACCGGAAAAAGAAATTGTGCATGAAATTTTACACACGCATGATATAGGACAGGATGAACCCGGAGAAAAAATCATTCCGCTGCAAAAAGAAAAATCTCTTAACAAAAAAGCGGAAGAAGATCTCGAACTGGAGATCAAAGTAACTCCGGATGAAGCGAAGGAAGAAGCATTGCCGGAAAATCTTCCTCCCTATGAACCCACCCTGGATCTGCGGGATTATAAATATCCCACCCTGGGCCTGCTGGAATCGCATGGCAGTGAAAAGATCATCCAGGATGCCAACGAACTGGAAAATAACAAGAACCAGATCATCGCCACACTCCGGAATTATGCGATCGAGATCCAGAAGATCAGCGCCACCGTGGGGCCTACCGTTACATTGTATGAGATTGTTCCGGCGCCGGGCGTTAGAATATCAAGGATCAAAAACCTGGAAGATGATATTGCCCTGAGCCTCGCTGCATTGGGCATCCGGATCATCGCGCCGATACCGGGTAAGGGAACCATTGGAATTGAAGTACCCAATGTGAGGAAGACACTGGTGAGTATGAAATCATTGCTGGCTTCTGAAAAATTCCAGGTCAATAATTTCAGCCTGCCTATTGCCATCGGGAAAAAAATTGATAATGAAAACTTTATTGTTGACCTGGCCGGTATGCCTCACCTGCTGATGGCCGGGGCAACCGGGCAGGGCAAATCGGTCGGGGTGAATGCCATTCTTATTTCATTGCTTTACAAAAAACATCCTTCACAACTGAAACTGGTGTTGATCGATCCGAAAAAAGTGGAGTTGAGTCTTTACCGCCTGATCGAAAAACATTTTTTGGCCAAATTGCCGGGAGAAGATGACGCCATCATTACCGATACCAAGAAAGTGGTTCATACACTCAATGCACTTTGCATCGAAATGGACAACCGCTATGATCTGCTGAAAGAAGCGGGTGCAAGAAATATAAAAGAGTATAATGAAAAGTTCATCAAACGGAAATTAAACCCGCAAAAGGGACACCAGTATCTTCCGTTCATTGTATTGGTCATTGATGAGTTTGCCGACCTGATCATGACCGCCGGCAAAGAAATTGAAATGCCCATTGCCAGGCTGGCTCAACTGGCCCGTGCCGTGGGTATCCATCTTGTTATTGCCACGCAAAGACCTTCGGTGAATATCATAACGGGAACGATCAAGGCCAATTTTTCTTCCCGGGTTGCATTTAAAGTTTCTTCCAAGATAGACTCGAGGACCATTCTCGATACCGGGGGTGCTGAACAATTGATCGGCAAAGGAGATATGCTGATATCCCATCATGGGGAGATCACAAGACTTCAATGTGCCTTTGTGGACACACCGGAAGTGGAAGAGGTTGTTGAATTCATCGGTAACCAGAGAGGTTACCCGCAGGCCTTCCTCTTGCCGGAATATATCGATGAAAAGGAACTGGAAGGAAAGGATTTTGACCTGGCTGAACGGGATTCATTATTCAATGATGCAGCCCGGCTGATCGTTCAGAACCAGATCGGCTCTACTTCATTATTGCAACGCAGGATGAAACTGGGATATAACCGGGCAGGCCGCTTAATGGACCAGTTGGAAGCTGCCGGGATCGTGGGCCCGAACCAGGGCAGTAAAGCAAGGGATGTTTTGATTAAATCAGAGATGGAGTTACAGCAACACCTTGAAATGCTCGGTTAACCCTGCATTTGCAAATTACAGCAGGTATTGAGTTAGAGGCTTGTTAAGAAAGAATATGCATGTTACCGTTATGACAACCAAAGAGGCATATAACCTGTCTATAACCTGTTATATTGTTCCGTTTTTATTCTGTTAATCAGTTAAGTCATATTTCAATTATCTTTGCCGACTCCGAATGACAGCCTGTATTGCCGTGGCTTAGCCGCTATAGCAGCGATGGCAGCAGGAGGATACCACACAAAACACCCGTGATGAAAAAAATTTATTTCTCTATTATTTTGACCGGAATAACGATGGTGGCCGCTGCACAGGCAAAGAACGATCCTGCTGCCAAGGCTATTCTTGATGGGGTCAGTGCAAAATTCAAAACCTTCACAACCGTCCAGGCTACCTTCAGTTATAAAGTTGAAAATGCTGCCGGTAAAGCGCTTTCCAATAAGACCGGATCCATAAAGATGAAAGGAACTAAATACAGGGTTAGTTTCGGAGGCCAGGAACTTTTTTGCAATGGCACCACCGTCTGGAATTATGATAAAGCGGCCAACGAGGTCACGATCAGCAACCTTGATGCCTCCAGTGGCATGATCACGCCCCAGAAATTATTTACCAATTTTTATGACAAGGATTTTTTATACATGCTGAATGGGGAAAAGAAAGTGGGAACCAAAACACTCCAGGAAATTGAAATGACACCGGTGGATAAATCCAAACCCTTTCATAAGGTTTATGTACAGGTGGACAAAGGGGCTAAAACTATTTACAGCACCAAAGTGTTGGAAAATGCAGGTAATCGTTATACGTATACGGTGAGCACCATGACTACCAATAAGCCGCTGGCCGATAACATTTTTGTATTTGATAAATCGAAATATCCCGGGGTGGAAGAAGTGGATCTGAGATGATTAATTACACTTTATTGCCTCAAATTTTCCTTTTGACCTGAATATTGTTTGTTTAGTGTTGATTATTGAATTTTTATGACTCAATAATCAACATTCAATATTCAACTTTCAAATAAGAGACTTTCTGATTTTTACCAACTGCGAGAGCAGTTCTTCCAACAAATCCAGTTTCAGCATATTGGCTCCGTCACTTTTTGCTTTGGACGGATCAGGATGAGTTTCTATAAATATTCCATCTGCCCCGGCAGCTATAGCTGCTCTGGCCATCGTTCCTATCAATTGCGGATTACCGCCTGTAATACCGGAAGCCTGGTTGGGTTGCTGTAAAGAATGAGTTATATCCATGATCACCGGCACGCCATGCGCCTGCATGGCGGGAATGTTTCGGTAATCAACTACCAGGTCCTGGTAACCGAAAGTGGTGCCTCTTTCTGTCAGCATTACTTTATTGTTACCTGCATTACGGATCTTTTCCACTGCAAATTTCATGGCTTCCCCGCTTACAAACTGACCCTTCTTTACATTAATGATTTTTCCTGTTTTAGCTGCAGCGACCAGCAATTCTGTCTGGCGGCAAAGAAAAGCAGGGATCTGAAGAATATCTACATAGTTTGCCGCATGGACTGCTTCTTCCGCTGTATGTACATCTGTAATGACCGGCAGGGAAAACCGGCTACCGATATTCTGAAGCATTCCCAGTGCTGTATCATCCCCGATACCGGTAAAAGAATTGCCGCTGGTGCGGTTGGCTTTCCGGTAAGAAGATTTAAAGATATAAGGGATCTCCAGTTTTTTGCAGATGGCCGAGACTTTTTCTGCCACTTCAAGGATCAGTTCATTGTTTTCCACCACGCAGGGACCTGCGAGCAGGAAAAAATTTTTTTCATCATAGGACTGGGCCTCGAATAAGTCTTTCAGGAATTTTTCCATGGGGCAAAGATAGGAGGGAAGAGACAAGGCACAAGGTACAAGCCTCAAAGTTCAGCGTGTCCTGCAATTTTATCCGGCTATTTTTTATTTCTGTTTTCCTGTTTCTTTATTTTTTTTCTATGGCAAAAGATAAAATACTTGTCCTCGGCGCTTCCCGGCAAATAGGGGTG
>CAZQGZ010000020.1:0-28612 GCA_964592935.1 uncultured Chitinophaga sp. | reverse complement strand
CACTTTATAATAAATTTTTCGATAATTTTAAACATCATATTTCTTTTCAGCATTGCTACCGGGCGGACGGATTTCAAAACCCACACCTGCGGCAATGCAGAACGTTGTGCGTCATGCTATAGCCTATGTCTGTAAATTCAATATACACCAAGACTATCCGCCATGATTTCAATGCCGCGCTCACAGGCATCCAAAAAATATAATGAGGAATCCTCTCTCTTTTTGCAATATGAGCTTTACATCATTTCACGGGCATGCGGAATGCTGGTTTTAATTCGCCGCGGTGACATGTAATGCAGTTTACAATAGGTTTTTCACTTAATCCCCTTATTGCTTTCAGTTTTTCGCTTATCATATTCCCCATTCTCACCATTTCTCTTGCAATTTCTTTTTTCTGCTTTTCATCCGATGGAAAGTTATCCGTGTTATGACAATGCCCGCAACTAACACCCAGTGCCCGGCTCCATGAATTCATAGCAAAGACAAGATTTTCGGCCGGAAAACCACCGAGTACATTAAGATTAGAGAAAACAGAATCTACCGCCATTTTCTCCTTTCCTTTTATGCTTTCATTGATAAGTGCAATATATTTTGCACGGTCTTTTTCCAGCGAATCATTGAGGGTAGCAGTAGGGCTGAATTTGGCTCGTCCTGCATCGAATGATGCAAATGCAACTACCAGTATTGCAAGTGAAACAATCACAAACAGCTTTTTCATAAATTCGTATTTTCTTAAAGATAAACTAACCGTGTAATTTCTTAACTTCCGTTCATCAATAAAGTGGGTAGATAAGAAGCACGAACGCACAACATGGGGCTTTCTATGCTGGCTGACGAATACAAACTGATCGTCCCCTTCGCTATTCAGCCTCAGTCAGGAGCTAACCGGTTCCATAACAAATTTTTTCCCATCGAGAAACTTTTCGTTCCTTTAGTATCGTCCGGGGCCGGGCTGACGGAACTAAAATCCCCCAAAGCAGCAAGCCCCGGCCGCTATAAGCAACCCTAACTAACAACAAACAGACCCGCTACTGACAGCAATTTAAAATGAAGACACTACCACTAATAGAATATTTCAATCGCATGATTTATTTAGATAAAAAGGAAATTGCTTTTGTTGAAGAAGTCTTTAATGAAAGAAGAGTAAAAAAAAGACAATTTATACTTCAAGAAGGAGAAATTTGCAAACATAATACCTATGTTCTTGAAGGTTGTTTCAGAATGTATTTGGTTGACCCTAACGGAAAAGAACACAACTTACAATTTGCAATCGAAAATTGGTGGATTGGTGATATTGGAAGCTTTCACAGTAATACCCCAAGTAAACTAAATGTTGAAGCTATTGAAAACTCAATTATTCTTCAAGTCAAGAAAGAAGATCAACTGAAACTTTTTACAGATTATCCTAAATTCAATCAAATTTTTAGAGTACTCGCAGAAAATGCTATGGTAGGACTTCAGCGAAGAGTTTTACAAAATATTAGTTCAACTGCCGAAGAACGGTATTTAGATTTTCTCGAAAGACATCCGAATTTATTTAATCGCATCTCTAATGTGCAAATAGCCTCTTATCTTGGCATAACCCCTGAGTTTCTAAGTACTATTAGAAAAAAAATCGCAAACTCTTAATATACATTAAGTGCATTTCTTAAACTACCTTATAGACATAGGTAGTTCATTCATCGCACCTTTGTTTTGTCAATATCGACAACCAATCTAAAATCAAAAGAAATGGAAAAGAAAATTATTGCCGTAATTGGAGCTACAGGCTCACAAGGTAAAGGGGTTATTAATTCAATACTTAAAAATGGTACTTTCAAAGCAAGAGCAGTTACAAGAAACCCGAAAAAATACAGTGGTAAGGCTGACGAAGTTGTAAAAGGAGACCTTACAGACTTAGCCTCGTTAACAGAGGCATTTAAAAATGCAGATGGCGTTTTCGTTGTAACTAACTTTTGGGAAGGAGCTGACGAAATTGCACAAGGTAAAATAGCAATACAAGCAGCTAAAGATGCAGGAGTAAATCATTTTATATGGTCGACACTTCCAAATGTAGAAAAGATAAGTAATGGCAAATTTGATGTCCCACATTTTACTGGTAAAGCAACGGTTGACGAATTAGTAAAAAACGCGGGATTCAAATATTACACTTTTGTACAGCCACCTTTCTATTATCAAAATTTTTCAGGAATGCTTGGAGCACAACCCAAACAAGATGGTTCAACAGGGTGGACGCTTCCCATTGACCCAACTAAAAAGGTGATTCACATGAGCGATATTAACGATTTGGGCAAAGTGGTTGCGGGAGCATTTTTACATCCAGAAAGGGTTGGTCAAGGAAGTTATCTTGCTTTGGCAACAGAACTAAATAGCTTCAACGATGTGCTTGATAAATATAAAGCAAACGGAAAAGTGTACAGTTTTACTCAAGTTCCAGGTGAGTTGTTTTCGACATTTTTTGAAGGTGCAAAGGAAATTTCTGAGATGATGGCTTATTTTGAAAACTACTCATACATGGGACCAGACTCAGAAAATAATATTCAACAAGCTAATGCTGTATCAACAGAAAGTTTCAAATCATTAGACGAATGGATTAAACAAAACTAATTTATCCATGAAACAGTTAGCATTATATTTATTTGCGGCCACTTTAATGGTGTCTTGTAATGAAAAAAAACAAGAATCAACAGAAATAAACAAAGAAAAAACAAAAATTATGATAAAAGAAGAAAAACAAAAAATCGAAAAGCTTCTACGTGAGTATAAAAAATCACTGAATACTTCAGACGCTAAATTAGCTCAATCTCTTTATACTAAAGATGGAATATTCATGCCAACACAAGCACCATCAGGTATAGGCTCAGAAGGAATTCTAAAATCTTATGAATTTGTATTTTCTCAAATTCAATTGAACATTGAGTTTTTTATTGAAGAAATTGAAGTAGAAGGAAACATGGCTTTTGCAGTAACCAGTTCAAAAGGATCAGTTAAAATACTTGAAAATGGAGTTGAAGCACCTGAAGCAAATAGGGAACTTTTTGTATTTGAAAAGGTAGACGGAGAATGGAAAATTGCCCGATACATGTTTAATAAAACAAAATAAACAGACAGAAGGGCAGCCTATAACATATAACAGCGGTTTTGCGTCAGGCGGGGTTTCGTGCTTCGCTCGACGCTTTTTGCGTATATTTGAGTTCAGTTCTTCGTATCAAGTGCAGTGGTAAAAATCCAGCCCGAACGCCAAGCCGCAAAACGTTGCACCTGAAAAACACACCTGCCCCCATTTTGAGGCCTACATCCTCCGCCGGTCAGAAGAAGCCGGGCCGGCTACAGCATGTGTAGTTATTAAGATCTTTTTTTTCTGTGTTTCTCACACAAACAAATCCGTATACAACTGCGCCCCGGGAACAACCGAGTATTTCTCTAAATCAGTAATTCCTTCTTTCGCCAGCACCTGTTCGTCGATAAAAAGATTACCCGTGCATTCAACAGAAGGTTTGCTCAGAATAAAATAAGCCGCATCGGCCAGTATATCCACCGTACGGCTCATGTTGGCCAGCATCTGTCCGCCCAGTAAATTTCTTACGGCTGCCGTATCAATGGTTGTTCTCGGCCATAATGAATTGGCGGCGATCCGGTCCTTTGCCAGTTCTTTGGCCCATCCGATCGTCATCATGCTCATGTTATACTTGGTCAGCGTATAGGCAAGATGTTTGTCAAACCATTTGGGATCCAGATTGATGGGCGGTGATAAGGTAAGAATATGCGGATTGGAAGATTTTCTTAAATGAGGTATACAGGCTTTCGTAACAAAAAAAGTTCCCCGCACATTGATATCATGCATCAGGTCGAAACGTTTGGGTTCGGTTTGTCCGGTGCCTGTCAAATTAATAGCGGAAGCATTGTTCACTAAAATATCTATGCCGCCGAATGTTTCGACAGCTTTATTCACTACGTTTTGTATTTGTTCTTCAAACCGGATATCGCATTGAACGGCCAGGGCTTTTCCCCCGGCTGCTTCCATTTCTGCGGCTGCAGAAAAAATGGTGCCGCCGAGTTTGGCATTTTCTTCCACAGATTTGGCAGCGATAACAATATTAGCGCCTTCTTTTGCAAGACGAAGACCGATTGCTTTGCCGATGCCGCGGGTGCCGCCGGTGATGAGTATGGTTTTGTTGGTGAATGACATGATATATCTTTTAGAATAAGTTTTGAATATTTAAGCGTTCGTTTTACCCACCCCTAACAAAATTTCCTTTATTGCCAAATACTTCAGCCCCTCCCGGGAGGGGATCTGACCTCAAATTTCCTCGATTAATATTCCGGCAGCACCGGTTTGGTCTGAACGATCTCCTCTATCTGCTTCATTACATCATCATTCAGTTTCTCAACCGCTTCAAGTGATTTAAGATTTTCTATTAACTGCTCCCTGCCGGTTGCCCCGAGTATGGCCGTTGTCACATCCGGGTTTTTAATGCACCAGGCAATGCTGAGCTGCGCCATGGATATACCGAGTTGTGTCGCCAGGTTGTTCATCTTCTTTGCTTTGGTCAAAAAATTTTCCTGCATCCAGCGGTCCTTCAGCCAGTCAAATCCATGTAACGCAAAGCGGCTGCCTTCAGGAATTCCTTCATTATATTTTCCGCTCAATAAACCCGAAGCCAGCGGGCTCCAGATGGTAGTACCCAGGCCCACGGTTTTAAAAACCATCCGGAATTCATTTTCCATTTTATTCCGTTCAAACAAATTGTATTGCGGCTGTTCCATGGAAGGACCGATCAGTCCATACTGCTGTGCCACCCGGTGCGCTTCCATGATCTCCACACCGCTCCATTCACTGGTGCCCCAGTATAGAATTTTCCCCTGCTGAATAAGATTATGCATCGTCCACACCGTTTCTTCAATGGGTGTTCCTTTATCAGGACGATGACAGAAAAAAAGATCGAGATAATCTAACTGCAATCTTTGCAGGGCTTCATGACAGGCTTCCACCACATGTTTCCTGCTGAGACCGTATTGATTGGGCTTATTTTCTTTCCCCCTCCATCCCCAGAAAACTTTGGATGAAACAGTATAGGATGTCCGGTCCCAGTTTTTCTTTTTCAATACCCGGCCCATCATTTTTTCACTTTCCCCCAACGCATACACTTCAGCGTTATCAAAGAAATTGACACCATTATCATACGCAATGCCCATCAGTTCATCCGCTGTATTGTCATTTATCTGTTTATGAAAACTCACCCAGCTCCCGAAGGAAAGCACACTCAGCTGAAGCCCGGTTTTTCCCATGCGGCGGTATTCCATGTTGTTAGTTTAAAGTTTAGGATTTAAAGTTTGAAGTTAATTAAAGAAGCGACATTCAGCAAAGAAAGTAAGTTTGCTGAAAGAATTTGAGTCTTGTTTGTTGAATGTTGATTTATTGAGTCTTTTTTACCAAAATAAAAGATTCAATTCAAGTTAAGTGTCAGACGCTCTTCAAGGCGTCAGACACTACGTCAGACACTATTTAGGCAAACCGTTTTGCGAGGTCTGTATCGTTCCGGTGGGATCATTAAAAATAATACTGTTGAGGTCCTGTGTGGCAACCAGTCCTTTGCCGCCATGTATCACTTTTCCCACGCCATGGTATTCGGCATATTTATCCGTGTAAAACAATTTGGTGTTCTGGTCCCACCAGAGATCCGGGCTCCGGAGTGTATCTCCTTTTACCGTGATCACGGTCACACTGTCCCTTAAATAAACCTTACCGAAGTTCTCCAAATATTTACCATACCGGCTGTCGAGCCTCGTCTCGATACGGGAGCTGTCATCATAAAAATCAACATGCAGTGTATTGGGAAATTCAATATATAATGTATCTGCCGATACCCGCAGCATCAGCGGGGCTTTCAATTTGGCTTTCATCTTTCCTTCCTGGCTCAGGTATCCTTCAATTTTGATGGCTTCCTCTTTCATCACTTTCTTCTCGGTGAGATCCCTGATTTTTTTTACATCGTTTTCACAACTACTGAAGAAAAAAGCTATTAGCCATAAGCTGTTAGCTATTAGCTTTACCGAAATGTGAACAAGCTTATGTTTATTATCTGCAGCAGTATGTGAAAAATTTTCTTTCATGCAGACTCTTTAAAGCCCCCTTTAGGGGGTTGGGGGGTTAGTCATACTTATGTTTTCCAAACCAAAGATCGCTGAGGGAAAAGCCAAGAGAGAACCTGAACAGGTTTTCTCTCAGCAAATTTTTTGTGTTTCCTCTTTTACTGTATTCAAGCGCCACATTGATCAGGGTGAACTGGTTGGGCGCCTGCCTGCTGACCGCAATGGGTAATCCCATCCCGAATGAAGCGCCGAAACGGGAAAGTTTTTGCCCGACTTTGATGTAATCAGGTCCCATGAAAAAACCCGCCCGGTATGTTACATTGCTGAAATAATTTCTATTGGGAACGGGATTGATTTGCCCGCCAACCCGGATCTCCCAGTTATTTTGCACCGAATCATTCTTCCCGTAATAACGGTATCTGTCCCAGTTTTGCAAGGTGAAATCAAACCCGATCATCCATCCTGCTGTTTTCTTATTTTTTTCAATGATGACCGGTTTTTGCGCCACCAATCCAAATGTATAAGATGCCGGGAGATCAATCTTTCCTTTTACATTGAGCTGGTCATAGATACTATCCTGCCTGATATTTCCGAGATTATCATCAAACACAAATGTTTCCCGGTAAATATCCTGCGATGCTTTTACATGTTGCCCCAGGGTGCCAAAAGCCCCGATGGTCAGTGAAATTCTTTTGGCGCTGTCGAGCGGAATTTTATATTGAATGCCGGCATTGAAATAAATGTTGCTGAAATTTGTTTTGGTTTCGTAATTGGCCTGGTAATAATTCACCGAATCATTGATCAAACTTCTTCTGGTGCTGTAATCTTTTTCCCCGAACAGGTAACCACCATTAAATCCAATACTCAGTTTCTCTTCCATTTGATTCGCCCTGAGCCTGGAAAAAATATTGAATCCGGTGCCCACCGTTGCCAAATAAGCTCCGCCCGTTCCTTCATTAGAAGTAACGGCACTGTCAATGGGAAGACCTGAGATCGGATCGATCAGTCTTTCATTGTGTGAAATTTTATAACTGATCCTTGAAAGAGGACGTAATCCAAAACTCAGTCCCCAGTTTTTCTTTAGTGGCAATCCCACCTGCAGGTAAGAGAACAACGCATTGCCAGCCACGAATTTCCTGGGTGGTGTTGATTCTCTCAGCGTACGGCTTTCGAAGTTCAACCCGATATCAAGCACGGCTCTGCCCGATGTCATTTTCTTTGATCTGGGTTCGAAGAAACTCTGGAAAGAAGAATATGATGCGGGGTTGTTGAAATTGATAGCGATAACATCGGTATATCCTGCGGAAATACCACCCATACTCCTGCCGATGACATTGGAAGTAGGAACAAGATCACCGATCCCAAAACGGGAATAGGGAGAGTTGTCCTGGGAAAATGCAGGTGTAAACAGAGTGAAAAATATCGCAAGGGTCGTCAGGGTAATGCAGTGTAACGTCTTGATTCTCTTACGTGTTATTGGTTTCGCTAATTGCATAAAGACCTTTAAAAATTAAATCAGGGTCTGCAAATATCTTGTTTTTAAGGTGCGAAGCCAAATAGACTATATCCCCCCCGGTTAACAGGACGTTAAAGTTCCTGTACCGTTCCCGGTATGCTTCAATAAAACCATCGATCTCTTTGGCCATACCCAATACCACACCGCTGAGGATATTGGTGTTGGTATCATAACCTGCCAGGGGAACATTTGCATCGGGTTCAACCAGGGGAAGCCTGGCAGTAAAATGGTTCAATGCTTTCAGCCTCATGGCAAGCCCGGGAGAAATAGCGCCACCAATAAACTCATGGTATTTATTGATGAAATTGTAAGTAATACAGGTGCCGAGACCGATGACCAGGTTGTTTTTATCCGGGTAGTAATGAACGGCCGCGGCTGAAAGCGCCAGCCGGTCGGCACCGATCGTTTCAGGTTTGCCAACCGGTGTTGTAAAATAAACTTTGGTAAGGTGATTGAGTTTATGAAATTTAGTGTTTACCGCCAGTAATTCTTCTATGGCCGGGTTATGTTCAATGACAGATGAAAGAATGGATTTCGCCGGTTGAAATTTTTTTATCAGCGATTGGATCGTTTCCGGAGCATCATCGGGCAATACGATCCCTTCTTTCATTTCATGATCATGAAAGACAGCGACTTTTTTACGGGTATTGCCAAAATCAAAACAGAGCGTTACCAGCATGATATTTTTTTGTTTGCATTATTTCCACAAATCAAATCCGCCGAGATTTTTAAAATGACCGTTCCCTTTTATTTTTTCTTTCAGTTGTTCCATCCCGGCCAGCATCGGAATTACTTTGGCTAAATGTCTTCTCAGGTATTCCTGTCTTTGTCTCTCATCCAACAGGCAAAGCAATTCATATTCTTCTTCTAAGGAAAGGCCGATATGATGCGCCACATCATACGTATTCATCTCCCGGTCTTCCTTTTTGAATTCTTTGGAAACTTTGAGCAACCGGTGGAGGTCCCGGGTGCTGTTCATTATTTTATCCATCACAACCGGGTTTCCTTTGTCCGGGTTATCCGGGTAGTTGACGATCGCCCCGCTGTATAATTTATCCGGCACCTCTTTTATTATTTCCAGTATACGAAACACGGTTATACCCTTTGTTTTAATATCCATCTCCCCGTTATCATGCAGTTTTGACAATTCGGTTATTTCCACCACGGTTCCGTAATCCTGCAATTTTTTTTCAATGACCGTGGGAATGCCAAATGGTTTTTTTGCTTCATGACATTCACGGATAAGTTCCTTGTACCGGGGTTCAAAAATATGAAGGTTCAGGTCTTCGCCGGGATAAACTACTATGCTGAGAGGGAATATGGGAATGAAATTCGTCAATGGTCAATTGTCAATGGTGAATAAAGTATAACAAATTTAAGGCCTCTTGTTCATTGCCCATTGACCATTTGCTATTGCCTATTGAGCTCCCTCAGCCTCGCATATTTCAAAAAAGTATACCACGACGTCATTCTGGCGCTCAGGTAACCGGCCGATCCATCAAGAAAGCCTCCTTTTAAAATAAAATAATTGAAAAAGCTAAGTCCCGGCGCAACCCGTATTTTGAAAAATGAGGATCTCCTTCCCTGCCGGTGATATTTTTCAGCGACCAGCATGGCGTAGCGGTACATTTTGGATGCATAATCCTGAACATCTTTCATGGTCCTGTGCAATACATAGCCATTTAGTTTTTTTATTTTTATTCCCGGCGGGATACGCAGCCCTTCGTGAATGGCTGCATCATTCCATTGAACCATTGTACGATTGAAAAGCCTGATATGTTTGTCGCCACCCCATTCCCCGTATTTCAGCCATTTATTTCCCAGGAAATTTTTAAACTTCAGAACATAAACTTCTTTCTCATCCGAAAGCCTCAGGGCCATCAACGATTTTTTTAATTCTTCATCAATGGCCTCATCGGCATCGAGGCTCAGGATCCAGTCGTGCCTGGCAAGAGAATTAGCCTTGCTTTTTGTTTTTCCGAATCCCTCCCAGTCTCCCCGGTGAAGTTGTACATTAAATTTTTTAACTAGTTCAATGGTATTATCCGTGCTTCCGTTATCATAAACAACAATATCATCACAAAGCCCTTCGAGGCTTTGCAGGGTCCCGCTGATCACATCAGCTTCATTTTTACAAACGATAACAACTGACAGGGACTGCATACTGATTACAAAGATTACAACTTTTTAAATGAATCCGCATTCAGCCATTTCCACCACCACAAAACAACAAAGGAATAAATGAAAACCCCGAACTGAACTTCGAGCCCGATATCAAACAAAAAGCCAAATGAGGCTGTTGCGTTCAATAACCACCACAACAGCCTGCTCCCTGTTTTGATCCAAAATGGAATGATCATAGTGAAACTGAATAAAAATAGTCCCGGCCAGCCGCAGCCCGCCCCGTACATCATCCATTCGGAAGAAGGATAAATCTGATCGGCCTCCAGCATTTGCGGATAATGTTCAGCATACCATCTTTTGGATTCGGCAGGAATATCACCAAAACCCGTACCCGTGACCGGTTGATCATTCATCAGGTTCCAACCCGCTTTTAACGAGATCACCCTGACTGCATCGTTGGCCCCGGGCAGGTAATGTGTTTTCTTAAAATATTCCATGTCATACAGAATATATTTTACCCGGTTTTGAAAAGTCGGCAGTGTTTTATAAGCTATGAATGGCAGGGCCATCAACAATAATAGCAAGACAACCGCATATTGCTTCCCGATAGTTACCTGGCTATATTTTTTACTGAACAGCCAAATTATTATTCCGGCCAGCATGATATAAAATGAGATCAACCCGGTGCGGGCAGCCAGTATATGAAGGAATATTACCAGCCAAGCCATAATGACTGCCAAACACCATGAAATGGTTTTGTTTTCCTTTCTTTTTGATATCCAAAACCAGCCGGACAGTAAAGCGGCGATGCTGATCAGCCAGCTAAAACGCACATGATCGTTTTCCAGCGGTGTAACTATGGACTTAGCCCGCAGGTATCCTTCATTTACCGCCGTACTATTGTCTACATACTGAAACATACTCCAAAACGATGCAGCAGTAAGCAGGCCAATAAAAATAAAGGCAATCCATTCCCATTGTTTTTTTGAAAAAGTCATGGGGCCCGCAAATGCAAGCGGCAAAAAAAACAGGGGCAGTTTAACCCTCACCGTTTCCAGCCATTCATTTTTATCCCCGCTCCAGAGTCCGGAGATCAGCGGAAGGAAGAAAAGCAAACTCATGCCCCATAAAAGAGGGGATGAAAAAAAATGCCGGATTTGTATTTTAAAGCCGGGATGCAGGAGTGAAAGGGCTGTCAACCCAATGATGCCTGCAGAAAGAATGGCGCGTGAAAAAAATAAAGCCGCCATCATTATTGTCATTAGTATAAAAATGATGGGGGCCCTCCAGCCTGTCATAAATTTTTCCTCCATGATCCTCTTTTTTATTTCACGCAAAGCCGCAAAGAAAAATACAAAAGGCGCTGAGATTCTTTGGTTCCTGACTTAAACTTAGCGAGTTTGCGTGAAATATTTTTCCTTTCTCATAAACATACAACATCTTTGCAATCTTATGTGGCAGGAATTATTAAATCAATTACAGCAGGGCGATTCGAAAGCGCTGGCCCGTTGTATCTCGCTGGTGGAAAATGAACATCCCGGTTACGAGACCCTGCTGCAATCATTACCCGCTTCTCCTGCAAAGATCATTGGCATCACGGGTCCCCCGGGTGCCGGTAAAAGTACACTGGTTGATTCGCTGATCGGATTATTGACTCAGTCGGGAAAAAAAGTTGGTGTGCTCTGTGTGGATCCCTCATCTCCTTTTAACCTGGGAGCCCTGTTAGGCGACCGCATACGGATGAGCGACTGGTACACACATCCCAATGTGTTTATCCGGTCTTTAGCCACAAGAGGATCCATGGGCGGATTGCATCCGAAGATCATCGAGATAGCCGACCTGATGAAGGCTTTTCACTTTGATCATATCATTATCGAAACCGTTGGCGTGGGGCAAAGTGAAATTGAAATTGCAGGGCTTGCAGACGTAACGGTTGTCGTTGTTGTTCCTGAAGCCGGGGATGAAGTGCAGACGATGAAAGCGGGCATGATGGAGATCGCCGATGTATTCGTGGTGAACAAAGCCGACCGGCCCGATGCGGATTTGTTTTTAAAACATTTACGCCTGATGCTGGCTCCGACCTTCAGCACGCATTATCATGAAGTACCTGTGTTAAAAACCACGGCATCACAAAAAGAAGGGATCAGCGAACTGCTGGACATCATCCTTCATCAATTGCAAAAAGCGCATTTGTCGGATAAAAAATTCTGGCTGCTGGCGGAGAGAGCTTATTATTTGATTGAACAAAAAAGAATGAAAGGAGTTGACAAAGCAACGCTGAAAAAGGAAATAGAAACGGCCTGGTCAAAAGGAAATTTTAATCTTTATAAATTTATTGCTGAAAAATAATTTTTTTTACCCCCCCTCCATGGGTTTTAAACCCTTGGAGGGTTTATAAGATCATACAAATAAAAAATATGGAAGAAACAATACCCAACGAAAACCTCCCCCGCATCGCTTATTGTGAACCTATAGGAATTATGGTTGAACCCGGCAAAGTATATTCCTGGTGCAGTTGCGGACTCACCGAAAAAACTCCTTTTTGCGACAGCAATCATAAAAAAATTGAAGGCACTCCGTTCAAAAGCGTAAAAGTGCAGTTTGACAAGGCAGAAGAGATAAAGTTTTGCCAGTGCAAGCAAACGAAAACTCCACCGTTTTGTGATGGGAGTCATAAAATTGCAAGTGTCTTTTGAAGTTCTTTTTTGCATAGAATTTTTTTCCGCCCCCTTACTTCAATGTTTTTTGACAACCTATTTAATTTTCATTATCTTTTAAAAAATTAAAATGGCAGACTTAAAAACAATTTTGAGAGAGCTTAGTGTTATTCTTGGTTATATTTTAGCAAAATATAGGCTAACGTTTACTGAAGACACGATTGATGTAAAAAATTATCTGGATTTTATTAGAAAATATTGTAAAAACATAAATGAATGTAATTCTGAAATTCAAAAGATTGAAGCTCTACCGGATTTTTTAGTTCACAAAAATATAATAAAAAATGGGCTTGCTCTTGGGAAAATGCTCTATGAAAAACTTAAACTGGATGGCGAAATATTTTGGCTTGGAGCAAATGTAAATAGCAAATATCCTTTTGATATAAAAATTGGTGAGGTGGGAATATCATTAAAAGAAGAAAGTTTCATACTAAAAAATCCCTCACTCGGAAGCTATTTAAATGCTTTGGTACAGCCAACACAACCTTTTCAAACAGTTCATGTTTTTCGAACTTTTGCTAAAACAGAATTTACTAACTGGTATAATTATATATATCAAAAACTTTTTGGATTAATAAATATATATAAAGTCAATGAAATTATATTTTCCTATAAAAAACGAGGCACTTATATAAAAAGGGGTAAATCAAGCTTAATATTTGGTTCGAATGACCAAGAAGTTGAAATTGGAATAAATGATAGTTTGGATGAAATTAACTTCAATAAAAAGCTGGGAGGCTTTTTATTTGAACATACAGTAAGTAAATGGATTAAGGAAAATCTGGAAAAAAAGGACCCTAAATATGAGCAACTTAAGGGAAAATGCTCATCAAAAGCTGGTGAAAACCTCAAGGATTATGTCATTAAAAACCTAAATTTGAATTCGAATAAGCTTTTGGAATTATTACAGATTTATGACGCCCCCTATTATTATGGAAAGAATTCTGGGATTGTTCAGATTTATGAAGTTCCAAGCAATAAAGAATGTAAAATAAAGTTGATTGATATTGAAATCAAAGTTCCAAAATCTCAATTGAATGTTTATTTCAAATTTAAGATTTCAAATAACATGGGTTCAAATAATGTAGAATTTCGAGTGGAATGTCGTTATTCTCATGGACAGTTAAAGGGTGTTCCCGAAGCAAAGCTATATTATACAGATAACGTTAACCATTTAAAAAACATTTATAAAACAATAACATAAATTAACCTATGAAAACTTCAAAATCAAGAATTGGAACAGAAACTAGTTCATTTGGAACAAGTGGCAGAATTAATCATGATTCTACAAAATTCTATGCATCAAAACTATATAATTCACTAGATACCAAAATCGTTGAAGACGAAACCGAGAGTGAAATACCTACTGATCTCTTAAACAAAATAATTTTAGGATCTGCTGAGAACATGAAGGAATTACCGAACAATTCTGTTCATTTGATGATTACATCACCACCTTATAATGTTTCTAAAGAGTATGATGAAGATTTGTCTTTAAAAGAATATTTAAGCCTCTTAGAAAATTCTTTTAAAGAAACATATCGTGTGCTTATTAATGGAGGACGTGCCTGTATTAATGTGGCAAATCTTGGACGCAAACCTTATATCCCTTTATCGGATTATATTTCAACAATGATGATAAATTTAGGGTTTAATATGCGTGGTGAAATTATTTGGAATAAAGCAGCAAGCGCAAGCCCCTCAACAGCATGGGGAAGCTGGCAAAGTGCAGCTAATCCGACATTGAGGGACATCCATGAATATATCTTAGTTTTTTCCAAAGGATCTTATAAAAGAGATTCACAAGGAAAATCTAATTCAATATCAAAAGAACAATTTATAGACTGGACAAAATCTATTTGGACAATGAATGCAGAAAGTGCGAGAAGAATTGGACATCCTGCCCCTTTTCCCGAAGAGTTGCCCAATAGATTGATTCAGCTTTATTCATTTAAAGGCGATATTATTCTTGATCCATTCCTGGGCAGCGGGACAACTGCGCTTGCGGCAATAAAATCAGAGAGAAATTTTATAGGGTATGAAATCAATAATGAATATGTTTCATTAGCCGAAAAAAGATTATTAATTTATACATCTCAAATTAAAATGGATTTTGATAATAAAAATAATGCTAATAATCAAAATACTATTCGATAGATTTTTTATTAGCTATTTTCTTATCAAAGCTCACACTCGGCGTACTCAGTGACAACTTTTTATTAAAAATTCTGTTTTGTTAAAACATGGATCACTTTCAGATTGAATAACGGCAATGCATCAGAAGTTGAGATGTTGGATTATCATTAAATGATTATTGAAAATGAAAAAACTTAAAAACATACACCCGGGAGAAATCCTGCTCGAAGAATTTCTCATCCCGCTTGGAATATCTGCTTACAAATTGTCAAAAGATACCCATATTCCTCAAACGAGGATCTCAGCAATAATAAACGGCAATCGCAGGATCACAGCGGGAACAGCCCTGAGGTTTTCAAAGTATTTTGGCAATTCAGCAAAATTCTGGCTCGGCCTTCAGGATGATTTCGATATTGAAGAAGAAAACCGCCTGAACAAAATTAAACTCAATGCCATCTCTAAATTTTCAGTGAAAGCTGCCTGAAATTATTTTTTACTTTCATTGATAGTAAAATTCCTCTCACTCACACCCGATCGGGGCACCCGGAGGAATTTCTTTATGAATCGTTGGTTTAGCTGCCGAGGGTTCTTTCATTCTTTCCATAGTCAATAACAAATGACCTTTATAGGTCTCGTCAACCGTCATTTTATTTTTGGCTTCAATAAATATTTTCAGGTCAGCTAATGCTTTCTGCATTTTTGATTTTACTATAAAAGAATTATTTTCATTTACACTTGCAGAAAGCAGATAAGTCAGCAACACTTGTTCGGTTTGTAATTGAATCAACCCTTCCATCCCCGTTCTTCTTGCAGCCTTCCATGTTTTATCCATTATGATATTGATCATTTCATGGATTCCCAATCCCCCGTTCCCCGATTCATATTGTGCCATACGGTTCAGCCGTTCTGTATTAAATAAAAAAGAAAAAGGAAGATCGGCCGCGGTTTCCGCCGGTGAAAGCAGATCAAATGCAAGCCCGGTTCTTTTCCTGAACAATTCCCTTGATACATTATAACCGGCCGGTCTTGGAGGGATCAGCTTTGCAATCTTACCCGGGATCAATAAAGCCTTCGGATCGATGCAATCCAGCACGGCATTCAATGCTTTTAGCTGTTCTGTTTTTGATACTGCTTCGGTTGGGGTTCTTCCATCGCCTCTCAATGTATATGTGTATGACATTCCTCCCACTACTTTGGTTGCTGCTTCCAGCTGATACCGGTGATAAAAATAAACCGGCACCAGAACATCTTCGAGCATGGCCATCGGCATACCGGGCCGGATATTTTTTTCACCAAACTGCTGCAGGGCTTTTTCCCGCACTTTCAATACATTTTTTAACTCATCAACTGCATTCACGCCATTATCCCATAAATGGGTACGGGGATGCAGGGCCCCGGCCGGTCTTGCGTCCTGGTCGGTTAAATATTCCAGTCCTTTTTTTTGTGCATCATTCACGATCTTATTCAAAGCTGTTGTTTCATTTGTGCCCTTCGGAAAATCCTGGTAACCCCAGGTGATTGACACTTTATCCCAGTCGCCAATCTTGTTATCATAAGCATTACGTATATCAATTTCCCCGGCGCTGTTCAGTGTTGCCTGCGGATGAGGATAGTCCATTACACTGGCCCGTCCATCGCTGCTCGCAATATAATTATGCTGCAGACCAAGGGTGTGGCCCACTTCATGCGCTGCCAGCTGACTTAACCTGGCCAATGCCATTTTCAGCATCTTATCATCGGCAGGCATTCCGTTTTCAAAAGGAGCAAGCAATCCCTGTGCGATCAGGTAATCCTGTCTCACTCTTAAAGAACCCAGCGTAACATGTCCTTTGATGATCTCCCCCGTTCTCGGATCAGTAACCGTTGCTCCATAACTCCATCCTCTTGTTGAACGATGTACCCAGTTGATCACATTGTAACGAACATCCATCGGGTCGGCATCTTCCGGTAAAATTTTTACCTGGAATGCGTTTTTATAACCAGCCGCTTCAAATGCCTGGTTCCACCAGCTTGCCCCTTCCAGCAATGCACTGCGTATAGGTTCAGGAGTCCCGTTATCTAAATAATAAACAATTGGCTTTACCGGCTCGCTCCTTGCAGCGTTTGGGTCTTTCTTTTTCAAACGGTGACGGCAAATAAAATATTTATTGACCGGTTCAGCAACCGGTGTGCTGTAGTCAAAATAGGAAATATTGTAAAAACTGCTTCGGGGATCAAAGATCCTCGGCTGGTAATCATTATCCGGAAGCTGAACAAATGAATGATGCATCCGGAGGGTGATGGCCTCAGGAGATGGCGTAACAGCGTTTACATAATTTCCGGTATTGCCATCGCTGTTGGTAAATGTAACCATGCATTCGATCTCCGTATTGAATGGAAAATTTTTGGTGCGGGGCAAATAAATGGCCGACCTGTTTTTATCCAACACATAATTTCCCTGCTGGTTGCTGCGAAGCTGGTTGACCACCTGCATTGCATCTCTCAATAAAAAATCGGTGGCATCCACCAGGAAGTGATCGCCGGTTTCCGCTTCTATAGCGAAGCCCCAGATCGTGGACTGGGCAAAAGATTGCTCAACCGCTCTTTTTTCCGCTTCGTCATTTGTAATGGCCCGGTATGCATAATTGGGCTGAATCATTAATATCTTCCTGCCCACTTTTGAAAATTTTATTATTTTTTCTCCTCCCAATAACCCGCGGTCGAGACCGATATCATTGGAGCCAAGTGCGGCGGGAAGAGATGTAACATATAGAACTTCCGTATCAAGCCTGCTTATTTCCATCCAGATCTTACCGGCGTTTTCATCCCAGAAAAAATGAAAGAAGCCTTCATATTTCTTCATGTCTTTTGTTTTTTCTTCAATAGCCGGGAGTCCCTCCCGGCCGGCAGGCAGGTTCTGTGCCAACAAAAAAGAAGGGATCAGTAATATAAGAATGAAAACTTTTTTCATACATAAAGATTTTACTGATGAAGATAATTCAAATACAGATAGGTAAACCGGGCCATCATCACCATTCAAAATATTTTACGCCACTTGCTTTGCAATTCGCCCGGTTGCTCAAAATGATCGCCACCTGCGCCTTGAGAGTTGCCCTGCGCAGGTGGTGGGTGTATGTTTGTTCCCGTAACAGATCAGCATGAAAAATTCAGAGAAAATTTCAAACAGGAAAGAATGGATCACCGAAGTGGTGGTGATCATCCTCCTGGCATTGGCCCTGATCTTATTTTCAACCATTATTTCAACATGAGAAAAATGAAAAAAATAATCAGCCTTTCACTTGCCCTGTTAATTTACACTGCAACGTTTTCACAGAATGTAGGCATTGGTACCGACGACCCGTCAAAAGGAAAGTTGGTGGTCAGGGGAAATGTCGGGTCCGTATCTGCCATATTTGGTGATAATATCACCGGCGTTTCGATTGAGAATAATTACCCGGGTATTGGCTTCAACAGTTATTATAATGCAGGGAGATTTGCCATAGCAAATGGATATGGCGGGATCATGGGAATAAACCCGGTGAACGGGGATTTTCATATTTATACTTCTCCTGCTGCCGGTACAACCGATAATCCGCTTGCTGTTAATTTACGTTTATTGATAAATAAAGATGGCAATATGGGGCTACAGGGAGTTGGGGTTCCGAACATGCCGTTGTCCTTTGCAAATACCACAGGAAATAAGATTGCATTATGGGGCAGCGATCCTTCCTTTCACTATGGACTAGGGATACAGGGCAACCTGATGCAGCTTTATACTTCATGGAATGGCGCCGATATCGCATTTGGTTTTGGCAGCAGTACAAGTTTTACAGAAAACATGAGAATAAAAGGAACGGGCAATGTAGGCATTGGTACGAATAACCCGGCCTACCCGGTCACTTTACAAAAAGAAGGAAATGGGTTTGTGCAAAAAGGATCCAGCGTGGAAATAGGAACGGCCACATCGGCTAATGCGGGAATCATAAGAACTTATACTAATCATGCCCTTCAGTTTTATACCGGCAATAATCCCACACCGGGACTTTCATTAATGTATAATGGCAATGTGGGTATCGGTACTACCACGCCAACCGTGAAATTCGAAATAAAAAACGATGGTTTTGACCTGATGCAACTTACCAACACGAACCCATTAGCTGCCGGTGAAGATATTTTTTTAAATTTTAAGACCGGGAACTATTATACGGGTTCAATTAATTCCATCGGCACAGGCCCTACGACGGCCCGGTTATCTTTTTCAACCAGCTCTAATTTAATTGAGCGGATGGCCATCACCTATGACGGAAAAGTGGGAATAAATACAATCACTCCTTCGGGAAAGCTTGAGGTAAATGGCAAAACCGTACTTAATCCAGATGCAGGCAGCCAGACTGCGGTAGTGGTAAATGGCATGATGAAAATAAGTTCAGCTTTTGTGTACTCAGCTCCTTTTTCAGGTTCATCCATAACAATTAATAATCCTTATTGCGATAAAAAGCCGAATGCCATTTTAATAGTAACGCCAGTGCAGTTAAATCAAATCCGGCCAATTGCAATTTGGTATAATCTTGCACAGGAGCGTTGGCAAATAAGATCAGAATTCGCAATAACCCAGGGAGAAGAATTTCATATCCTTGTCTTGGAAAATTAAATTTATTTGCTCTTATTAACATTTACAACCTTTCAGCAGCCGGGTGTTCACCACTTGATCCCTGTTTTCACCATTTACAAAACAATCCTGTTCCCAATCCATATACCCGCCCGTTTTTGTACTTTTAACAGGATGCACCGTCAACATTCATTTTTTCTCCTGTTTGTACTTTTTATCCACTCTTTCGTCACTGCACAAAACCATGCGGGCGAACTGATCTTTCAGCATATTTCAGAAAAAAATGGTTTAAGCAATAATTTTGTCAATAGTATAGCCAGGGACCGGAATGGTTTTATGTGGATCGCCACGTTCGACGGACTCAACCGCTTTGATGGCACGCATTTCACCATCTTCCGGAATAACAGGAACCAGTCCAACACGATCAATAATAATACCGTGCATGGAATTTGCGTGGACCTTAATAATAATATCTGGTGTGCCACACAAACCGGGATCAGTTGTTTCCGGCAGCAAAGCCAGGATTTTGAAGTTTTTTTTCCTGATACCATTCATACCAGCAATGCCTATACAGATATTGTATGCGATGCCTGGGGTACGATCTGGTGTTCCGCGAACACGGGGCTGTATGAATACCTTCCTCAAACCAAAACGTTCAGAAAATACAATAGCCGGGGTCCTGCCGGGCAACAATTATCTTCGGATATTCTGACTAAAAGGGGATTGGTTTTATCTCCCGATAAAAGATCGCTGTGGATGGCCGGGGTAAAAGGCATTAATCATTTCGATATATCCGCGAAACATATTTATAATTATAAATTCAATCCGAAACACCTGGCCGTATTTGACAGCAGCTTAGTCTTCCCTGTAACTTTTGATCAAAACGGGAATCTCTTATTTGGAAAGGCAAGTACGGTTACTTTATTTCAATATGATACCCGATCCGGCTCGCTTGCCGAACTGGATATTCTCTACGTTAATAAAATAAAAAGCAATGGATACCCCGGCTATATTTTTGTTGATAAAAATAACCGCTACTGGATCAGCACCTGGGGTTATTCGTCCATCCTCTATGATCCGCTTACCAAACAGCGGCAGGAATTTTACAATGAAAAAGATTTTCCTTTTTCAGTTAGCGGCGATTTTTTCTGGCATGCCTTCCAGGATGATGAAGGAACGATATGGTTCGGAACAGTAAATGGTTTGTCTTATACCAACCCGGACCAGTCGGTTTACCGGCTATACCGTCCTTTAAAAGATGCTGGCGCCGATGTGTTGACGGGGTTCATCAACTGTTATGCAGAGGATGATAAAGGCAATTGGTGGTTTACCCGCAACAACCGGTATGCAATTAACCAATACAACCCGTCAACGGGAGCCCTGCAAAATGTTAAACTGGGTGAAAAATATATAGAGATCAAAGGGATCACCCTATTCAAAAATTATCTTTTGCTGAATACAAATTCAGGGCTACTCAGTTTTAATACAACAACCTGGCTTATTGATAATTTATCCCCTATAAACCGTTTACAAAAAATAGTCGGGACACAACCTGTTTATTGGATACGGTCTGCCGGCGATTCTATTCTACTGGTATTGACAGAACAGTCCGGGATCATACAATACCACCTGCGTACAGGGGAGCTAAGCTCTGTTTCAACAACGGGGAATGATTTTCTAAAAAGAAATATTCAGAATAGTGCAGGCAGCATGTTGTCGGCCCATGGCCAAAAAATATATATGGCCTTCAGCCCGTTAAAGATGGCCGTTTATGATGTAACAAAAAACCAACTCGACAGCCTGCCTGTTATAATTGACAAACGTGTAAAATTATCGGGGCCGGTGGTCATCAACCTTACAGAAGATGCCGGCGGAAATATATGGATAACCCTGGGCGAAACGGGTTTGATCCGGTATGACCCGGTGAAGAAAGAAACCAAACTCTGGCAGCAAAGCGATGGATTAGCCTTTAATCATGTTTTTGAATCGGTGTTTGACAGGCAAAAAAAATTATGGACAGCCGCGGGAAATAAATTTTCTGTTTTTACCCCGGTCAAAAACAGGTTCGAAAATTTTTCACTGCCGGTTGGTGAAAATAATCCTGCTTATATCAGCCGGCTGATCAACCTGCGCAATGGAAATATTTTAGGGAATATTGAAAAAACCTTTGTAGAGTGGTTGCCGGAAAAAATGGATAGCAATACAACCCGCCAGCCGGTACTCATCAATCGTCTCGTGGTCAATGACAGTAGTGTTTGGCGGAATGGAAATGATATGGTACGACTCAGTCACCGGGAAAAAAACTTTACCATTGAGTTTGGCGTAATCACCGGACTGGAAAAAAACCGTTACCAGTTGCAATATATGCTGGAAGGGTTTGATGAGAAATGGAAAACGGCGGGGCCTGACAATGCCGCGGTCTATACCAATGTGCCGGAAAAAGAAATGGTATTTAAAGTGCGGGTTGTTTCCCCGGATAATACCCGGGTGGGAAAAGAAACCACACTCCGCATCACCGTGGTTCCGCCATTTTACCGGACGCTTTGGTTCCGGGTTGTACTGGCCCTGCTGTTCGCAACAACCATTGTCTGGCTTATCCGTCTCCGCATCCGCAGTATCCGTAAATCAGAATCGCAGAAAAATGAATTCAATAAACTGATCAATGAATGGAGGCTGAAAGCTCTCCGGTCACAAATGAACCCGCATTTCATTTTCAACTGCATGAATTCAATAGATATGTATATCCTGAAGAATGATGCAGAAAATGCGAGCCGTTACCTGAACAAATTTGCCAAACTGGTCCGGCTGATACTCAGCCAGAGCGCTGAAATGTATGTGCCGCTCCGTAAAGAAATTGAAATGCTGCAATATTATATCGACCTGGAGGTATTGCGCTTTGATGAGCCTTTTTCCGGCGCCATACTCGTTGATAAAAACATTGACCCTGATGAAACAGAGATCCCGTCCATGTTACTGCAACCCTATGTTGAAAATGCCATCTGGCATGGCCTGAGGCATAAGAAAGGAAAAGGAGAGCTTATTATTCGTGTATCCCGGAACGACAGTAACTTGTATTGTGTTATAGAAGACAATGGAATTGGACGTGCTCAATCGGCAGCGATCAATGCCTCCCGGGTAAATAAACATGAAAGCCGGGGGACCATACTTGCTGAAGAACGACTGAAAGTGATGGACCCTGAAAAAGATAAACCGGCCATTACGATCATTGACCTGGCTGATGAACAGGGCCGGGCCTGCGGCACCCGTGTTGAAATAAGTATCCCGGTTGAATTTGATTATTAAAAAACAAGTTATGCTGAAAGCGGTAATTATTGATGACGAACCCAACGCAAGGGAAAAAATGCAACTGTTGCTCGAGCGGTATTGTAAAGATGTACAGGTAATGGCCCTGGCCAAAGATGCAGACGAAGGAATAGCCGCCATTCAGGAACATAAACCGGATCTTATCTTCCTCGACATTGAGATGCCTGTTCTCACTGGATTTGATATGCTGAAAAAGATACCTGAAATAAATTTCGAAATAATTTTTACCACGGCTCATGACCATTATGCCATCAAAGCCATCAAATTTTCCGCGCTTGATTATTTATTAAAACCCATCGACCTCGACCAGTTGCAGGAAGCCGTAAAAAAGGTGGCCGGAAGAAAAACAGAAAAAACTTCCCTGGCACAATATCAAATGCTGAAAAACAACCTGGAAAAAAAGCATTCGGCCATGGAACAGCTGTCGGTGCCGGCACAAACCGGGATGATCTTTATTAAAGTTCCGGATATTGTTTATTGTGAGGCCGACAGCAACTATACAAAAATATTCCTGCATAATAAGCAAAAAATTGTCTCTTCCCGGACCCTGAAAGAATATGAAGAGTTACTTGACGAAAGCGGGTTTATCCGAATTCATCATTCTTACCTGGTGAATAAAATTCATGTGCGGGAATACCTGAAGGGAGAAGGAGGACAAATCCTGATGAACGACGGAACGGCCCTGGATGTAAGCAGGAGGAAAAAAGAACAGGTCCTGGAAAAATTGAAAAACAAACCGGTTTAACGGGTCAATGACATGCCTGTTATTATTTGAAACAGGCATTGCCGAAAATCCTGGTAATGAAAAACAGAAATCAGCCTTACCAGCAAATATTTAACG
This sequence comes from uncultured Chitinophaga sp., assembly GCA_964592935.1. GTDB lineage: Bacteria > Bacteroidota > Bacteroidia > Chitinophagales > Chitinophagaceae > JJ008. The sequence continues at coordinate 5,273 of CAZQGZ010000020.1, read as the reverse complement.
AAATTGTCCGTAAATTATCCTCCGGGAATTATGAAAGTGTTTGATTGTTTTATGTTTTATAATGAACTGGACTTGCTGGAGTTCCGGTTAAAATTGCTGGATGGGCAGGTGGATCATTTTGTGATCGCGGAATCCAATCTGACTCATTCCGGCCAGAAAAAACTTTATCATTTTCATGCGGCAAAAGAACGGTTCAGGCCCTGGTTACATAAAATCATTTACCTGCAGGTTGAACAAAGTACCGAAGGCCTGGTTTTTGAAGAACAAACAAAGTATAACACCGAAAGTGCCGCATGGAAACTGGAAAACGAACATCGTAATGCCTTACTGAAAGCAATCACTTACATGAAAGACTCAGATATGGTATTGCTCGGTGACCTGGATGAAATTCCATATCCTGTATCTGTTAAAAAAGCGAAATCTCTTCCCAAGCCGGTTTCTTTTTTTTTATTGACTCATTATTACTTTCTCAACTGCCAGGCGGCAAAAAAAGACAGGTGGTGGAAGGGTTGTATTGCGGCAACGGCCGGGCAGTTCAAAGATATTACTCCGCAGGGGTTAAGAAATAACAGGGATGTCTACCCGCCGGTAGTGAATGCTGGATGGCATTTTTCATTCCTGGGAGGCATTCAGAAAATAAGGGAAAAATTACGGGCCACCGCACATACTGAATATAATAAAGATGAATACCTCAGTGAAAAACATATTGAAGAAGCTGTCGCCGGCAGAAAAGATATCCTGAAAAGAGAAGACACTTTTTTTAAATATGTACCGTTGAGTTATTACCCGGTGGTGCTGCAAAAAGTGATGAAACAATATCCCCACTTAGTTCATGCAGAAAAGAAAAATTTGTTTGCCGATTTATATTATACATTACGAAGAATAAAAAAGGGCATGTATTAGTTTTGCTGGAAATTATTTGCATACGGTCATACATTATTCGGAATTATGAAGCCTGATAATTTTACGGATATTCCACAATCATGGGATAACATAGATATCTATGTTATGCGATCCTGTATATGGAAAGCTGTGCAGGCCGGTGCGCCAAAGTTCAGCGGGCACCTGCTGGATGTGGGCTGTGGCCGTAAACCTTACCGTCAATTCTTACTGGATAATAAATTTATCACAGAATATACCGGGCTCGATATTGAAACGGCCATCGTATATGAAGACGGGATCAAACCCGATTTTACCTGGGATGGTATCATCATGCCTTTCGGAGATAATCATTTTGATACATTGATGGCCACTGAAGTGCTGGAACATTGCCCCGATCCAGCCAGGATAATCAATGAAATGAAAAGAGTGCTGAAACCCGGTGGACTGATTTTTTTTACTGTTCCTTTTCTCTGGAACCTGCATGAAGTGCCGCACGATGAATACCGGTATACTCCCTTTGCATTGGAACGCCTCTTTAAAGATTGCGGAATGCAGGACATTGAATTATATGCACATGGTGGCTGGAATATGTCCATGGCCCAGATGATCGGGATGTGGATCGTGGCTACCAAACGGGGGGCCGCCAGAAGAAGATGGGCCAAATGGCTGAACCCGGTAATCAAAAGATTGATGAGAAAAGATGCGGGACAACAGCCTGTTCCTTTTTCCGATGGTATGATGATAAACGGGATGTACGGCATGGCAAGGAAAAAACGGTAAAAAGAATTTCAGGATTGCCGGTAATATTTATTCAATAGGTTCTGCAAATATTCCGGGTTAAAGGGAATACGTTTTTCTTTAATAACCGGATGAATGGAGGAAGTGTCGATATCAAAACAAAAGCCCCTGTCAATTTCAATATAATTTGATCTGATATTAAGAAAGGATTCAATCGCTGAGATAATTTTTCTTACCGGGTGATTTTCGGGATTAGCAATGTTAATAATCCTGTTTGGGAAAAGATTATTCTTCAAAATATGATCAATGATGAGATAAGCATCATCAATATCAATCAGGTTTCTGCAGGCGTTTGTCCAGAGGTCAAAATTGGTCCCGCTTTTTACATGATTAAAAAAATAATTCAGGAGTGTATTCGGGTTGGAGGATCTTCCAGCCAGGTTCGAAACCCGGAAGATATGGTATTGTTTTACCCGTGTTTGAATTAAATCCTCTATTTGCATTTTATGCTGTACATAGGCAGAACCTTTTTCACCGGGGTCATAAATGCTGCAGGTGCTGAAATAAACTAAAGATTTTGTGTCGTGTTGCTCAATAGTTTCTTTCAGTAAATTCATTTCCCGGTTATAGGCTTCGGGATTCTTGGTTTTTGAATTGGAAATGCCGGATGCAAAAACAAGGAAGTTGTTATCGCCGTTGTACCATTCAAATCTTTTTGCAACTAAGCCGTTCCCTGTAACCATACCTGTTTGCTTTTTACATTTTGCTTCAAACCAGATTAATCAGGAAAATAATTTTTTTACCCAGGATTTCTTTTTTTCCGCCCTGGCATATGAAAAGGGATAAGAGATAGCTTTATATTTTTCATAACCAGATTCCAGTACGCCCTCCCGGTATTTTTGATAAAGCGGTTTTAATGCAGGAAAATTCTCAAACGTTAAATAAGGCTCATCATAATATACCAGCTTGCCCGGTTCTTCCAGGTTATATTTTGAAAAATGAAATAACACGAGGGGTTCGTTATTTACATAATATATCCCTTCTCTTTCTTCTACCTGCCGTTCAACGAGGTTCCAGATGGCCACATTATAGCCCGGGTTTTTATTTACATAAACGTCATCAAAAAAAGAATGAACCAGGTTCAGCCAAAGCTGGTCGCTGAAAAGATGCTCATCCGGTTTCTCATAACCGGTATGTTCCAGAAGTTGTTTCCACCAATCGAGGAATGCAAATGCCTCGGGCTTCCGTTGCAACTCGAAATAACCCGCATTGTACACACCATACCGGTTCAATGAAATGATACTGTAATTTTTGGGCTCCGGGAGGTAAGCTGTATTTTTTGTACGGTGCGGGCTGAGTGTGATGGCTGCATCGGTTAATCGTATGAATGGTCCGAATACATACATGTCACTATCCAGGTAGATAAGCCTTTGCACATGATCATGTTGTTCAAGAATATGAGCGGCGAAAAAGGGCTTGAGGGCACATGTCATTTCAAAAGGATTGTATCGCCCGAGCATTCCTTCAATACGCTGATCGCTGAGTTCGTTGACAAAATAACCGTTTTGATTATTAAAATCCGGGCATTGGCTTTGGTCACCTAATAAACAAATAAATAAATCAGCATCGGGGTTGTGTTGTAAAAAAGATTTCCGGAGTGAGATCGCGTAAGCAAGATAACTTGTCGTAATAACTGTAAAGGCAGCCACTGGATGTTTGCCGGCAGCATGTTGGCTTTTATCTTCCATTCAGAGCTTTGAAATTTGTTTATGATTCTTCCGCCACCGGTATGCCACAAACCCAACAATGGCAAAAGGTGCAAAAGCAAGATAAAGAATCCCGGAATTCAAACCTTTCGCCGGTCCTTCCCCTAATTGCTGCGCCGTCTTGGTGCAGATGGAACACTGGGCCAGGGAAATAAAAAATAAGGAATGAAAAATAAGAAATGAGAAAGTCAGGGCCCACCGTTTCATACTTTTAATTTTATGCAAAGGTAATGTTTCATTTTTTTTCCTGTACAAGTCTTTCGGCTATTTGCTGAAATTGCCGGCCCCATTGATCCCAGTTAAGATGTTCATCATAAAGCTTTCTGGCGGAAAGTTTTAAGCGCTGCAGTGTTTCTTTTTCTGCAAGCAACCGGCTGATCTTTTCGGTATAGATTTCCGCACCGGCCTGCAGGGGAAGAGCAAATCCGTTTACCCCATCCTGTACATAGGTTCTTACACCGCCGGTATCTGTTGTAATGGAAGGTATGCCATAAGCAGATGCTTCGCTGAAAACGATCCCGGCACATTCAGCCCGGGTGGGAAGCAGGAGGAAATCTGTTTGCAGAAATATATTATGAAGTTGCCGAGACCCTTCTGAATTATTTTTATCGATGAACGGAGTGATTGTAATATTTTTTTCTATAGAAAGGTCATGCGGGGGTACGCACCCGATAATATGCAGGTGGGGATTAAGTCCTTTTTGTTTCAACAGGTGAAAAGTTTCCAGGGCAATATCCCCGCCCTTCCTCTCCCACTCCACTCCTAAAAACAATAGCCTGCATTGGCCGGAAGCTTCCATTTGCAAATCAGCTAATACCGGAATTTTATCCAGGTTGGCGCCGCAGGGAACCACTGAAATTTTATTAGTATCAATTCCATAATCATTCACTGCAGATTTTTTATTCCATTCCGATGCCAGCATACTATGCGCTGTTTTTTTAAATGCTTTTTTATCCAGTTCAATTCCCTGCCTGATATTATAACCCGGAAGATGACTGAATGAGGGATAATATCCCTGCAATTGCTGAAAAGTGGCGTCCGTCATGTATACAACCGGAATATCTGTTTCAAGAAATGCAATGAGTTGGGAAGAGGCAGAAACAAACAATACATCAACCGGTCTTTTGTCCAGGTCCTTTTGGAGTTGCCTGCTGAAATATTTTGCGTAGCTCCTGAGAAATTCAACGGAGGTTTGTTTTTTAAAAAAGATCCTGTTCAGGCTTTTTTGCATGGTGAGCCATTCCCGCACACGCCAGGTCCACCGGTAATTGAAGATCTCAACTGCATTATACTTTTTAATTTGCTCATAGGAATAATAAGCGGTCCCGGACCATGACCGTTTATCGAGGGGGCTCAGCCTGCAAGCAAATCCGATTTTCATAAATTAAATATAGGATTTTCAACACAGAGATCTAATCACGGAGTTTGCACGCCGACCACTTGAGTCCTGCTTATTGAGTGTTGATATATTGAGTCTTTTCCCGGTCCACAAAAAGACTCAATAAGTCAATAAACAATACTCCATATTCAAGTTATTGGCCCCCGTTGCTTTTTCTAATAGCGGGATTTAATCTTCCTTTAAAAAACTTCTGGCGATCAGGTTATAGGTTGTGTCTTTTTTCTTAATTTCTTCAACCGTCAATAGTGACAAATATTTATCCCAGGAAAACGATTCCCATAGATGATGAAGATAAGCTCCCGGGAATTCATTTACTTCTTCAAACATGGATCTTAACCCCGCTTCATCATACAAAGGATAATGAAAAGCATGGGGACTGAACTGAGTGATCATTTCCGGGTGAGCCGCAGCCAGTTTCTCCGGCACCTGCACGGAATGTTCATTCCAGTATTTATCCCTTCCTTTGGAACGGAAGGTTTTGTATTCAT
>CAZQGZ010000019.1:0-28981 GCA_964592935.1 uncultured Chitinophaga sp. | reverse complement strand
TGGCCACAAACTTCATGGTCTCCGGGTTGGGGGTCATTTCGGTGTAAATGCTGATAATGGGATTACCTGTCTTGATCATAGCTCACTGATTGAACTGTAAAAATAGTAACAAATTCCGCTGATTGTTTACGAAGACGGGAAAGAGCAGCTTGCGGCGGGTTTTAGCCACTAATTTTCACGAATTAACACGAAGGCTGAAAACGGGGATTTTTTTAAAATAATTTAGAAATTCTGATCAATGTAATTGAATTTTTTCGTGCTAATTCGTGTGAATTCGTGGCTAACCTGTATTCATTTGTGGCTATTCTTTAAACCTTCCTGTCTTTTTCAAATAACGTATCAGCAGGTAAATCATCAATAATAAACCTAAAATAACGCCGGTAAGAATATTGCGGCGCTGATCATCATAACCGGTCAGTTCAGGATAGCGCAACAAAAGGATAAGGGTAATACCGATCAGCCATATAAATTGTGTGGTATGTTCTTTCAGTATCCATCTTTTCCAGTTGAACTCCATACTGCGGAATGTTTTGCCAATTCCTTTCAGATTCGGAAACCAGCGGTTCACTTTTTGGCAGTATGCATCAAAGCCCGCCCCGAATTTCCCCCGCAAAAAATTTTCTTCCGCCAAAACAATAGCCTGGTAGATGAATAAAAAGATGGGAATGACAATGGCAACATATACCAGGGAATTGGCAAGGATACCCACACCCAGCAGCATTAAAATATTACCGACATAAAGGGGATTACGGCAATGATGAAAGATCCCGTCTGTCACCAATCCCTCCGCATAAGGCTTTCCTTCTTTACCGCCACGTACGATATAGGCCAATCCGATCGTCAACCCGCGGATGAGTTGACCGAGACAGGTGATGAATAAGCCAATCCCGATGGGCCAGGCATAATAACAACTTCCGGATTGATTGGGAGAAAACAAGGGCCAGGAGGGAATAAACAACGCGCCGTAAAAAAGTATGAAGATCCAGTTGCGGTACTTGAAAAAAAAATTTCCTATTCGTATCATAATTTCCTGTAAGAAAAATTCCAAATATCAAATAACAAGAACCCCTGCCTGCTTGACGCAGTCAGGCAGGAAATAAAGAAAGGCAAAAAGAGAGAAAAAATACAAAATAGTACCAATACGTCTTCGGTTTTGATTTTTCTTTTTTGTGTTTTTTTTGGATCTTATTATTTGGATCTTGTGATATATTATTGTTATTTCTTAGTAGCTATGAGTCCCGCAAAATTGTACCACTTGAAAAACACTTCGCAATGCGCAAAACCGTTATCCCGCAGCAGGGAAATATTTTCACTCAGCTTGTAAGGCACCAGCACATTTTCCAGCGCTTCCCGCTTTTGGGAAATTTCCATTTCACTGTACTGGTTGCGGCGTTTGTAATTGTAATAGTATTCAATAAAATCGCGGTTGAACAAACTATCTTCTGCGAGGATCTTTTCTACCAGGATGAGTACACCGCCCGGGTTTAATCCCGCATAAATATTTTTCAGCAACTGTTCCCGGTAAATGGGCCGTACAAATTGCAAGGTAAGGCATAACACCACCACGGATGCGTTTGAAATCCGGACTCCCTTGTTCAAATCTGCGCAACGCAGTTCATAATCCCGGGAGAAACCTATTTCCATCAGTTTGGATTTGCACTTATCCAGCATTTCCTGTGAATCATCAAGACCGATAAAACGGATATCCGGATTCACCATGGTATCCATCCCGATCATGGTGGTGCCGGTGGAACAACCAAGATCATACACATCGGCGCCTGCCCGGGCATGATCGGCAGCCAGTTCGGCCATCATCCGCTGGATTTCACCATAGAAAGGAACCGAACGGTTCACCATATCATCAAATACCCTGGCCACATTTTCTCCAAACTTAAAATCGCTGGCCTTCTCTATTTCGCCTTTAAAGACTTCATCTTTTCCCATACTGATTAAATAAGAAATACAAAGTAAAGCTTTTTGATACGAATATTTTTCTGATTGGCGTTGCGTTTCGCATAAAACAGGGGGTTAGCCACGAACCTGCCTTTGCCGGCAGGCAGGTGACACAAATAGCACGAATAAATTGAATATAAAATTGTACAAAGGCTTACGCTAACACATAAGCATTATTGCACCCGGTCGCTTCGGCCAATTCAGCAACTAATTATATTGCCGGATGAAAAATATTTTTATTTAATTGTATTCATTCGTGTAATTCGTGCGATTCGTGGCTAAAATAATACTCAGTAAATAAACTCTTTTACCTGTAACCGCTAACATCAAATATCAATTAACGCTTTTCTCTTTTGAATACGTTGAAAACAACTGCCAGGCTAAGCAGCATGAATACTGCCCCCAGTAAAAATGAAACACCCGGAAAATAAAACGGAGCTTTTGAAGTAGTAAAATATTTAAAAAGATTATTCATGATCAGCGGGCCAATGATGGTGGTCAGACTCATTAAACTGGTCAGCACACCCTGCAAAGCTCCCTGTTCGTTCCGGGCCACATGACTTGCCATGGTGGCCTGAAGTGCAGGTCCGGCAATTCCACCCAGGCAATAAGGAATCAAAAAAACAAACATCATCCAGCTTTGGGTGGCAAAAGCAAATAAGGTAAGGCCGAGACTGTATAACAACAATCCTATGTAAATACTTTTTTCATTCCCGAGCCTGGGATTGATCTTCCGGGTGAGTACGGCCTGGACAAGACCAACCATCAAACCAACAGCTCCTAAAGAATAACCAACCAGGTCGGGCGTCCAGTGAAAACGATACATGGTAAAATAATTCCAGTTTCCCTGTACGGCCATAGCGGCGAGATAAATTAAAAAATAACAAAGGGCAAGCCCGCCAATGGATTTTGCTTTTCGCAGGAACTGCAGGGAGCCAAAGGGATTTGCTTTTTTCCATTCAAAAGGTCGGCGATGTTCTTTATCGAGGGATTCGGGTAAAATAAAATACCCGTACAGCCAGTTCAGAAAACATAAAACAGCGGCTGCATAAAAAGGAGCCCGCGGCCCCCAGGCGTTCCCGATCAGTCCGCCGATCAACGGGCCAAGCATAAAACCCAATCCGAAAGCGGCACCTATCATTCCAAAATTCTTTGTCCTGGTTTCCGGCGTGCTTACATCCGCAATATAGGCGGCCCCGGTGGTGAAACTGGCCCCCGTGATACCGGCGATGATACGGCCGACAAATAACCAGCCATAGGTTGGAGCCAACGCCATAAAAATATAATCAATGGCAAATCCTGCGAGTGAACTTAGCAGTACAGGACGGCGGCCAAAGCGATCGCTGAGATTTCCTATGACCGGGGAACAAACAAATTGTGTGGCGGCGTAAGCAAACAATAACCAGGCGCCATAAGTACTGGCCTCATTGACCGGAATTCCCTTCAGGTGTGAAACCAGTTTGGGCATCACCGGGATGATCAATCCCCAACCCATGACATCGATCAGCAGGGTGATGAAAATAAAACCGACAGCGGGCTTGCGGGGAGGGGCCATAAAATTTTATGACCTGCAAAATCGCAAGTTTTTTACACCCGGCAAGATAAATGGATAAAAAAGAAAGGACGTTCAGGCGAACGTCCTTTCTTTAACCTTAAAAAATCAGCATTATCATTAAAGGGATCTCATGTAATTTACCACAGACCACATATCATTGGCATCCGGTATTTTGGTTTTAAAGGAAGGCATGTCTTTTCTGCCAACTTTTGTTTTATAAAATAACGAACCATCGGTTTGTGCTTTGAAAGTGGCTGAAGTGAAATCACCGCATTCGGTATCCAATTGAGCCGCTTTGGGGCCATCGCCTTTTCCTTTTGTGCCATGGCAAGATTTACAATGGGTGTTATACAGGGCTTTACCGGCGGCTACAGATGCTGCATCTTTTGGAACGGGGTTTACTTTGTTTTTTTCAGCATCGGGAACTACCCAGGGATTCTGCTGGTTTATTGTTTTGGGTACAAAAGAAAAGAGACCAAAGATCAACAGGCTGGCAATAAATAAAGGTGCTTTTGTTTTCATTTTTTTGTTTTTTTACGTATTAAAGATTATGTATGATACAAATTAGTTGCATGTTTAAATTTTTTTCAAAAGAAAAATCCCGCAACATTTCAAAATTAAAAAATACCCGGATATCTTTTTTGGAGTTTTTCCCGGCAAATATCGGGGACTCAGCACAGATCAACGTTGCTTCTAAAAGAACTTTTTTGCATACGCCGGTGATTTAATTTCAACCGGTATCTATTGTATTGAACGCAATATGTATACCAACAAAAGCCAGGGAAACCCGATCTTCGTCATGTTCCCGCTTTCAACCATACCATAATTTTCATCATCATCCCGCAGCCAAAATGTTTCCGGCAAACAGACCTTTCTTAAGGAAATCCTTACCGTCTGTTAATTATCTTCTTACATGATATTATTTTCTATTTGAAAATAGGATCAATGAGTGGAGAATCAGGTTTAGGTTCTTCTTTTCTTAACCGGAATAATTGAATAATGATAACGAGATAATGTCCCCATACTGTTCCCACCAGCACCGCAAATGTGATCATCATCCAGATAGGCGGATGCGTACTCCATAAAGCTCTCGGCAGTTCCTGCAGTTTGTCTGAAATCGGAACACCCCAGGGCTGCACAACGGAAGCTTCCAGGTATCCATACGTTTCATTTTCATCCAGGCGGCCGATCAATGTCAGGTTGCCTTTGGGATCACCGGGAAGGTTGTTGGGAAATTCAATGGTTGCCTCTCCGTTTTCATCGGTGGTGCCTTCCCCTACTTTTAAAGGATAAAATAATCTTTTTACAAAGATGCCCACTGCCGTTTCAGGAACCGGGGTTTCTGTGCCCGTTCCCAGATCAACCAATTTGATTTGTACGGTCAGCAACGAATCTTCTTTGACCGGGGTAATGACCAGTTTTGCTCTTTTAAAATCAGCAACTTCTTCTGCAGGCTCCATGGATTTATTGCCGGCAAACACGGCTTTGAAATGCAGCTTGCCTTCTGCATCCGGTGTCAGCGAATCACCTTTTACATTTAATTCAGCTTTACCAAGACGGTTGGTGATCACAAATCCCAGTTCTTTTTCTTCCTCATTCATTACCCGGAAGAAGGTAATCTTCATCGAATAAAGGTTCAAAGCCTGACCGTTCACTTTTGCCTTCAGGGTTGCTTTGAGATCAATGGAGTTATCACTTTTTTGCACTCCCTTGAATTCAAGGGAAGGAGAGATCAGCGATGAATCTGCTTCTACGGCAGGTTCTTCTGTTTTTATACTGTCGGTTTGTGCAACCAGGCTTGCGGGGAACAGCATGACGAGCAATAAAAATGATTGAATAAACACCAGCCGGGAAAGCCTGATCAATGTTGTTGAAAGAAGTTTCATAATTCAATATTTATGGTGCCGGAGCAATTTCTTTTTCTATAACGGGTTCCTTTTCATTTTTAGCTTTCTTTTCTTTTTCACCAAATTCTGAAATGGGAATGATGGTCACAAATTTTGAAAGCAGGGTGAAGAACAGGAAGAAAGTGGCGACGCCTGCCAGGGTCAACGCCCATTCCACCCAGGTTGCGGAATATTTAACCCACTCATGTCTTGTTTCCTGCATGGGTAATAAGGGTGTTTCAAGCGTGGGCACAATGATAAGATACCTCTTTACCCATAAAGCAAGAACCATAAACAAAGAAGCAAGGGCAATGAAATTGGGTTTCCGTAGTTTGGGGACGGAAACAACAATGATCGGTAAAATGATACCCGCTACATTGGCAAAAAGGAACCACCAACCGTATTGAGACGGGTCAAACATTTTTGCAACCACCTCGCTGTCCCATTTTTCAGAGCCGTACCAGCTTGTCAGGTATTCGGAAAAAGTGAAATAGCCGTAACCCGCAGCCAATACCAGCAATATATAACCGAGGTAAACAAAATGCTTATCCTGGATGTAACTTTCAAACTTGTACAATTTCCGGTACACCCACATGGCCATGATCAATACGCCTGTACCGGAATAAATAGCTGCCAGTACAAAGTAAGGTCCGAATATGGTACTGTGCCAGCCTGGCCGTAACGTCATCCCGAAGATCCATGATAGCACAGAGTGAACGATAATGGCCAATGGAATGATCATAATGGCCAGCAGGTTGGTGGAAATCCTGATATGTCTTTTCTGCCCATGGGTGCCCCGGTATCCTAACGCGAGAATTTTATATAATTTTTGTTTCCATTTGGGAACATTGAGTTTGGCATCGCGGAAAATGGCAAAGTCTTTTATCAATGCGAGGTAAAGGAAAATAACACTTCCTACAAAATAAGTTCCGATGGCCAGTACATCCCAGGTAATGGGAGATTGCAAACGGGGATACAGGAACAAATGGTGCAACCGGTCGAGACGCCCCACGCATAATAAAATGAAAACGGGACCAATGATCGTAGAGATCACCGTGATCATCTCGGCGATCCGGATAATGGGTTTTCTCCATTCCACCTGCAGGATATGCAGGATACCGGAAATGACAGCGCCGGCATAACTGATGCCGATAAAGAAAATGAAGTTGGCAATATAAAGGCCCCAAACCACGTGATCTCTCATTCCGGTTACTGCATGACCTTTGGCGATCTGCAGGTAAAGCGCATATCCCCCTAACAGGATCCAGGCCAGGAAGAATAAAGACCACAACATATTTTTTCTGCCGAATTTTTCAATGACGGGCCGCTGTTTATCAAAAAGCTCCTGTTGAAATTTATTTAGATGCATAATAATTGATATTCCGGGTTAATTTATTTTTGTTTCTTTTCCATATAGGGTTCCATAACCTCTTTAAATCTTTCCTTCAGATTGTCCGGCAGGTTTTCATAACCTCTTTCAACCGGGAATTGCCTGTCTTTCGGGGGCAGGTAATAAACCCTTGGCTGTGTTCCCAGTTCTTCCTGGAAACGGTAGGCTGATCTGTCTTTTATCAGTTGGGTGAAAGAAAGCGTCTCATCACCGTTGGAAACGGTGTCTTCATTTTCATCGCCGAAATAAAATACGCCATTGGGGCATGCTTCCACACAGGGTGGTAACTGTCCTTCTCTTGCACGGTCAGGGCAAAAATCACATTTTTCGACAGTACCCACTTTGGCAGGTACTCCGGTTTCTGCTGAGTAAGGCTGGTTTTTAACCTCATCAGGTATTACGGGATCATTCCAGTTGAAAACACGGGTTGAGTACGGGCAGGCCGCCATGCAGAATTTACAACCTATACAACGTTCATTATCGATCAGCACCAGGCCATCCTGTCTTTTGAAAGTGGCATTCACCGGGCACACTTTCACACAGGGAGGATTGTCGCAATGAAAACATTGTTTGGGGAACCAGTAGGGTGCACCCTTTTCACTGTCTTTCATCAGTTTTACCGTCAGCCATTCTTTATCTTCCGGGCGGTAATGCCATTTCTGGCAGGCAGATACACATTTACGGGCATTCTTGCAACGGGACAGGTCAACAACCATGACGAATTTTTTCCCGGGTATTCCTATCCTTTGTTCATGATGGGATAAGACCGCCATGTTCTCATGGTGATTCAGGTATGCGGAATCTATTTCAACGATCTCGCCATCGGGAGAAAGCAGTTTTACTTTATCCGTAACAGCGTCTTTTTTTGAAGAGCAGGAACAGGCCAGGCTACCGCAGGCAGTAGCTGCAATCGTGGCAACGGCTGCTGTTTTTAAAAAATCCCGCCTGCTTTTATCATTTATTTCTTCTTGTTTCATTGTGTTTTATTATGAATAAAAAGAGTGATTAAATATTGTCAGCTATTTTCTTTGGAAGGATTTTTCATCCAGGCATAGATCTCTTTGTTGGATGCTTTTTGTTTTTTTGACATTTCATCCACAATGGTTTTACTGACTTCCACCAGTTTGCCGTCAGCGGTCAGCATTTTCACCATTTCTGGCTTTGCCTGTGTTGTACCCGGGTTGTTTTCTTTTCCGGTGAGCAAAAAAGTCAGAAAACCCCTCCGGCTTCTTTCTTTATTTTTTTTGTTTCCCATATTGTTTTCTTTTTCAGAATAGAAAAATTTAAAAAATGCAACGGGCTAAAGTACCCATCATGTCCATTGAAGTGAATGATGGAAGAGTAGGGGCTACGTGATTTTAATCACACACAGATATGACCGCTGTCAAATAAGGGTTACCCGGACTGATCCATTAATTGCTAATGCTTTATATCAGAAGGGAACTACAGCACCAATGTCATTTCTTTTTCTTAAGCAGCAACAATATCAACAAAGGGGTAACGGTCAATTCAAGGATCATTGCAAAAAAAAGGCAAATGCTGATCAATAAACCGATATAAAAAGTCCCCCCGAAACTGGAAGAAAGAAGCGTCATAAAACCAGACAATAAAACAAGCGTGGTGATCACAATGGCTTTGCCGGTGGAGAGGTATGTCCGTTTAACAGCATAGGGTAATGACCTGCCCTTATCCAATTCCAAGCGCAGCCGGCTGAGGAAATGGATCGTGTCATCTACCGCAATCCCAAGGGCAATGGCAAATATGACCGAGGTATCGGATTTTAAATTGATACCCATCATTCCCATGGCCCCGGCCATCGCCACGAGTGGAACCAGGTTGGGAATTAACACGATTAACATGGCGATCCTGTACCGTGTTAAAAAAAAGGCAATGATGCAAATGATCAGGGCATCGATCAGCACCCCGGTAAACAGGTTCCCGGTAAGCGAATAGGTCATTTTATCCAGTAACACAGCTGAACCGGTAATCTGCTGTGAAAAATGATAATCCTTTTTCCTGGTATCAAAGAAATCATCAATTTTTTTATGTAAGGGTTTGAATTCTTTGAGGCTGAGGTTTGGCAATCTTCCGCTGATGCGTATCCGTCTTCCGTCGGGAGACATATAATGCTCAAGTTCATCCGCATATTCTGTTTGAAGAATCCCTTCATAATACCGGTTGACCTCTGCCTGCGTTTCGGGCAGTTGGTAATGGTCATTTTCACCGCCATTAAATGCTTTATTCGCTCCGCGGAATAACGATAAAGGAGAAATGAGATAACCCACTCCGCAGCTATCTTTCAGGAATTGTTCTACCTCTTCTGCCTGTTTCATTTTTCCCGGCTGAAAAAAAGTAGATGTATCGTCATCTAATGTCAACGCCATTTCAAAAGGTCTTGTGCCGGAAAAATCATTTTCCATGAAACGGTAATCTTTAAGCATCGGGTTATTCTTCGGTACTTCCTGCAACAGGCTGGAGTTGATCTCAATTTTAGATGCAAAATAAACAGACACACCAACCAGTAATATCATGGAACAAAAAACCAGTGTTTTGTTTTTCAGAATGGTTCTGAATGAACCGGCCAGGAAACTGTTCCACCGGTGATCGGCGCTTTTCTCAAAAGTAATTTTGGGTACCGGTGAATCCGAATACCAGGCATAGAGCAGCACCATGGTGATTCCAAAGCCAATAAACAAACCGGCTGCTGCAAAAAAGCCAAAATTCCGGATGGGGATAATATCGGTTATGCCCAGGGTCATGAAACCGATCGCGACCGTACAGCAGGTAAAGAAAGTGGCAAGCCCCACTTCTTTAAAGGCCTTGTTCAGCGCTTCTTTTTTGGTGAGACCTGATCTTAATTTTTCTACATAATGCGTGGATATATGCGTTATGTCCGACATGCAAATGGCGGCCAGTATGGGCGGCAACAGGCTTGAAATAATATCCAGGGAATGACCGGTCAGGGATATCAGGGCAAGTGTCCAGGCGATGGTAAGGGCCACAACGAATAAAGGGAGAATGATGGCTTTCACGGATCTGAACAACAGGAACAGCGATAAGCAAATAAATGCAAGGGAGATCAGCAGGTATTTTTTCAGGTTCTTTTCAATTTCATCAATATAAACTTTTTCAACCCGGATCTTTGCGGTCAGGTGCGACTCATCAAAACCCAGTTCATTTATTTTATTCTGAATTTGGTCAAGCAGAATATCTTTTTGTTTTTTGGACAGATCGGTCTTGTTAAACGCGGCAATGGCAATCGACTTACCATCCTTTGAGATCAGAAAATCACGGTATTCCGGGGAATGGAACAGGTAATCGGAATCTGTTTTATAAAGGGAAATACTGTCTGTATGGATCAGCGGGCGGGCATTGATCTCCTCGTTATTAAAATACAGCACATGCGATGTGGTAAGGGAATAAAGGCTGATAATATTTTCCAAACCGGAAACATACCGGGCCAGGCTGTCTGTTTTTTTCAGGAAGTCCCGGTTGAAAATGCCTGACTTGTTTTTTAGCCCGATAAATATGAATTCATCGTCTATCTCGGTATGAAACTGGTTGCGGAACTCCCGGAAAAAAGCCAGTTCGGGATCACCCGCCGGGAAAAATTTTTCACTGTCAAAACGGAATTGAAGGGAACGCAGCGGGATAAAACTGGCGCAGGTTAGCAGAACAATTAAAATAAAACCGATCCGGCTTCTTTTCTCATTCATTATCCCGGTTAATTTGTAATGCCTGAATGTAGATAATTATTTTCTAAAAAAGCTCTCCGTTTATCATCATGTTCCTGGCATCTCTCAACGAACGCATGGCCTCCTGGTGTTTTTCAACCGGAACAAGATAGCGTACTGCTTTTTGGGCAAATTTATCGCAGTAATTGCATTCGTTGCAGTCGCGGTGGCAATTTCCCTTGTGAAAAAAATCCATGAATCCATCCAGTTTTTTATTATCAATATAAAGATCAAAACTCTCGTTAAATGCTTTTTCCTTCCTGATCTTATCGAGTTGATTCACCAGTTTATAGGCTTTAAAGAGATTGATTTTGGAAGGCTGCAAAACATATTTTATTCCTTTGAAATAATATTGGTCTTTATTATAGATAAGGTATTTGGACAGACCATGAATGAGGTCCATCATGTTGCCGTCATACGATCTTTGCGTATACGCTTTTACAATAAGCGCCAGCGCATCGGTGGTCATGATCCGTTCCACCAGTTTGATATTGTCTATTCCCGCTTCTTCATAATAATGGATGTCTTCCGGGCGGATAAAGGCAGACTTCAGTATTTCTACCGGGTTGGACAATAATTTTTCCGCGCAGGAAAACAGGTAATAGTCAAAGCTGAAATTATCGGACACATGATTTTTCTGGGAAGCATGTGCATTATAATTGGCATGCAGCGTTACCATCGGGCACCTGTTCATGCACATCAGGTTGGCGATGGTCTGGAGCTTGCAGGAAGTTTTTTCCTTGATCTTCCTGATCTCGTCAAAATTTTTATTGATGTCAACATAGGATATGTTCAGTTTATCCGCTCCCAGGTTTTCCCAGTACCGGGCCTTTTCAAAACTGTCAATTCTTACCTGGACGGAAACAGATATTGAAAAGTTGGGATAATTTTTTTTGATGATTTCCATTACCATGGGAAGAGAAACAGAAATACCGTCCACATTGATCTCGGACAGCCAGTCGAGTGTTTTCCGGATATCCTTATAACCGTTTTTGGTTATTTCCAGGTTATCCATGCAGGTGCCGTTCATCAGGTAATTGAACTTTAATTTGCGCCGGTGTGCTTCATCTACAAAATCTTTTACCTTCTCTTTTTTTACACCAGGTAAAGTAAGCGTGGGTCTTCCCCCGCCCAGCCCGTCAAGATTTAATTTTCCATAGAGTTCTTCTGTTTCGGAGAAATCAATTTTTTCGAAGTAATCATCTTCCCAGTTTACGGGTATCGTTAATTTCATAAATGTTCATCATTATAAAGCCGGTTTTTGTAATAGTTTTTTTCAGTGTAAAGGAAATTTTTTTTACCCAGAAATGGGTTGAGTTAAATCAGGGTCTGCCCTGATTATTATGTCAGAATTACAGGAATTTTCCTCCCGGAACACTTTCTGGCTCATCGGCTCCCGGGATTCTAATGAAGAAAATAATTTTCAAGCGAGGTTCCGATGCTTGCCATATCCGCCGGTACCGGCTCTTTTCCGGGTCTGAAAAGGATCAGCCCGCACAGGTCCTTCTTTTCGCGAAGATCCAGCCCGGCCTTTCGCCCATCGGGCATCAGGTATTGCAGGTAAACCGTACCCATGACTTCATAGATCTTTATTTGAGGCCAGTGTTCTTTTAATGAGGTGCGTGCATTTTTCATCTGGTAAAAACATTCATGGTCCATTCCGTCATATTGGGCTGCGGTAAATTGTTTTTTTATGTTTTCCCGCTGAACGGAATCGGGTGTAAAAAAAACAGCTGCAGGTTTGTCAATGATGATCGTATCTGTTGGAGCGGAACGATATGTCGTTTTGGTTTCACCGGGACCGGTCCCGGCTTCCTTCATCTTTGCCTGTTTGGTTTCAGCAGAATTACAACCGGTAATACAGATTGCAAAAATTCCTGTGACAAAACAAAGGAACTGTTTGATAAAATGTTTTCTCATACCGGAGATTGCTTTAAAATCAGAACCCTGCGCTGATTCTATGGCAGGGTTCTGATTCCAAAATTATTGCCTTTTCCTGTGAAAAGAACTATGCTTTTAATAATTCCATAGCCTTGTAATATTAAAGCCGATCAGGAAACGGCCTCCTTTCACCCGGGTACTTTCATCTTTTGGCGTTGAGGGATCGTCCGTATAGCGGTTTGGATTCGTCTTGGTGAGATCATCATACGCAAAAGGAGAATTGGCATTGTAAAGATTGTTGCGTTGCGGATTCAAACCGTAATAGTTTCCGAAGAAAAGCTGGAAACTGTGGCTGCTCGTGTTGAACTCAACACCCAGTGAAAGGTTTGGACTTGGATTGAGGGTCGGGTGCTTGGTAATCGGCTGATCATAATTCAACATCACGGAAGTAACATTGGTAATCTTATACCGGGCAGAAAAAGCGATGGCCAGGTGATCATGTTTCATGGTTTTGAAAACGGATTTACCTGAACTATCGTTTTTGGTTAAATAACCTCCTACTGCATTCTGGTGTGAAAGACTGGGGGCAATTTGTACGGATAGTTTTTCGGTTAATTTCCTCGCAATGATCAACTGGTGGAAGAATAAAAGCCGGTCGGTCTTGTGTTTTTCTTCCAGGTATTCCGTGCCGGTATTATCCACTTTGGGAACTGAATATTTACCCTTTGTGCCAACATAGGCGGCATTGGTATAAAAAGTAACACTGACCGGGTATTTATTTTTTGTTTGCTGAATGATGGAATATTTGGCGCTTCCATCCCATAGCATTTTTTCTTTGGTAATACCAAAGCCCAGGTTCAGTTTGTTGATAGGTGAATAACTAAGACCTAAACGGATATTAGAGGAGGAAAAGAATCCGAAAAAATCCTCGTATCCTTTATTCCAGGTACCGAACCGGTGCATAATATCCAGTTCCAGGGTTCCTTTAATCGGCACCATTACCGTTTGATTATCGATGATCCAAACACTCTGGAAAGTGTTCTTAACCGGTTTTACTGCAGCCGGCTTTTCATCCTGGGAAAAAACGGGACCCTGGATGGCCAAAAGGCAAATGGCAAGGCCGGCGAACAGGGGAATGGTTTTATTTATAATTGATTTCATAATTTAAAATTTTTAGATCGCTTAATTGTTTAATGCACCTGTTCTTATCCAGTCATACACTTTTTGCCTGTCTGATGCAGAAGGTATATATTCCTTCATTCCGCCATTGATTTCTTTATATAAGATACTTTCTTTCGGAACAAGGATATTTACGAATCCGCCACCAACGATCTGGTTCCAGGATACATCCGTTAACAGATAGGGTTTATGAGCGCCCGATGCATGACAACCGGCAACTGCGCATTTTGTATTCAGCATGGGAGCGATATCAGTTTTATAGCTTACAGCCTGCGGCGGACCATCGGGATCTACGGCAGCTTCCGGATAAATGACATCCTTATAGCAGCCGGTGAAACCAATACCCGTAAACAGCAGGACCAGGGTATATAATAATGTCTTTTTCATTCTAATCGATTTATTATGATGTAATAATTATTTGTTGTTGAAGTTCGCATTGCACTCGATATCTATTTTATCTGCAACACTTGTACTCGTAATACCCCAGTCACGGCAATTGATCGAGAACTTCAACTGAAGACCGAATACATCATACGGGGTGGCGGCGGCAATTCTTGCTTTGGGAATATATTTCAACCTGCCCACGATGACTTTGGTCAGGGGACCGGAAGTTAATTTACCCTGCCAGGTGAAGTTCATCGTGACAATATAATCCGAACTCATTTTGTCAAACTCAACCTTGGTTGTTTTTATCTGGGCAATATTTCCCACTTTCAGGTTATTTACATAAGGAACCTTCTGGACAGTTCCCATGCCGGCCAGGTTACATCCAACGTATGTGAATGTTCCGTCTCTTCCCGGTTCGCCGGTATTGCTTGTGTTGACAAGTACATAGCCGTTGATGTATGTTTTTTCCGGCTCATTTTCGTAAAAAGCCCATGAGCTGTCAGGTAAAGGCTGGGAAGGGCGGTTCAGGTCAGTGTAAGGGTAATCGATCATCTTGGCAGGAGTAACATCATGTACTCCGAACATGTCAAAGCGGCCTGTCAGTAAACCGGCGCCACCGACATATGCTGTTGACCAAAGAGCGCTGGAGTGTGTCTTATCCATTTTCCATTCATTGGGATTGCCGGTCGTCATATTGCCGGGCAAATGCACATTGGTACCATGGGTAATCACCGGGTTTGTTGATACAGGAGGCGGGGCTATTTCATTGTCATGTGTACAACTGAGAATATAACCGCCAAAACTGAGAACCACCAATAGTGCAACTAAAAACCTGTTTCTAAAATGTTTCATATAATTAATTTTTGTTTGAAAAAAGTAAATTGTAAAAAGAACTTTAAAATTTCCGGGTGCAAGGTCTTCACGGGTGAATGACTTTTTTATGACATTGGGCAAAAGACATTATGACCTTTGTCAGATAACACATCAATGAATATCAATCCTTTCATTTTCGTGAGTATTCTCAGTATTCATCCTGATAAAAGTCATAAAACTGTCAAACTGGCCCCGATAGTTTTACTGGGATTTTTTTATAAAAAAGACCACGGCATCCATTTTATAATACGTAAACTAAAATCGTTATGAAAAAGTTTTCACTGATTAATGCGGCCATTCTCTTCCTGGGTGTTTTCTTTTTTTCCGCATCTGTTTTTCAATGCAGGAAAACGGGAGATATAATTAAAGACCTGGACAGATCTTTCAAGGGTAAGGCCGACAGCACCATCTATGCAGCTTTTTATGATGAGAATAAGATCACTCCATCAGATGTCACACCTGATGTGAATGATATTATTAAATTCAGGGGCGTAAAGACTATCATTCATGAATACTGCGCCACATCCAACTGCCACGGTGGTCCACTAAGTCCCAAGCTTGATACCTACCAGGACATCATGAAATTCGTTACCCCCGGCAATCCTTCCTCAAGTAAACTATGGGAATACCTTACCACCAACGATTTTGATAAAGCCATGCCGCCGGTCAACTCCAATCACGAAATGACAACGACCGACAAGAGTATATTATATAACTGGATAGTAAATGGTGCCAAAGAAAGGCCTGATTTCAGGGATTTCAGGCCGGCTGCTGTTGCACTGATTATCAGCGGCTGCGGATCAGCTAATTGTCATAATGAGGCCACAGCTACCGGTGGATGAGCAAGAGCAGGATTTATTCCGGGGATAACCTCCGCTGATACCACTCAATTTACATACATCAATCCTTCAACAGGTGCAGTTACTGTTTATTGCCTGCTTACTAATAAAAGCAAACTGGATGAATTCTGGGGTGTAGCTGAAAGTCCAATTGTAGCTCCATATAGTTATAAGGATAGTGTTAAATTATTTTATGCAGATACACTTGCCAATGCCAGTTTCAGGCCCTGGAAAAAATTCTCAACTCCCCGTTCTGCATTAAGTACCCGCGGGCCATTGAGCACTTATGATGATATCCTGATGGATATCATGTATCCCAAGAGTGTGAGAAGCAGCAATTCGGTTTTATATACAGATCCGGTAACAACAAAAACTTTTTATGCAAGTGGTAATAATCTGAATGCAACCAGTTCCGTGGTTACCAGGATAGACTCAACCCTTTTACTGGCCAATCCGTTTACCAATGTTTTTGCAACGGCACACCAGGGCGATATGGCTTATGGCGATGGCGGGTTAAAGCCGCATGAAGTGGCATTGATCAAAGCCTGGTATTTTGCCGATCCCAATGTTCCCAATGTATGGAAATATGGCGTTGGTAATGCAGGGATATTCAAGTACAGGAAAACGGGAACCATCATCAGGCCCTAATCATTAATACTATCAATCTAAAATTTCAGATATATGAAAAAGCGAATTATAATAACAGCCATGATGACCTCCATGGTGGTCTATATTTTGTCATCCTGTTACAGAAATAAAGAAGACATCCTGGCCCTGCCCAAAGTATCTTTCCGGGCCGATGTGGTTCCGATTGTTACGGCCGGACCCTGCGGATGTCATAATAATGGTATCGGTACCCGGGCTGTTCAGTTCTCCCATTTTGACACCATTTTTTATGATGCCATTCTTGCACGGGCATTTGTGCTGGACACGATGGCCCGGTTTGACAAGCACCCCGGCGGCGGTGTAATTTATTTTACCGAATTCAATAAAAGTATCATTACAAGATGGGTACAGGAAGGAGCCAAAGATGATGGAGGCGGTTGTACGGTTACCGGTGTAATAAAATATAATACCCATATCGCTCCTATCTATAATACGACCTGCAAGGCATCTACCTGCCATGGCGGGCTCGCAGTTAATCTTGACTATGCTAAAATGGTTGCCAAAAAAGATGTATTAACCACAATGATGAACAGTGGTGGTGCCGCTGGCCACCCGGGTCCGGTTCTGAGTTTGGGTACCTGCGTGGTCAACACATTTAAAGAATGGATCGCACAGGGACAACCACAATAAAAAGAATAATCAATCAAATGACAACGAAAGTTTATATAATAAAACCAGGCGTTATGAAAAAAATATTATTGCTCTTCGTTTTTGGAACCTGTATTGGAACTGCCGCCATGGCACAGGACACTACCGGAACAGAAACAAAAGAAGCCCCCAAACAAAAATTTACCCGGGCCACGTTTAATTCTACCCGCATTATTAATATGCAGAGCGTGGAGATCGGCAGCCCCGGTGCCCTGCAGTTCATGATCTCACACCATTTTGGTTATTTCTGGAATAAAGATCTTGCTCCTGCCGGTTCTAATAAAAGGTTCCAGCAAAACCTGGCGCACCTGTTCGGATTTAATGCGGGCATTGCCCATACTTATCTTTCATTTGATTATTCACCAAAGAAATTCCTGAATTTAGGACTGGCAGCAACGGGAAGGGCGGTTTTCGAAGGTTGGGCCAAGTTTAAGATCCTTCGCCAGCAAACCGGCGAACATAATATTCCTATAAGCCTGGGATGGTTCTCCATGGCTAATATCTACACGGGTCTGAAGGAGGCTAATGAGTTCACCGACAACCGGTGGTCATTCATGCACCAATTATTAATAGCCAGGAAATTTTCCAACCGGTTTTCACTTCAACTGATGCCAACACTGATTCATTTTAATGTGGTTCCATACGGAATCAATAACTCCAATCTCGTTTGGTCGATCGGGATGGGCGCGAAGTATAAAGCGAAAGACAAACTCAACCTCACGCTTGAATACGCCCGTCAGCTGAATATGCATGAAAACCTGGTTAGCAAGAATGGCGCTATTCTGAATTACAGCCCCAATTTGCTTTCGGCCGGCATTGAGATCAATACCGGTGGCCACCAGTTCCAGTTCTATATCGGGTCCACCACCGATGCATCCAATATTGACCAACTGGCCCGCAACAATAGCTGGATCAAAGACGGGCATTTCGCATTGGGATTTACCTTAAACAGGAGCCTGAGTTTGAAAAAATAATGATAGAACACTTATGGGTAAATGAAGAGCCGGTCGTTTTGGCCGGCTTTTCTATTGGCCCCCGGTCTAAAAACCTGTTTTTATTTCAATCAGAAGGATTTTCATAGCTTGATGCGTCAATAAGGAAACCCATTTGAATGAACAGGAGCTGATAACGAAACTCCGGCAGGGTAATGAACCTGCTTTCCGGTGGCTGGTAGAAAACTACCGCAACCGGGTGTTTCATACTGTGCTGAATATTTTGCAGGAACCGCAAGAAGCGGAAGATGCGGCACAGGAAACATTCATAAAGGTCTTTGAATCGATCAGGTCTTTTAAAGAAAACTCATCCCTGTCCACCTGGATCTACCGGATAGCTGTTCACAAAGCACTGGATAAATTAAGAAGAAAGAAAACAAGACAACGGCTGCATCAATTACTTCCGTGGTGGATGCCGGATGAAAAGAAAAGCGGGGATGCGGTTTTTCAGCATCCGGGTATTGCAACGGAGAATAAAGAAAAAGCCGGGGTCTTATTCAAAGCCATTGCATCCCTGCCGGAAAAACAAAGACTGGCTTTTACACTCATCAAAGTGCAGGGTATGAATTATGAAGAAGCCTGTTCGATCATGCAGCAAAATATTAAAGCAGTGGAATCCCTGATCACCAGGGCCAGGCTGAACCTGCAAAAACAACTGGAAAAATATTATAAAACGGGCTTATGAAAATTAATGAATGAAAATTACGGAGACTTTTCTCCCCTCTCCGCGAGGAGAGGGGCAGGGGGTGAGGCCTAAATTAAAAATATGAATAAAAATTCTACACCATTAGTTGACGAGCACCTTCAAAGTTTACAGGGCATGCAGGACGCAGCCACGGATGAATTTTTTTATACCCGGCTGAAAGGAAGAATGCTGGCCAGTGAAAACCGGAGTGAATGGAGCCTGCCGTTGAAACCCGTATGGGTGATCGGTACGCTGGCATTGCTTTTAGCGGTGAACGGATTTATGTTATCGCAACAAATTAAAACAGGCGGAACAAAACCGGCTGCTTCATCATCCCTGCAAAGTTTTGCCGAATCCTATGATCAATCCATTTCATCTTACTGATTATTGAAAAGTAAATATGAATCACGGAACAAAAAATAAATTATTGACATGGCTTGTGGTTGTATTGCTCGTGGCCAATGCAGCCACCATCGCCATGTTCTGGTTGGGAAAAAGAAAACCGCCTCCTCCCCAGGGGGCTCCCAATGAATTTTTGATCAAAGAATTAAAACTGGACAACAAACAACAGGAACAACTGGATGTATTGGTAAAACAACACAGGCAGGTGGCAGAGCAGATCCGTAAACAAATAAGAACAGCCAAAGACAGTTTATTTGACCTGGTAAAAAATCCGGGTGCAACCGACAGTGCCAAACAAATGGCCGCCGCTGCCTGCAGCAAACTCACAGAACAATTAGATGTGCTTACAGTTAATCATTTTCAAAAGGTGAGGGCTCTGTGTAATGCGGAACAACAGAAAAAATTTGACGGGATCATCCGGGATATTACCCGGATGATGGCACAACCGCAACCACCGGGCAGACCACCGGGGCCCCATCCGCCGGATGGCCCCGAAGGTGACAGACCCCCACCCCTTCCGCATGATTAATAATAGTATACCGAAAGTTTATTACTCACCAAACAAAAACAAAACCAATGATAAGATCAACATTATTTTCCATGGCCTGTCTTTTTACAATTCTTTCCTGTAAAAAAAACAGTACCAATACGGATGCTGATAACAGTGCCGTCATTTCAGCCCTTTCCTGCGGAAGCGGATCGTTTTCCGCATCTGCTACCATTAATGTTGCCTATTCGGCCACTGCTACCGTACCTTATTCCGGGGGAAACGGAAAAGCATACGCAGCAGGATCGGCAATCAGTTCAAGCGGGGTTACAGGTTTAACGGCGACTTTACAGGCAGGAACATTAGCCAATGGAAACGGCAATTTATCTTTTTCTGTATCGGGCACACCGGCTTCATCCGGCACGGCGACTTTTGCTATCAGTTTTGCGGGTAAAAGCTGTAGCCTGAATTTAACGGTGAATACGGCCGGCGGTCCTGTACTACCTGCAGTTTACAATAAAATATATGGCGCATCCAGTATAACATTTGACGGTACCTGGGTAACGATTAAGACGTTTGATCAGCCCGATCATAAAAGCGCATATTATCAAACCACCAACCCCTTGTATGAATCATTCAGCGGAACAACTTTTGGCGGAGGAACGTTTGCAATCAACCCGAATCGCATCTCTGTACAAAACATTACCCTGAAAATTCCGGTTGCCCCTGCTGTTGCTGCAACTCATGCAGCTACTCCAATGGGTGTAATCGGTATTTCACTGAACGGTGTTCCATTCTTTAATCAATATGCTGCGGGAGGTTCCCCGTTAACAGGAGAAATCAACAGTTTTGACCAATGGTGGGGCCATCCGCAAATGTCGGGCATGTATCACTATCATGTGGAACCGCTTTATCTCACCACGGTGAAAGCCAGTAAATGGGCGCTGATGGGTTTCTTGCTGGACGGCTTCCCGGTATATGGCCCCAGGGAAGAAAATAATACGGATCCAACGGGCCTGGATGTTTATCACGGTCATACGCATGCGACAGCTGATTACCCGGCCGGGATTTATCATTATCATTTTACGGCGACTGCTCCTTATCTCAATGGAAACGGTTTTTATGGTACGCCGGGAACGGTGACACAATAAATACAATGAAATTCTCCGGGTTCAGTGTGTTTTCGCAACAAATAGTATCCCCCTTATGGCCGGGATACATTTTGTTTTTAATATTTTTTTCCTGCAATGACAGGATGCAAACGCCAACAGAAATAAAGATCGCAAAAACAGTCCCGCCAAATTATGTGAATGCAAATGACAGCGGTTTTACCATTCACCAGGATACGGTTTACTGCCGGGGTAAATATTTTACAGGGTACAGGTTCTCTTTGTATCCGGCCGGCGATACTGAATTTGTAAAAAGTTATTTTAATGGGGTGGAGGAGGGATTTCAAAAACAATGGTATCCAAACAAACAAGTAGCCGACGAACGATTTTATATCAACGGGAAAAAAGAAGGAATGCAACGGGGATGGTGGCCCGGCGGGAAACCCAAATTTCAATTCCATTGCAATAACGATGAATACGAGGGGGAATTTATGGAATGGTACCCTTCAGGATTATTGGGCAAAGCTTTTCATTATGAAAAGGGAAAAGAAGTGGGCAGCCAGCGTTTATGGTGGGACAATGGCTCGGTGCGGGCTAATTATGTAGTGAAGAAGGGGAGAAAATATGGTTTGATCGGTTTGAAAATTTGTGAGAATCCTTATGATTCGGTCATTAAGAAATAATTCAGTCCTTTTATTGTTCCTGCTGGCAGGTTGCAAAAACAAAACACAACGGCTGCAGGAATCATTGCCATTTATCAACAAGCCCGATTTTACACCGGAGTGGATCGAAAAAAATGATCCGGCTTATGCATCGATTCACCGTATCCCCTCTTTTTCTTTCACCAACCAGCTTGGAGAGACGATCACTGAAAAAAACGTGGAGGGGAAAATCTATGTGGCCGATTTCTTTTTCACCCGGTGCGGAAGCATCTGCCCGAAGATGACAAATAATATGGGCCTGATCCAGGAAAAATTTAAAACCAATGATGCAGTCCTATTGCTTTCCCACTCCGTAACACCGATAATGGACAGCGTACCGGTATTGAAAAAATATGCACAGGAAAAAGGGGTCATCAGCGGTAAATGGCATTTGCTGACGGGAAAAGAAGAAGATATCTATGCGCTGGCCAAAAAGCAATATTTTGCCGGCGACACGATCGGGTATTACCAGACAGGGAATGAGTTTTTACATACGGAAAATTTTATTCTTGTTGATAAACACAGGAGGATACGAGGGGTTTATAACGGAACGCTGCAGCTGGAAATGGAAAGACTGGAAGAGGATATTAATACCCTTCTGAAGGAAGATTAAAAAAAAGACTCAAGATTCAAGAAACAAGACTCAATGATCAAGTTTTTTCGGAGCGTAAGGTATTTTTCGAACAGACTTGTATCTTGAATATTGATTCTTGAATATTGAGTCTTTGCATTTGCCTGATTTATTCCGGTATTTCAAACGACCTCTTCAAATATCCCTGTTTGTTTATTCTTCCGGACATTGTCCCAGGTGAAACAGCGGCCATTCATAGCAATATAAACACCGGCAGGTTGAGTTTGAGCAAAGGCCAATGCACTGCCAAGGTTAAATAAACCATCCGAGCTGCCGAATTTGATAGGTATCATCGCCCCGGTAAGGATAATGGTTTTGTCTTTTACATGTGCGGCCAGCCATTTAGCCGTCTCGCTCATCGTGTCGGTGCCGTGCGTAATAATGATCTTGTCTTCCCCGCACTGGTTACACTGGCGGGCGATCAGTTCCCGGTCATGGTCCGTCATCTCCAGGCTGTCGATCATCATCAGGGTCCTGATTTCAACCGAAACACGACACCTCCCTTTTTCCAGCAACTCATTAATATGCGTGTCCTTAAAGAAAAGCTGACCGGTCAGTTCATTATATTCTTTATCAAAAGTGCCGCCGGTGATGAAGATGCGGATGGACATGATTATTTTTTATATTCCGAAGTTAATCAAACGGAGACTTGATCAGTAATTTCGTCATCAATTTTTTTCAATCCTGATAAACGAGTATATTAACACTCTGTTATTAATTAACCTCAACATGAGATATTTTATTTTTTGCCTGTTAGTATCCTGTCATCTTTCCGCACAGATCAACCCTGCCAACATCACCATTGCCCGTGACAGCTTTGGCGTGCCGCATATATTTGCGCCCACCGATCCTGAAGTGGCCTACGGCCTGGCATGGGCACATGCCGAAGATGATTTTGAAACATTACAATTGGTAGCGCTCTCGGGCAAGGCATTGGTAGGAACCGGTCTCGGTAAAAAAGGAGCCGAGGCTGATTATGTGATCCAGCTCCTGCGCATACGCAAAACCGTGGAAGAACAATGGAATACCCTCGACCCGGATTTTTTGGCTTTGATCAACGGATACCTGGCCGGGTTGAATGCATATGCAGCAGCTCATCAGAAAGAAACAAAGTATAAAAAAGCATTTCCCTTAAACGAAAAAGAATATATAACGGCGGTGGTTTTTTCCATCAGCCTTTTTTGCGGAGTCGATGATGCTTTGCCCCGGATACTGGGAGGTAAAGTGGCCACCCTCCCGGGATTTAATCCCCAGGGTTCAAATTCTTTTTCCATGAACTCAGCAAAAACAACAACGGGGGAATCCTTTCTTGCCATCAATGCACATCAGCCCAATACAGGCCCGGTTGCTTTTTATGAAGCGCATGTGCAAAGCGAACAGGGATGGAATATGCTGGGTGGTTTGTTTCCCGGTGGTTGTTTAATTTTTCATGGAACCAATGAATACCTCGGCTGGGCGCATACCAATAATTACCAGGATAAACTTGATATCTACCAGCTCGAAATAAATCCTTCCAATAATAATCAATACAAATTCGACGGGCAATGGATCGATCTTGAAAAAGCAAAAGCAAAACTGCATGTAAAAGGGATCCCCGTTACGATCTGTAAAAAAATGTACTGGAGTAAATACGGGGCCACTTTAAAAACAGATAAAGGAGTTTTTGCCGTCCGTCTCCCGGCCACTATGGATATAAAAGCACTGGAAGAATGGTACCGGATGAATAAGTCAAAAAATTTTACGGAATTCTATAAAGCCGTCAGCATGATGAGCCTGCCGATGTTCAATATCATGTATGCAGACAGGTATGATACTATTTTTTACATCAGTAACGGGAAAATGCCAAGACGAAATCCCGATACAGCTTATCATTGGAAAAGCACCCTGCCGGGAAATACATCCGCTACGCTCTGGACAACATTTAAATCCATCAACGAATTACCCCAATATGTCAACCCGCCATCCGGGTATTTGTTTAATAATAACCACGCTCCTTTTTTAGCAACCGAACCGGCATATAACCTCGACAAAAATAAATTTGATAAAAATGACGGGTTTGAAACTTATCACAATAACAGGAGCAAACGGGTAACGGAATTATTATATAATACCGGTAAAATCGATTATAACACGTTTAAACGGATCAAATTCGACCAGCAATTGCCGCAGCAACTGCAGTACACATATGGTATTGACAGCATGTTCAATCTTTCCGCGGAAGAATTTCCCGCACTGAAAGAAATGATCCAAAATTTTCAACACTGGGATAAAAAAGCAACAGCCGGCAGCAAAGGAGCCGCCATCTTCATCATCACCTACTATTATCTGGCCGATAAATTAAAAGGGTCTCCTTCCAGGAAAATATCAAAAGCAGAAGCGGTGGAAACTTTCCGGTATGTTCATGACTATATGATCAAAAACTTCGGCAAAACCGACCTGGTGCTGGGCGACGTTCAGAAACTGGTAAGAGGTGATGATGTGCGACCGGCCTGGGGTTTCCCGGATGTATTAACACCGACATTTTCGGAACCGTATAAAAACGGGATGCGTAAAGTAACCGGCGGCGATGCCTACATCTGTTTTGTACGTTATCCAAAAGACGGAAGTTTGCCCATCATTGAATCGGTAAACACGTTTGGCGCCTCTATGCACCCTGAATCACCACACTTTAAAGACCAGATGACGATGTTTCAAAACCAGCAGACAAAGCATATGACTCTGGACAAAAAAGATGTATTACGTACGGCAGAGAAAGTTTATCATCCAATGTAGCCGGTCATAAACGTCATATCACCACAATATGACCCATTTGATCTTCTTTCCTAATTCTTCAAAGGAAGAAAAGAATATTTTTTCCCATAATCAATCATCTGCTGAAAAAAGCTTTGGGGGTATTCCACTTTTACATCGGTAATTTTATCTCCATCCATCACCGGAACCAGTTGTGGCTGGATAAAACCCCGGTATGGTTTCAGGTTTAAAGTTTTATACCGCTGCAATATTTCATTGTGCAGGGCCGCATCCACTTTTACGCCATAGGTCTCCACCAGGTTCTTTCCGCCATTATAATCTCCTTCTGATTTGATGCGCTGGATCTCCCGCAGTAACTGGCCAAACAAATCCCGCAATTTTTTATAATCATTGATGCGGACATAGGTTTTGCCGTTATTCTTCACCCATTCAACCACATTATCAGCCTTTCCTTTTTCAAAAGCCCATTTTGCATTCAGTTGCCTGTTGCGCATATGGGCTTCTTCGAGTTGATCTCCGGGCTTCAGGCGGGTAAGTTGTGTCATCAGTCCATTCATCATGTAGTTATCATATTCGGCCATGCCCACTTCCAGGGAAGGAGCCACACCGATGTCGATCATTTTTTGATCCATTACATAATATAATGCCACGAGATCGGCACGGGCCTCTTCGAGACAGGAAGCATAATTTTTCAGCGTGATATCGGTGGTTTCCACACCGGGATTTAATTGCCCGGAAGCATGACCGATACATTCATGCATATCGGTATGCAGGTCAGCAGCCAGGGCACCATATTTTTTCATCCGGGCTTTAACCGTGTCATTCAATGCAAATTCATCCAGCAAACCACTTTTGGCGCCGGCTACATTGTAGGAGTAAATGATATTGCTTAACGAAACGGATTTGGAACCATGATCTTTTCTTATCCACTCCGCATTGGGGAGATTGATGCCGATGGACGAGGCCGGGGCCGCATCACCGCTTTGAACGATAACCGTTATCGCTTTTGCAGTAATACCCTTTACATTTTTCTTTTTGTGTTCAGGCATCAGCGGTGAATTATCTTCAAACCATTGCGCCTGGTCGGCGATGGCCTTGATGCGTTTGGTGGCTTCCAGGTCTTTTAAAGACACCACGCTTTCGAAACTTCCTTTTTTACCGATCGCATCAAGATACACTTCAATAAACCCATTCACTACATCGATCCGGCTGTTGATATCATTGACCCAGGCAATGCTGTACTCATCAAACGTGGCCAGGTCACCGGTTTTATAATACTGCACAAGCAATTCCAGCGCTTTTTTCTGTTCTGCATTTTCAGCCACCCCGGCCGCTTTTTCCAGCCAGCCAACAATTTTTTCAATGGCGGCGGAATACATACCCCCAACCTTCCATACTTTCTCCACCACGTTGCCATTTTCTTTCATCACCTTACTGTTGAGTCCCCAGGAAGGCTGTTTGTCCCCCGTGGGAAATTTTGAATAAAAACTTTCCACTTCTTTTTGCGTAACCCCCTCATAAAAATTAACTGATGAGGCAGCGACGTTATCAATATCCGGTCGCAGGTCCACCACTTTGGGTTCAACATTCATGTCATACACGATCGGTTTGATGCGGTTTAAAAAAGCCTGAACCGTTTCACCTGCATCGCGCGGGAGAGAAGCGGTATCACAGTTTTTAATAACGGACGAGAAATAGTCAAATGAACAGGCCGGGATAAATTTCTCATTGCCATAATGGTGATGGTTGCCGTTGCTGAACCATACCCTGCCGCAATACTCTTCGAATTTTTTCCAGTCGGCGGAACCGGTGTCTCCTTTATAATTCGTAAATGCATTTTCGAGCGTTTTACGAAGCAGGATACCATACCTGCTTTTCTGGTCATAAATGATATCACGGCCGCAGAGAGCCGCTTCATATAAATAATAAGCCAGTTGTTTTTGCTGAAGGTTTAACTGATTAAATCCCGGCACCTGGTAGCGGAGCAACTGAAGGTCGGCAAAGGCTTCCGCTTCAACAACGAAATTGGGATCATAACTATCACCGGATATTACCACATTACTATCATTAGTACCCCCGTTTTTTGATTTGCTTTTAGAATTACATGATACCATGATGGCGGATAAGAATAGCCATGCAGCCAGGAGTTTTGCAGAATACTTCATAGTTGAAATTTTAGTGTATAAATGTACGTAGATCCCGGAAGAAATGCTTCCTAATTAATATGATTCCCCGTTTCAGCCTTTACTAAGGGATATTGGCCAGGTTGGGATTGGCGATAAACCTGTTTTTTATGGTATATGTTTTATCGGCGCTGAGACCGGCTTCCGTGAAGGAATACGTTAAACTTATTTTTTCAGGTATCGACTTGCATTCATCCCTTTTTTTGCGGATGACTGTAATGATGTTATTGCTCACCTTGAATTGAAAATCATTTTTAACGGTACAACCGGTACTTACCACATCGATGGTAATTTCTTTGCTGTTATAATTGAATGAAACTCCCAGTAATTTTTCTGTCCGGGTTTGCTGGTTGTTGAAACTAAACAGCATTAAAATAAATATTGCCACCCCGGCAAACAATACAGCCGGCTGGTATGATTGTAAGGTCCTTTTTTTGTTTGTATTATTCATATGTTGTATTTAACTATTTTTTTAATACCGGGCCATGAACTGTCCAAAGTACAGCCGGACAGCCTGCAATTCTATGAGATATTGCAAGAAAAACCATGATATTGATCAGCCTGTTTCCGGTAAGGCCAATCTAATTTTATCGTTTATAAAAATACTTTATGATGAAATTAATCCCGGTTTTCCCGGCCCTCTTTCTTGTGTTTGCCTGCAACCAAAAACAAAATCCCCAGCAAACCAATAATAATGCTGTTTCAAAGGATTCAACACAACTTATCAGTTCCTGGCAGGTAAAGGGCTGCGCTGAAAAAGCTACTAAAGCCGATACAAAGTTTCCTGCTGAGGGCGAATACAATGATTATCCCGATCTTACCGGGAATAATGAAATCAAACAGGAAGGAGATTCTATAGTCTATTCAAGATTTGTACATCACGGGTGCTGCCGGAAAGCGGTGGTCAGTACCCAGCAGCAGGCTAACGTAATAACGATTACCGAATACTGGACAGGGCAGATCTGCAAATGCATGTGTAATTCATCCATTCGTGCCGTGATCCGGAAACTTCCCAAAGGTGAATACCGGGTTTATGCCATTGAAACCGGAACCGATCCTGTTACCGATACGCCGCATCCGGGAAAAGACACGGTCATGCAGCAAATTGTAACGATAAAGTAGGGGTTTTTGAAATGTAAATAGCGGCAACGCTGAATGTTTACCGCAGATCTTCTCAGGTTATTACGCAGGTTGCGCTGATAGGTTCTGCGCCATCAGCATGGATTTGATCTGCGTGATCAGCAGGTAAACAAAAATGAAACATCCCCGGATACCACAATAGTTTTTTCTCCCGGCCAATCAGTGTAATTTGCGGGCATGATCGCCCTTCGCAAAACTCAGGGTGACAGCGGAAATGATTGATTACTTAAGTGGGTTGAATGATCGCCAAAAGGAAGCAACACTTCATATTAAAGGGCCATTGATGATCGTGGCCGGTGCCGGCAGCGGTAAAACAAAAGTGCTCACCACCCGGGTGGCGCACCTGATGGCAAACGGGGTAGATGCTTTCAATATCCTTGCACTGACCTTTACCAACAAGGCCGCCAAAGAGATGAAAGAACGGGTGGAGAAGATACTCGGGAATAACGAAGCCCGGAATTTATACATCGGCACTTTTCATTCCGTGTTTGCAAGGATACTCCGCTTTGAAGCCGATAAGATCGGCTATCCCCGCAACTTTACCATCTACGATACAGATGATGCAAAAAGTGTAGTGAAGACCGTTATCAATGAACTGAACCTGGATGATAAACATTACAAACCCAATATTGTTTATAACAGGATATCATCGGCAAAGAACGCCCTGGTGGGCCCGGAGGATTACCGGAATGACTATGCCATTCAGCAGGAAGATATGCGAAGCAACCGTCCGGCCATTGCACAGATATATGATGCCTATGCCAAACGCTGTTTTAAGAACGGGGCCATGGATTTTGATGACCTCCTGATCAAATTCTATGAATTATTGAAAAATTTCCCGGAAAGCCTGTCTAAGTATCAACGGAAATTCAGGTATATCCTCATTGATGAATACCAGGATACCAACCC
>CAZQGZ010000018.1:24496-29078 GCA_964592935.1 uncultured Chitinophaga sp. | reverse complement strand
ATCATGATACAGTAAAAATAGTAGAACTCTTATGCTGAAATATATATCAGTTTTGAAATTTTTTGCAGGAGTACATAATAAGTGCTAAGAGATTCTCCTTCGCTCTGCTTAGGAGAAAAAAGACCTGCCTGCCGGCAGGCAGGGAAAAGGAGATAAAGAGGATTTTCTCATTTACTCTTTCTCCTCTTTTATATCCGGCCGAAGGCAAGGATATTCTCTTAGCTTATAATTACTTGCTCTTTAGCGCTGTCCATTTTGTTTTTAATTCCTGTAATTGTTTTTGTGTTTCAGCTAATGCAGTAATGGCCTGTGCAGTAGGGGCCCGGTCAGCATCCTGCAGGGTATTATGAATGGCGGCGAATGAATTATTGATCCTCCGGAAACTCGGGTCATTGCTTCCGGGCGGATTGTTATCGAGCAGGGCAGCCTGCTTGTCTTTCTTATTCAGTTCATCGGCAACCTGCGCCGGGGGATTGGTCATTTGACCCCGCAGCATAAGCCTGT
This sequence comes from uncultured Chitinophaga sp., assembly GCA_964592935.1. Lineage (GTDB taxonomy): Bacteria > Bacteroidota > Bacteroidia > Chitinophagales > Chitinophagaceae > JJ008. The sequence goes on along the minus strand of CAZQGZ010000018.1, from coordinate 28,574 downwards.
ATAATCTTATCTCTTCAAGAATTTTCATGCATTCCTTTCTTCCTTCATAGCATTGAACGGACAGATCGTGTTGTTTTTGCAGATCGGCGACAGGAGTCTTTACCCGGGGATCCATTTTTACCGTAAATGTTTGGGTGAAAACCTTTCCATCAACTGTAAGCCTGGCGATATAAATCCCCGGCATCACCCAGGGCGCTGTCTGATCCGGCTCTGTATTCATATACGTGGCGCCGATGGGATAGGAGGGTGGTACATTCAACGGGGCATATTTCATATCCCAGGTAAAACGATGATGCCCCGGCTCTGCTGATAGTATTTGTTGCGGACGGATCCAGTAATGCGGGATATTCACTTCACCGATCTTATATAATGTGTCCTTACCGGTATACTTCCTGATTGGCTTGCCATTCTGATCCAGGATCTCAAGCGAAATATCATTTGATTTTTTTGAAAGATAATAATCAATGACCGCTCCATCAGGAGGGTTTTCACCGGCCGGCTCTTCCTGCGGTACGGGAGTGTCGGTGTACATATCCCAACGTACACGGAAAGTATTTTGTGGTTTATATAATATAGCGGGTTGACTGGTCAACTGTGCTGATAGCTGACGTAACGGTGTTACGTCATCCAGGATCCAGAAACTTCTGCCATGTGTGCCGATCACCAAATCATCATCTTTAATCACAAGGTCTCTTATGGATGTTGCAGGCATATTTAATCGAAGGCTCTGCCAGTTTTCCCCGTCATCAAAAGAAACATAGACCGCTCTTTCGCTGCCTGCAAATAATAATCCTTTGCGGAGAGGATCTTCTTTGACAACATTGATCGGGTCATTGGGTAAACCATTTACGATTTCTTTCCAGGTCCTTCCACCATCTTTTGTTCTGTAAATATGCGGCCGCATATCATCGCAACGGATCCTGTTCACGGCCGCGTAAGCTGTATTTACATCGGTATGACTGGCATCCATAAGCGAAACTTTACTCCAGGATGTCACTTCCGGTGGCGTAACATTTTTCCAGCTTTTGCCGCCATCCCTTGTTACATGGATCAATCCGTCATCGGTGCCGCACCAGATGGTATTGATGTCTTTGTATGAAGGAGCCACTGTATAGATCACACCGCGTCGAGGCATGGTCTTCATATCATCAATTGTATAAATACCTACGCTTGCAGGTACTTCATAATATTCTCTGGTAAGATCCGGGCTGATGATCTGCCAGCTGTTTCCGCCATTCATTGTTTTGAATAACACATTGCCGGCATAGTACAATGTTTTTTTATCAATGGGACTGAACAATACCGGGGCCGTCCTTATAAAACGGTATTTACCGCTGCGTACAGCTTCGGGAGAAATATTCTGGGTTTGACCGGTACGCTTATCATAGCGTGAGATCTTACCCCCGTAAATAATATTATTATCCAGCGGATCGGCTACCACATAACCGTATTCTTCGGCGCCAACCGGATGCCATTCCCGGTAGGTGATGCCGCCATCATTGCCTCTTGATGCAATACCCACGCTGCCGCTTTCCTGCTGGCCACTGTACACATTATATGGGAATGAATTATCCGCACTCACATGATAAAACTGTGCCGTAGGCTGATTATACCAGCTTGAAAATGTTTGTCCTCCATTCACTGTGATGATCGCACCCTGGTCGCTGGCTATTAAAATGATATCGGAATTGTTGGGATTGATCCAGATCCGGTGATAATCATCTCCGCCCGGTGCTCCGCGAAATGCATTCCATGTTTTACCACCATCTATACTTTTCCAGGTCACCACATTGGCGGAATAAACAATGTCTTTATTCTTCGGATCCGCTTTCACTTCTGCAAAATCATTTCCTCTTCCCCAGTAACGCGGGTCACTGCTCATTTTTGCCCAGCTCTCACCGGCATCATCACTCCGGTATATACCTCCTTCTTTTCCGGCATCCACCGTTGCATACATTCTTTTTGAATCGGATGGCGCTATACAAAATCCTATTCTTCCCAATTCCTGTTCTGTGGTGGGCAATCCTCTGGTGATTTTTTTCCAGGTGTTGCCTCCGTCAGTTGATTTAAACAAGCCACTTTCTTTTCCATTCCAGGCGCCATTCTCCCAGGGCCCCTGCCTTCCCGCCCACAGATCGGCAAAAATGATATTTGAATTATTCGGATCAATGGTTACCTGGATCGCTCCCGTGTTTTCATCTTTATATAAAACCCTTTCCCAGGTCTTGCCACCATCAACAGTTCTGTACACGCCTCTTTCTTCATTGGGTCCATAAGGATGACCCAATGCAGCTACAAAGACCCTGTTCTCATTATTGGGATCTATAGCCAATCCGCCGATTTGCTGAGCATCTTTTAACCCGGTATTGATCCATGTCTTTCCCCCATCTGTTGATTTATAAACACCATCACCAACAGAAAGATCAGGTCGTTGGATGCCTTCCCCAGTGCCAACATAGATCACATTGGGATTGGAAGGAGCCACGGCAACATCACCGGTTGAACCGGTGGGCTGATCATCAAAAATGGGGAACCATGTTCTTCCATAGTCTGTGGTCTTCCATACTCCTCCATTATTAACGCCAATATAAAATACATTGGGCTGTTGCGGTACACCCACCGCGCCAACCGTTCTGCCACCTCTGTGAGGGCCGATCATTCTCCATTTCATGGCATTGAAATACTTTGCGTCGAAAGGTTGGGCCTTGAGAGAACTGTTGATTATTACTAACAGCAGAAAAAAGAAAAAATGTTTTGACATAGTGCGAACTTATAACCTAAGATAAGGATTCCGTGGAGAAGAGCCGTTTTTTTACGTGGTCGCGAAAACTTGAAAATTGAGGATTGTTTGTTGACATATTGAGTCTTTTGCAGGTATTTAAAAAAGACTCAAGATTCAACACTCAAGATTCAAGACTCAAATGATCGTATTCGTTGAACATTATGTCAATTCTTTTTCAAAACAGAGGCTGTTTTCAATACCTGCATATTGCCCGTAGTTGGGAATAGGGTTGTAATTATTCTTTTTATAAAGAGCGACGGCTTCGGGCTGTTTTTTCCCGGTTTCAAGAATGCATTTGTCAAATGACAATTCCTTTGCCCATTTTTCCAGTTCCATTAAAATTTTTGTGGCAATCCCTTTTCCCCGGCTGCCGGGGCGGGTATACATTCGTTTTACCTCTGCAGAACCGGAACTAAATTCTTTGATGGCGCCGCAACCAATGGGTTCATTATTTTCATATGCAACAACAGCATGCCTGATGGTATCAATTTTATTGAACTGGGCATAAAAGGGATGCTCATTGCCATCCCGTACCGCAAGGTCTGCATCGAGATGTTTTACCAATTCAATAAAATCAGGATCCATTGAATCCGTTCTTTTTATTGTGATCATTTGAAAATTTTCGGATCAATTTTTTTTAGAATACGCCGGGGAATAAATTAGTATTCTAATTGTCTTTCATGGTAGCGTCTATTTTCCTGGAAAGATCGGGTATCAAAGCCCTGAACAGGCCTGCAGCTGCTGCAACATCTCCCTGGAGGTTGCCATACATTTCACCACCGCAATATATGATATAACCTTTTACTTCATGTTCACTTGCTGCGTAAAGAATCAACTCATCTGAGGTGCCACCGGTGCAACCCCTGTGTTTATCTGCTTCCTTTTCTTTAATGTGAAGATCATTGATGGCTTTTACAAAAGAATCATAAGCGACTTTGGATAATACCAGGGAATCTTTTGCCAGCACCTTGTCATAATCGCTGATTGCATAATAAACCTGCCCGGATGTTACCCGGATGGTATAACTCCGGTGATAGGGAGGCGGAACGGAGGCGTCGTGGAAATTATAGACAAAGGTGTCGTTGCTGCCGGTTGTCATGGTATCATTATTATTTACGGGGTTGTCCTTTTTTTTATTCCCGCAGTCAGATAAAGATACGACCAGGACGGGCAGGGTCAGTGCGATAAGAAAGTTTGAAATTGTATGCATATTGGTTATTTGACAGGGTTAAGGTAGTCAATATTATTGTTTTGTTATTAATACCGTCTGTGATGCTCTCCCAACATCAGGGAACA
>CAZQGZ010000018.1:0-24396 GCA_964592935.1 uncultured Chitinophaga sp. | reverse complement strand
CAGACGAGTCTCCCCAACATGAGCTTCAATCAGTAGGAAAATTACCGGGGGACTCATCGTCGTCAAAAAAACATAAAAACCTGGTGATTTTCTTTTTCGGCGAGATTGCTCCAGTATTAATTTCAATATATGGAAAACAAACGGAGGGACTCGTCGTATAACGAGTAGTTTAACTTTCTTAATGGCTTTACATAAAAAAATAACAAAACCGGGCATCTATTTCATCACATTCACTTGCCACAACTGGTTGCCGTTGATTGATCTTACCAATGGATATGACCTTGTTTATAATTGGTTTGAAATATTAAGCAGACAGGGACACCATGTTACCGGATTTGTCATCATGCCCAACCACCTACATATGCTTCTTTATTATTCTGGAGGAGAAAAATCGCTGAACACAGTTGTGGGCAATGGTAAACGATTCATCGCTTATGAAATTGTAAAAAGGTTAAAAGCATCCAAAGAGAATATTATCTTAAACAGATTGCAAAATGATGTTGAAGCAAAGGACTGGAGCCGTGGGAAAAAACATGAAATATGGGAGGATTCATTTGATGTTAAGGAATGCAGGACAGAGAAATTTATTATGCAAAAACTAAATTATATTCACAACAACCCCAAGTCCGGTAAGTGGCAGCTTGCCGATGATCCATTGCATTACCTGCATAGCTCCGCCCGGTTTTATATCAGCGGGAAAAAATGTATTTGCATTGTAAGGGATTACAGGGAGTTTTTGAACTATGATGCGGAATGAAGGAGAGTGGATTCTTCGTTTCATAATCGACGAGTCCCTCCGCTGGATTTATATAACACAATGAAACTGCCGGAGGAGACTCGTCGGGAAAAGGAATCGCCTTCCCCGGAGAATCCCTCCGCCGGAATTCTTTAGCTCAATGAAACTGCCGGAGCAGACCCGTCGGGAAAAAGGAGTTGATTATATAAGTTTCTTTTGCAGATTTTGATCAATTGCGTCGAGGAACTCTTCGGTGTACAGGTAATGCTCCCCGTGATTCACTTTATTTCCATGAATGCAAACAGCAAGATCTTTGGTCATCTTTCCTTCTTCCACGGTTTCTACACAAACGGTTTCAATAGCATGGCAGAAATCGATCAATGGTTGATTGCCATCTAACCTCCCCCGGAAAGCCAAACCTCTTGTCCATGCAAAGATGGAAGCAATGGGATTGGTGGAAGTGGGTTTACCCGCCTGGTGATCCCGGAAATGTCTTGTCACCGTTCCATGCGCCGCTTCGGCTTCCATGGTTTTTCCATCGGGTGTAATTAATACAGAGGTCATCAAACCCAGGGAGCCAAATCCCTGCGCTACCGTATCGCTCTGTACATCGCCGTCATAATTTTTACAGGCCCATACAAAATTGCCATTCCATTTCAGGGCGCTGGCAACCATATCATCGATCAGGCGGTGTTCATACGTGATACCGGCTGCATCAAATTGTGATTTGAATTCTTTCTGGTAGATATCTTCAAAGATGTCTTTGAAACGGCCGTCATATTTTTTCAGGATGGTGTTTTTCGTGGAGAGATATAAGGGCCATTTTTTGCTTAAGGCCATATTAAAACAACTTCTTGCAAAACCCGAGATGCTTTCATCGGTGTTGTACATGCACAGCGCCACGCCATCACTTTTAAAGTTGAACACTTCAAACGACCGGGATTCACCGCCGCCTTCCGGTGTAAAGGTCATGGTGAGTTTTCCTTTTCCTTTGATCACCGTATCCGTTGCCCGGTACTGGTCACCGAATGCATGACGTCCGACAATGATCGGGGCTGTCCAGTTCGTTACCAGTCTGGGAACATTGCTGATCACGATCGGTTCCCGGAAAACAGTGCCGTCTAAAATATTCCGGATTGTACCATTCGGGCTTCTCCACATTTGTTTCAGGTTAAACTCCTTCACCCTGGCTTCATCGGGTGTGATGGTGGCACATTTTATTCCGACACTGTATTGTTTGATAGCATTAGCCGCATCCACTGTTACCTGGTCATCGGTCCGGTCACGGGATTCGATACCAAGATCAAAATATCTGATATCAAGATCCAGGTAAGGAAGTATCAGTTTGTCTTTGATGAATTTCCAGATGATCCTTGTCATTTCATCTCCATCCAGTTCAACCACGGGGTTAGCAACCTTTATTTTTTGCGACATGATTATTTGATTTTAAAGATTAACAGTCAGCACCTTGTCATTTTGGCTAACCGGCGGCAAAACTAAGGCATTCTCATCAGCCTGCCTGCCGGCAGGCAGGCCGTTCTGATTTTGGATCAGGTCCGGGTCACTATCCACAAATTTATATCAGGTATTTCATTGATTTGAATCAATTTTTTGTTGTACCTTTTGATGGTATTTGCAGTATGGAAACGGTAAAACTTCTCCATAATTACCTGAACAGATTTGTTAAGCTTTCGGATGAAGAGTTTGACCAGTTTTTTTTGCCTTTTATCAAAGTCAGAAAATTTGGAAGGAAAGAAATACTCATCAGGGCAGGAGAAGTGGAAAATCATATCAATTTTATCATCCGGGGTCTGATCCGGAAATATTATAAAAAGGGCAAGGAAGAGTTCAATACGCAAATTTCTTACGAAGGACATATCATTCATTGCCAGGAATCATTTCACAGCCGCACACCTTCCGAATATTTCATTGAAACCATTGAACCTTCCGTGGTTGTTTCCATTACCTACGATGACCTCGAGAAAATTTTCGGCCAGTCCATAAAAATGGAACATCTTGGGCGTATGGTAATCACCCAGACCATGGTACTGAAAGATAAATGGAGGATGCAACTGGTGAAAATGACACCCCGTGAACGCTTTCTTGATTTTGTAACACGCAACCCGGAACTGATGCAGCGGGTGCCGCAGAAATTTTTAGCTTCCTATCTTCATATCAAACCGGAAACCTTCAGCCGGTTCAAGCATTTGCTGAGGAATCATACGAGAGGGCTGGTGGGGAGTGGCTAGTGGCGAGTGGCAAGTGGCAAGTGGGGTTTGGCTAGTAGCCAGTGGAGTCTTAGAGCATGGTTTTCACTAAAGGGTTAAAAAAACTTAAGGCAGAGTTTGAGTTCATTTGTTGATTTAAAAAATAATTACTCAAACTAATTTGTTTTTCTTTTAGTACATGACGACTAACGACTATCGACTATCGACTAACGACTTCTCTCTCCCCACTAGCCACTAGCCAAATCCCACTCCCCGTTTCACACATTCACCACCAGCACCGGGATATTCAATTCATGCCTCACCGTTTCGATGGTTTCGCCATAGATCAGGTCTTTGATACCCCGGTGACGATGTGCGCCAATCACCAGCATATCTCCGCCGGATTCTTTTACCAGGCGGATGATCTCTTTTGCCCGGTCATTAAATCCCAAAAGTGCGACCGATGAAATTCCTTTGTCCTTTAATTGCTGTACATAACTGTCCAGGTGTGCCTGGTCATTCCTCGTTTCCAGGTCATAGGTTTCTTTTTCCATTAAACGGGTGGCTCCGCTTTCAACAATATGTATCAGTACATAAGTTGTGTCTTTGTTTCCCTGGCCGATGGCATGACTGATCAGTTTAAGATCATTGTTGCTGAAGTCGAGCGCCACCGCCACTTTCTTATAAACAGGTACGGCAATTTGCTGCAACTCTTCGGCGGCCGGATGCAATTGTGCAGGAGTCGTGATTCTTTTTTTACGCATCAGCGGGTAAAATATAGCGACAAGTAATAATGTAAAGTAAAATAATCCGGCCAGAATGATCACGGCTTTCCAGAAAATACTGCCTGAGGTGGCGAAAAAAGTAATCGATTGACCAACAACCATACTGATATTGAGGTAAACCAGGACCGCTGCAATCAATGAGGCCAGGAAAATAACAAAGGGTTTGATAACAAATTTTCCCATTGTTTTTTTATCGCTGGTAAAATGTATCAAAGGGATAATAGCAAATCCAAGCTGCAGGCTGAGGATAACCTGGCTCAGTATTAACAGGCTGTCTATATTTTCTTCCCCGTTGATCAGAATGACAATAACTGCAGGGATGATAGCAATCATCCGGGTCAATAATCTGCGGATCCAGGGGGCAATACGTAGTTTGAGATAACCTTCCATAACGATCTGGCCGGCCAATGTGCCCGTAATGGTAGAACTCTGCCCCGAAGCAATTAATGCAACAGCAAACAGGATTGGGGCCAGGCTGGTGCCCAGCATCGGAGCCAGCAATTCATGGGCTTGTTTTATTTCTGCCACATCTGATCTTCCGGTTTTGAAAAATACAGTAGCAGCCAGCACTAATATGGCAGCGTTTACAAAGAATGCAAGATTCAATGCAATGGCACTGTCTATAAAATTTAATTTCAGCGCCTTCTTTATACCTGCATCATCCCGTTTTATTTTCCGGGTTTGAACCAATGCGGAGTGCAGGTATAAATTATGCGGCATGACGGTGGCACCGATTATTCCGATGGCAATGTATAATGCGGTATCGTTGGGAATACCCGGGACAAAACCCGTCATTACTTCACCCAGGTTAGGTTTAGCCAGCAGGATTTCAACCAGGAATGATAAACCGATAATGGCCACCAATGCAATGATAAATGCTTCCATCTTTCGCATCCCGAGCCGCTGCAGCAGGAGGAATAAAAAAGTATCGAGTACCGTAATTGAAACTCCCCAGATCAGCGGAAGCCCGGTCAATAACTGAATACCGATGGCCATACCGAGTATTTCTGCAAGGTCGGTTGCAGCAATGGCAATTTCGGCCAAACCATATAATGCATAATTAATATACCGGGGATAAGTTTCCCGGTTGGCCTGCGCAAGATCCCTGCCGCGTACAATTCCCAGCCTCGCTGATAAACTTTGCAGCAGCAGGGCCATCAGGTTACTCATCAGCAATACCCAAATGAGTTTATATCCAAACTGGCTGCCGCCAGCGAGATCTGTTGCCCAGTTCCCGGGGTCCATATATCCCACGCTGACCAGGTAAGCCGGTCCGAAAAAGGCAAGTATCCTTCTCCAGCCTGTTCTTTTCAAACTGGTGGTATCCACACTCTGGTGTACTTCACTTAATGAAGCATAATCAAATTCTTTACGATTCATAATTAAATGGAATCATTTATTTATCCCTTTTCACCTCTCCATTTATGGAGAGGAGTGGGGGGTGAGGTAACAAAAATATTTTTGGCTAATTGTTCGCTGATATGGAAAGCCGGCTGCTGTCGTATCCTGATCTCCAGGGAATGATCAAACTCAAATTTTTTTTTCACTTCGAGCCGGGTGCCGATGCTGATATTTTTATGTTTGAGTAATTCCAGTAAGCCGCTCGACTGATCGCTGACATGACTCACCATGGCGGGTTTATTTAGTTCAAGTTCCGTGAGGCAGACCTGTTTGCTGCTTTCTATTTTCCCATGGGCATCCGGTATCGGGTCGCCATGCGGATCCACCCGGGGAAAACCGAGAAACTCATCCAGTTTATCGATCAGCTTTTTACTGCTTACATGTTCGAGATGTTCGGCAATGGCATGCACTTCATCCCAGCTGAATTTTAATTTTTCCGATAAAAAATATTCCCAGAGGCGGTGCCGGCGGATGATACCCAGTGCTACTTTGCTGCCTTCATTACTTAAGCGGAAACCCTGGTAAGGCTCATAGTGAATTAATTTTTTTGTTTTCAGCTTTTTCATCATATCGGTCACCGAAGCCGGTTTGGTATTTAACTCCCTCGCCAGTTCATTGGTGGTTACTTTGGATTCCTCCACCTGCAGATGAAAGATGGCTTTGATATAATTCTCTTCACTGATTGAAAAATTCAACATGTCTAAAAATTAATTTAGACAAACCTAAAATAAATTACCTGGTTTACAAAATATAAAATGAAGCAAATGATAGATGACAGATAAAAGATGATAGTTTTAAAGCATGTAGCGGTTTATTGGTGTGGTTTTCAAGTAAAAGTTTGAACCTGATCCGGTAAGACTATTTCTGCTTTCAGGAATAATCATCTTTCCGCTATCAGTTATCATCTTATTCTGGAATCGCTTACATTCGGGCTACAATTTCCTTTATGACCGGGATAAGAAAATGGACATGGATCCTGTTCGTCATGGCATTGGCGGCAGGTTGCAGGCATAAAAAGAAGCCCTCCATGACAGGGGAAGAACCTGTGCAGGTAACAGACTTCATTGATTTCTTTGAGCCGGTGAAATTGAGTTACCAGCTGGCCGACACGATGATGCCCAAAAAAGAAAAGGATTCGTTGCTGATCAGTTATAAAATATTCACGCAGTTTGTTCCGGATTCAGTTATCACTAAAGCATTTGGTAAAGGAGTGAAACCAAAGATCTATGCTTTGGGAAAGGCAGAAGTGCCCGGTGCCGAAACCTACCTGTTTGTGAAAGCAGTGCACAACGAAAAGAAAGCGGTACTTATTCTTGCTTTTGATAAGAAGCAGAAATTTATTGCGGGTATGACCGGTCTTCGCCGGGATGCCAGTTCATCCACAATACAGACGGTAACCATGGACCGAAAATACACGATCACTAAAACCGTTTTACGTAAAAATCCAAATGGAAGTTTAAGTGAAGGGAAAGATGTATATATCCTGAACGCAGAAACAGGAAATTTCATGCTCATCATGACGGATGCGCTGGAAGATAAACCCACGGAATTAATTAACCCGATAGATACTTTGCCCCGTAAGCATAAATATGCTGCTGATTACGGATCGGGGAAAATGAATTTGGTCTCTGTCCGGGATGGCCGTAAACCGGACCGTATCACTTTTTTTATTCACTTCGAAAAAAACAACGGGGAGTGTACCGGTGAGTTAAAAGGTGAAGCAATGTTTCGTTCATCAAATACGGCAGAATACAGGGAGGACGGCGATCCCTGCAAACTGAAATTCATTTTCAGTTCCGGTTCCGTTTCGCTCAAGGAAGAAGAAGGTTGTGGTTCGAGGAGAGGGTTGCAGTGTTTGTTTGACGGAAGTTTTCCGAGGAAGAAAGAGGTAAAACCGAAGAAACCGGTTAAAAAATGAGAAATGAAAAAGTAGGGGATCCAGGACTTTCTAATTCCTTATTTCTCATTTCTTATTTCTTATTTAACTTCCGGATTTCACTGTATATTGCGGCCTCCCGTAAACAGAACACCCAATGAGTTTTACTAATTTTTCCGTTCCGTACCCCGTTGAAGATCGTTATGCCAGGAAGATCGCTTACTTCTCTATGGAGTTTGCCACCCATCAGCCATTAAAAATTTACAGCGGGGGTCTTGGTTTCCTGGCAGGTTCACATCTGCGCAGCGCGTATGAGCTTAAACAAAACCTGGTGGGCATCGGCATATTATGGAAGTATGGATATTACGACCAGGAACGAAACCAGGACCAGACCCTGGATGTGGCCTGGAATGAAAAGCAATTTTGTTTCCTGGAAGACACAGGCATCAAATTCCAGATCAATATTCATGAACATCCGGTCTGGGTAAAAGTTTTTTACCTGCAACCGGAAACGTTCCAGACAGCGCCGCTGTTTTTATTGTCCACCGATGTTCCGGAAAATGATTATGTGTCGCAAACGATAACACATCGTTTATATGATGCCAATGTGGCTACCAAAGTCGCACAGTTTATCTTACTGGGTGTGGGTGGCGCCAGGTTGATGGATGAGATCGGTTTTGATCCGGATCTCTATCATTTGAATGAAGCACATGGATTATCGGCTGCCTTTTATTTATACAACAAGTTCGGAAATAGTATAGATGAAGTCAGAAAGAGACTTGTATTCACCACGCATACTCCGGAAGAAGCCGGTAATGAAAAACATGATATCTACCTCTGTCATAAGATGAGTTATTTCTGCGGATTATCAGTGGATGAAGTGAAACAATTGACCGGCAATTCCTCCGACCAGTTCAGTCATTCCCTCGCGGCATTGCGATTTGCAAAACTGGCCAATGGCGTATCGCAATTGCATGGTGTTGTATCGAGGGAACTCTGGAGCAAGTATGAAAATATCTGTCCCATCATTTCTATCACCAACGCACAGAACTGGCGGTACTGGGCCGATAAGCAACTGTATAAATTCATGGAGGCCGGCGATGATTATGGTATCGATGACCGGAAAAAATATTTAAAGAAAAGAGCATTTGAGATCGTGGCGGATCAAACCGGAAAAATATTTAATCCCGACGTATTTACTATCGTCTGGGCCCGGCGTTTTGCAGGTTATAAAAGAGCAGGATTAATGACAACAGACGAACAGCGATTCAGTAAACTGATGAACGATACAAAGTATCCCGTGCAGATCATCTGGGCCGGGAAGCCTTACCCGGTGGATCATCCGGCCATCAGTGAATTCAACCAGCTGGTGCATATCAGCAAACAATACAAAAATATGGCGGTGCTTATCGGTTATGAACTTACATTATCCAAGCGGTTGAAGCAGGCTGCCGATGTCTGGCTGAACAACCCGAGAGTTCCCCGGGAAGCATCGGGCACCAGCGGAATGACAGCTGCCATGAACGGAGCAGTGAATTTTTCCACGGATGATGGCTGGATACCTGAATTCATCAATCATGGTAATAATGGTTTTGTTGTACCCAAAACGGATTATGCAAATATGGCCGTGCATGAGCAGGACCAGTATGATCTGAACCAATTGTATGAAATACTGGAAAAAGAGATACTCCCTTTATATTATGAAGACTACTACACCTGGAGACAGGTAATGAAGAACGGAATGCGGGATGTGCGTTTCCGGTTCGACAGCAACCGGATGGCGAATGAATATTACGAGATGTTGTATAAGTAAATGGTGAATGGTGAATATTGAAAAGACAGAGGACTGAAGTCAGAGATCGGATCGGTGTGTTAATATATTACGACTCATAATCGTATCGTCATTTCATTATAAATTATAATTGTGGAATATACAGCACGGGCTTCAGGCTTCGGACTTCTGATTTCTGACCTCAACCTTCATCGCCGGCAAACCGTTCGATCATCTGATCAATGTTTCTTCCAACCCGGTAGAAACTGATCAGTTTCCGGATCACGCCCTCCACCAACGCATCCGGGCAGGAAGCCCCGCTGGTAATTAAGATTTTCACGGGATCTTTTTTCGGGAGATAATCTATTGTTGTTAATTCTTCCTTTGAATGAAAGTTATAATGAAGAATTTCATTGGCGGATAAGATCTTTTCATCATTGTTAATAAAATAGGTGGGCAGCTTTTCTTCGCATAGCTCAACCAGGTGAGAAGTATTGGAAGAATTATAACCACCGACAACTATCGCAAGGTCTGCTTCGGTTTCCAGCATGCCGGTGACGGCCGTCTGGTTATCGTTGGTGGCATAGCAAAGTGTATCCCTGGTATCTGCAAATCGTTCTTCCGGATCGGATGGTTTAAAAGTTTCTGTCATTACCTGCTTCAAATAATCAGCAATGGCCTGTGTGTCGCTGGCCAGCATAGTGGTCTGGTTGACCACACCGATACGCTGCAGATCTTTCGCTGCATCAAAGCCATCCGTATATTGTCCTTTGAATTCTGTATAAAAAAGGGCTGCCGGTTTTTTCCCGGTGATGTACCCTGCCAATTCAATGGCTTCCTGTATATCTTTTACGATCACAGAAGGCGCATGGTATGCCGCATGGGAAAAAGTGGCCCGGGTTTCTTCGTGTTTGGGTTTGCCATGAATGACGATAGTATAATTATTTTTTGCAATGGCTTCACTTCGGTTCCAGACTTTTTCCACGAAGGGGCAGGTGGTATTGTATTTCTCGGCTTGAATGCCGATGCTTTTTAATTTCTCTTCAATTTCAAGAGTAGTACCAAATGCGGGGATCAATACAATGTCATCAGTTGTTATTTCTTCAAATGGTATCAGTTGTTTTCCGTAAGTATCCTGTAAAAATTCTACGCCATGAGCCAGGAGGTCGGCATTTACCTGCGGGTTATGGATCATTTCGCTTAGCAGGAAAATTCTTTTGCCCGGGTTTTCTTCCAGGGTCTTGAATGCAATCTCGATCGCATTTTCAACCCCGTAACAAAAACCAAAATGCCGGGCTAAATAAATCTGCAGAGGTCCGAAGTCAAGCAGGGTGGGGGTAAAGTCTTTTTTCATCTTGTCCATCTCTTTACGCTTTTTTTTGATAGCGGTAATTAACGGACTGCGGTAAATGATCGGGACTTCGAAATGTTTCATGGATGCAAAAGTAATGAAGTCGGGGTTGGAAAGTGGGCAGGGGCAAGTGGTTAGTGGCTCGTGGGGGTTCGGGCTTCTGACTTCCGACCCAGGTCCCCGGACTTTCTACTTCAGTTTTTCTTATTTTCACGCCAAACAACAGACATGTTAAAAAATTTGTTTGCAATAGCAACTCTTTTTTGCATGACAGGTTGTAAGAACGATTCAAAACAAAATCCCGTTTCGATGGATAAAAATTCTCCGTTTACAACTCCGGGTTGGGTGCATAACACCAATATCTATGAAGTGAATCTGCGTCAGTATACACCACAGGGGACTATGAATGCCTTTGCTGATGAATTACCAAGGCTGAAAGACATGGGAGTAAAAACATTATGGTTCATGCCTGTAACTCCTATTGCACAAAAAAACAGGAAGGGTGAATTGGGCAGTTATTATGCATGTTCTGATTATACTTCTGTCAATCCTGAATTCGGAACAATGGATGATTTTAAAAATTTGGTGAAACAGGCACATGAAATGGGATTTAAAATAATTATTGACTGGGTAGCCAATCATACAGGCTGGGATCACGTGTGGACAAGGGAGCACCCCGATTTCTATTTGAAAGATCCCTCCACCCATGATTTCAAAATGCCCGCAGGCATGGAAGACATTATTGAACTGGATTATAACAATCCTGCATTGCGGAGAGCCATGACCGATGCCATGAAATTCTGGGTTACTGAATGTGATATAGATGGCTTTCGCTGCGACCTGGCATCCTGGGTTGAACTATCTTTCTGGAAAGAGGCGCGGAAAGAATTAGATGCTGTGAAATCCCTTTTCTGGCTGGGTGAGTATGATGAACTCGATAGCCCCGGCTATGGGGAAGCATTGGATGCCAGCTATACCAGTACCTGGATGCACCGTACGGAAGATTTTTACAAACAACATTTGCCCCTTGATTCTTTACATACGATCCTGGAAAGATATGATGACCTCGGTGACAGCACCATGCGGATCTGGTTCACCACCAACCATGATGAAAACAGCTGGAATGGCACCGAGTATGAAAAATACGGGGACATGGCCAAAGCCCTGGCTGTCTTCAGTGCTACCTGGAACGGGATACCATTAATCTATTCGGGACAGGAACTGCCCAATAAAAAGAGAATAAAATTTTTTGATAAGGATACAATACCCTGGACGGGCCAAAATGAACTGCATGATTTTTATAAAACATTGCTGAACCTGCATAGCAACCACCCGGCACTTCGTTCCGGTGACAGGATGGTGCAGACATTCAGGATCAAAACCACGGACAGAAAAAATGTATTTGCCTGGTTAAGAAAGAACGGGGGCAGAGAAGTGCTGGTGGTGCTGAATCTCTCTCCTGAAAATAACCTGCACTTTGAGATCACCGGTGAATATTTAACCGGGATTTTTAAAAATGTATTTTCCGGCGCTGCCAATGATTTTACGACGGATAGAAGCTTTGAAATGCAGGCCTGGGAGTTTTTGGTGTATGAGAAATAAAAGTTGAAATTACTTTGCCGAAGGCCATGCCGGTTTAACTTTTTTACCTGTGTTTGTATACTCAAAGGCGGTTATCGGAAAGATCTTATCAGGTATTTTGATCCCGGGTAAGAAATTTCTTAATTCTTCTTTTATTTTTTTGTCATCAAAAGGCAACGATGGTTTTAATTTTACAAAAGCAATGATTAATTCGCCTTTCAGGTCATCTTCTTCCCCCGTTACATATACATCTTCAAAGGACCCGAGCCGCAACAATGCGGTCTCAATTTCGTTGGGATAGATATTAACACCATTCTTAATGATCATATTGTCTTTGCGTCCGCACCAGATGAGGTTGCCATTTTCGTCTTTTTCGGCAAGATCGCCGGAATGAAGCCATTCTTTTACAGATATATTTGCCAGGTTCGAACAGATCAATAATTCCTGTCCGCCCCCCGGTTGCGGTTCAAGCCTGTATTGTATTCCTTTTAATGGTCTGCCCAGCGCGAGAATATTTTTTTTCAGCATTTCATAATTGGCCATAAAAGAAGTGCTGGCTTCTGTGCTTCCGTACATACTAAAAATATTTGTAGTAAGATGTTGTGATATTCCCTCCAGTATCACTTCATTCAACGGGGCCCCGCCACTGATGATCAGCCTGATAACATGTTTTTTCCCTTTCATATTCTCTGCAACCTGGTAAAGAGATGAAGGCACGCCGGCGATCAGGTCAATTTTTTCCCGGATAAGTAGTTCTGCTATCTGCTGCTGATTTTTATTACCTGCAAGCATTGCTTTTTTACCCAATACCAATGCAAACAGGAGCGCGGAATAACCAAAACCATGCGAAACAGGAGAAGCAATATAAACGGCTTCCCTTTTATGGATACCCGTGTATGTGGTCAGATCAGCAAACGAACGCAACCAGTAAAAGATCCCCCTTTTTTTCACAACCAGTTTTGAGCGGCCGGTTGTACCCGATGTGGGAAATACAACCTGGGCATGTTTTCTAGACATTAATCTTCCGTGGGAAGGCGATGCCGTTATTTTATCTATAGGAATAGCATGCTGGAGACGGAGATGTTCAGGTTCTGCCGAAATCAAATAGCAGGGAAGTCTTTGTTTTTCCCGGATGGAAATTATATCGTTGATATGCGCTTTATGATTGACCAGTATGACTTTAATGCCGAGATTCTGCAACGAATAAAGAAGAATAATATGCCCGGGAGTGTTGTTACATGCAAGGATCACTGCGTCATTTTTTTCAATACCCGGAATACTGTTCCGGATGACCCATGATAACCGGAGTACGGCCCTGTATTGTTCCCTGAAACTATAGTGCAGGTTCCCGTCAGTAAGGGCGGTTTTTTCCGGATACCGGTCCGCCGAAAGTTTTAAAAGAAAGCTGAGAGTCCTGCCATGAATGGCTTTTGCCCTTGTAAGCAGGAACAGGGTCCGGGGTGTAATTAACCGGAGACGGATAAGTTGATCAATCAACGACATGGCTGTTTCTCTTTTTAAATTTTCTGACCTGTGCGTGATACCATACACCGGGAAAGAGGGCATTTAAAAAAACCGGGAGACCCAACCACCAGGGTTTGTATATTCTTTTTTTATATGTAATAAGCCGGAGAAGAACATGTACGGCTTTGGCTTTGCTCATGGCCGGCTGTTTAAGTTTGTTTTTGTTCACCATACTCATCCGGGTTCTCACCAGGGGCAGGTAGGCGGTACTAACGGTTACATGCTTGCATGTCAATTCAGGTTCCATACAACGAAGCCATTGATCAAATGCTGCCTTCGATGACTGGTAAGCTGACCAGCCGGCAGTAGGGGGCAACAATACATTCAATGCAGAAACATTTATGATTTGCCCCTTCCTTTCTATTATCCCGGGTAAAATGCCCAATAACAATTGTACGGGTCCGGTATAGTTGGTGGCAGCAGATCTTTTCGTGTCATGAAACCTGTCCAACGATTCATCAAGGCTCCGGTAGATGGATTTCCCGGCATTGTTTATGAAAATGTCGATACGCAGTTGAAGGGTAGAAAGACTTTCCAATAATGTATTGATCTGCGTCTCATCCCGGAGGTCTGTAATGAAAATATTGGTGGAACAGGGTAACCCGGCAAAATCGGTCTTGAATTGTTGCAGTTTTTCAGCGGTTCGGGCAACGAGTACAAGTGTTACCTGATAATTGCTGAGTATTTTGGCCAGTTGGGCGCCGATGCCATAAGACGCGCCGGTGATAAGAATTGTTTTACCACTAATCCTGCCGGCCAGTTTTTTATGATGCGCGGTAATTACAGGGAACAACAATCTTTCCAGCAGGCTTTGCCGGTTATTATCATCATAATCTGGAAAGGATAGCGGGTTCATTCAATGGTTCATTACAAAAATAGACTTGTTGGATTGCTTTTGTTAAATAAACAAATCCGCCCCGAATGACCGGGGCGGTTTTGTTAATTGATAATTTAACATGAATACCTGGTTAGCAGTTCAACGCCAGCATAGAGAGGCAAATTTTATTTTATTCTTCATCAATATTCAGCGGGTACCGGTAAATACCTTCATAGCCGGGATAGATTCCTTCCAGTTGAAGGCTTTCACCGCGGAGACTCCTGATCGCCTGGCCCAGTTCTTCGATACTGGTAATGTCAATGCCATTTACACTCGTTATAATAAAATTCGGTTCCATTCTTGTTTTGCTGAATGCACCACCGGATTTTATTTTTTTCACCAGCACACCGCCTTCAATTTCATATTGAATGGCTTTTTTCTTTTCCAGTGTTTCGAGTTCTGCTCCCAGTTTGTCACCCAGGCCTGAAGAAACAGATACCTGGTCATAAGTTCCGGTTTTACCTGTCAAAGTTGCAGAAGTGGTTTTTTCAACACCGTTTCTCCGGTATGTAATATTTATTTTGTCTCCTGTGTTATAGGATGAAACTGTTGCCTGGAGTTCTGACCAGGAGTTGATGGGCACATCATTGATTTTTGTGATCACATCTCCCTGCTTCAGGTCCGTTGATGCAGCGGCTCCGTCTTTGGCAACGGCCCCGATATGGGCGCCATCACCGGCATCAATTTTATCCTGGTCGGCCGATATGCCGAGGTAAGGTCTTTTTACATCACCGAATTTGATGAGGTCGTTCACAATTTTCTTTACCAGGTTTACCGGGATGGCAAATGAATACCCGGCATAAGTTCCATTGGGTGCATAAATGGCAGAATTGATTCCTACCAGTTGCCCGTCCGTGCTGATCAGCGCACCTCCGCTATTTCCCTGGTTGACGGCTGCATCGGTTTGAATGAATGATTCAATAGGTGTCTGGCTCTGACGGCCATTAATGCCGATATTCCTTCCTTTGGCGCTGACAATGCCCGCTGTCACTGTAGTTTCTAAAGTGAGCGGATAACCGATTGCCAGAACCCATTGACCCAATTTTACATTATCAGAATTCCCGTATAACAAAAAGGGAAACCCATTGCCATCAATTTTCAGAACGGCCAGGTCACTGCTGGCATCTTTGCCGATCACTCTTGCTTTATATGTTTTTTTATTATTGAGTGTAACCGTTACTTCATCAGCCACACCCGAACCTCCATCTGATACAACGTGATTATTGGTGATGATATACCCGTCTTCGCTAATAATAACACCACTGCCCGATGCTTTTTGTTCGGGCTGGAATTGCTGGCCGAAGGGCATATTGAAAAACTGGTTGAACCAATCTTCCATTTCATTGCCGCGGCTGCGGGGAAGCTGGTTGCTTATTTTTTTGGCCTGGATCTTTGTTTTGATGTGAACCACTGCGGGGACTGCCGCATTAGCTGCTTTGGTGAAATCGATCGGTTCTCCGCCACCGGCTGCATTGTCAAAAAAGCCTGCATAATTTACCGGTAACTTCCCGTCGGAAGACTGAACAAAAGAAGATGAATTTTTGTGAGTGACTTTACTGTAAATCATTACGCTGCCTATAGCAGATACTGCACTCACGGCAATGATCAGTAAGAATTGTTTGAGTTTCATAGTGTTTTATTTATTAAGAGGTTTTGTTTTATCCGGGGTCCTATTCAAATTTTATGCCTTGGTATACAAAGTAACAAACTGTCAGCTGATACTTTACAGCCTTCCGTTTAGTTTAACAAATCTTTACTAAGAGCTTCGTACTTCAAAAGCCGTGTAAATTTATCAAGATTTCCGGGTTTTAAAAAAGTTTCGACTTAAAAAACAAGGTATTCAAAAAACCGCTGAGGCGCAAAGGACGCAGAGTTACTGTTGTTAGCTCATAATTGTCCGGTGATATCGCGGATAATTTTACAAACTTGTTTCAAGAACAGAATTTTCGAAAGCGGGTCGGATTAATAATTTTGCCGCTGGTTCGAAGGGAGAAATAATCATTTATGCTCTGCGTACTCTGCGCCTCCGCGGTTAAATTTACCAACCCATTTAATCCTGTTATCCCTTAAAGGTTGCAAAGAAATTTTAATGTATCCACTCCGTCGGCATAATCATCAATCGACGGGGACTGGCCCATCCCGAATGCAATAAAGCCCTTACCCACGATACATTGCAGGTCACTATGTCCCGACAGGCTTTTAACCAGGCTCTCTTTCCCGGAATAATATTCATAATTCAACTGGCTGATGGGGGAAAAAAGGGAGGGGTCTTCAATAAGCAGGATGGAACCATTGGTCATATAATACTTCTTATTGAGAATATGAAGGGCCAGGTTGTAATCGTAATTGTTTTTGTATTTATGATGATCCGCCAGCCAAAGATATTTTTTGAATGCTTCCAGTAAGGGGATGAAATCGTAGCCTTGCGGGACATATATCTTGGTTACATTGCGGCAACCGAGTCCAAAAAAAAGGTGAACATCGTCTGCTAATCTTTCCAATTCGTCAGTTGTTTCGTCACCATTCAATATGGCAGCAGAAGTCCTGTTGCGCCGGATGATATGCGGGTATTTCCCGAAATAATAATCAAAATAACGGGATGAGTTATTGCTGACGGTGGCAATATAGGCATCACAACCTGTCAGCATTTCAGAAAATTGAATATGGCTTTCCAGGCCCGGGGACCATTCAGTCATTTTTTCCGCCAGGTGTTTGATCAAAACCCTGTCTTTGGAAGAAAGCTTGATACAGGCTTTATGCCCGCTGATAAAAACACAAAGCAGATCATGAAAACCAACCAGGGGGATATTACCGGCCATGACAATGCCAATTGTCCGGGGTTTAAGGTTTAAAGTCTGAAGTTGGTAAGAACCCGACCAGTCTTTTAATATCTTTTCCTGCAAAAAAGATACAGCAATATTCTGAATGGCAAGGTCAACAAATTCGGGTATGAACCAGCCATTTTCCAGGCCTGCTTTTTCTTTGGCCTCCTGCCAGGGCTTTTCATCCGACAAAAAATATTCTCCCAGGCGGGACAATAAGTCAATACGATATGGTAAATTCATTCCGTGTAATTAAATTTGCTATTCAGGAATCCGCCTTTTGGCGGAAAGCAAATTTAACCCTGAACCATAACATACAATCTAATTACTATGGCTATTAAGATCACCGAAGAATGTATCAACTGCGGCGCCTGCGAGCCCGAATGTCCCAACAATGCGATCTATGAAGGTGGCGTTGAATGGGCTATTGCAGACGGGAACACGGTAAGAGGACCCTATACATTACTGGATGGAACGGTTGTGGATGCTGAACAAAAAAATCCCCCCCTTTCTACCGACCATTATTATATCGTGCCCAACAAATGCACCGAATGCCAGGGATTTCATGAAGAACCGCAATGTGCGGCCGTTTGCCCGGTGGATTGTTGTGTGCCGGATGAGATGTATAAGGAAACGGTAGAGGAACTGATGGATAAGAAAGCAAAGCTTCATACCTGACAGGTGCTTTTCCTGTGCATAAATTCTGTGGCCGGAAATTTTTTTGTATAAAGAAGTTTTCTACCTTAGGGTTGATTTCATTCTATAGCAACGCAAGTTGCTCAAACAGTGACGGGTGATATGTCCCGTCGTATAAAGGTGAAGGAGAAACGGCCTTCACCTTTCTTTTTTTAAACGCTGTAATCCCGGAAGCAAACGGGACAAGGCAGGAAACAACTTGAAAACTGGTGGTTGAATATTGATTGCGGAGTCTTTTACCCGAAAAATATTCAACGAACAACAAACAAGAATCAAATGATAAAGTTTTTTAAACTTATTCCTCGCCCGTTGGGCGTCTTGAATTTTTCAGCAATATTTGCATAATTAGCCCTGCCGGGGCGGGAGTAAAACCCACGACAAAACAACAATGAAAAAGAACATTGCCCTTATCACCGGGGGTTTCTCAGGCGAAGCGGTCATTTCATATAAAACAGCGGTAACGATTGACAATAACCTGGACCGGGGGCTTTTTAATGTATATAAAATCGATATCTCAGCAGCCGGTTGGTTTTATGAACTCGCTGACGGGCGCCGGCATGAAATTGATAAGAACGATTTTTCCCTGCAGATTGATGAAGAGAAGGTAAAATTTGATGCGGTTTTTATTGCCATTCATGGAACGCCCGGGGAAGACGGTAAACTGCAGGGTTATTTTGATACCCTGGGAATTCCATACACCGGTTGTAATGCTGCTACTTCGGCCATTACATTCAATAAAAGATATGCCGTTGCTGTTGCTTCTTTTTCAGGTATTGATGTCTCGAGGTCGGTTTTATTCATTAAAGATAATTTCAGCAGCCCGGATGAGGCGGTGAAAGAACTGAGGTTCCCGGTTTTTGTAAAACCCAATAACGGGGGATCCAGCATCGGGATGTCAAAAGTGAATAAGGCTTCGGATGAACTGGGGGCTGCCATCGAAAAAGCATTTAAAGAGGATAATGAAGTGCTGGTGGAGGAATATATCAACGGCCGGGAATTCACGGTGGGTGTATTTAAAACAAAAGGCAATATTATTGTATTGCCGCTCACGGAAGTGAAAGCCGATGCCAGCCAGTCCTTTTTTGATTTTGAAGCCAAGTACCAGGGCAAGTCTTCGGAAACAACGCCTGCTGTAGTGGATGAAGAAATTGCGGATAAAATAAGGGTATGTGCAAAAAAGATCTATGAAGTTTTCAATTGCAGGGGAGTGGTGCGGATCGATTTTATTTATAATGAAGAAACAGGGAGGCCCTTTATGCTCGAAATAAATTCGATCCCGGGTCAGAGTGAGGCCAGTATTGTGCCGCAGCAGGTGCAGATCATGGGATGGAGCCTGAAAGAGTTTTATACTAAGTTGGTTGAAGAAGCATTGGGGTGAGTGGGGAATGGCAAGTGGTTAGTGGGGATTTTCCTCCGAAGATTTAGCGAAAGAGGGAGTGGGAAGTGGGGAGTAGTTAGTGGTGAATGGTGAATAGTGAATAGGGAGACATTACTTTACGAAATTCAAAAATTATACGGTGTTTAAATTCATCACTCAACGTCCTTTATGGGTTAACATCCTGGCAGGAATTGTTCTTGCGATCGGGGTATTTGCCCTGTTCCTGCTTTCACTGAACTGGATGACACATCACGGGCGATCAGCAACCGTTCCCAATGTGGCCGGTAAAAATTATGAGGAAGCCAGGAAAGTTCTGAAAAAAGCAGGGTTTGATGTGGAGATACAGGACTCCATTTATTCCGATACCCTGAAACCGATGGCGGTCATCAAACAATTTCCTGACGCCGATGAAGTGGTCAAGACAAACCGTACGGTGTACCTTGTAATCAGCCGGGCGGTACCACCTGTTGTGGAAATGCCAAACCTGGTTGGTTATAGTTTCCGCAATGCAGAAATGGTATTGGATAATATGGATCTGAAGATCGGCGATACCACCTTTAAACCCGACTTTGCAAAGAATGCAGTATTGGAGCAGTTGTATAACGGATCAACGATAACGCCCGGAACCAAGATCAGGAAAGGAAGTGTTATTTCATTGGTGCTTGGTGACGGCGTTGGCAAAAGAGAATTTACCGTACCCGTGATCACCCGCATGCAATTCTGTGAAGTGCGACAGAAACTGGAAGAAAGCGGCATCGTGATCGGCGCTATCGTTGCTGATGCGGATGTATCGGACACCTGCAGTGCCTGGATATATAAGCAAAACCCGGAACGGTTCAACGAAGAAAAACAATTGAATCATATCCGGACAGGGCAAACCATTGATGTATGGCTGCAAAAGGAAAAGCCTTCCCGGAAAGACTCCGTGGATAATGAACCGATCAAACCATTGTAAAAATCTTTATGCAAAATATTTCTGTTGAAGAATTAAAAAAACGCATGGATGCCGGTGAGAAGATCAACCTGGTCGATTGCCGCGAACCGCATGAATATGCAGAGTTCAATATCGGGGCAACACTGATCCCCCTCGGCAAAATACAATCCATGCAGATCGATGAAATAGAAGACCTGAAAGAAGAAGAGGTTGTAATTCATTGCCGCAGCGGGCAAAGAAGCATGATGGCCTGTATGTTCCTGGATACGTTGGGATTCAAAAATACAAAGAACCTTGCAGGAGGGATACTGGCCTGGCACGAGATGGTCGGAAAGTCAGGAAGTCGGTAAAGTCCGGAAGACATTTCAAAACAGATGACAATTACTTACCGTCTCCGGACTCCCTGACTTTCGGACTTTCGGACTACAGCTTAACATTCACTCCGATCAAAACATTCGTTCCCGCCATCGGGAAATAATAATTGTTGACCGACAATTGTCCTCCATAAATATAATTGTAAGTATACCCGTTGGGCTCGTATTTCGTATTCAGCATATTATTTACCTGTACTATAATATTTATTTCCTTAGGACATTTCTTGTTAATCGTATACATAGCTTTCAGGTCCTGCACAAAATAAGCATCCAGAACGCGGCCATTGTTTTGTGTATTATCGAGATACTGTTTGCTCACATATTTATTGATTAAACTTATTGCTGCATTTTTTAAAGGTATGAACCGGATAGTAGCGCCGCCGGCAATAGCCGGTGATAATGCAATATCAGCGGATGTGTAATTATTTATTTTCTGCCCGCCGTTATCATAATCATCAATAAACTCAGAAAAATCCCGCACTTTGTTTTTGCTGAGGGTAAGATGGGCAGACGCATTTATCCGGGTATTGAATTGATAACCGCCCTGCAACTCGATACCGGCCCGGTAACTTTTGGGAATATTGGTCCGGGTATAGGCGCCGACATCATTGATCTTCCCGGTGAGCACCAGCTGGTCTTTATAATTCATATAATATAAGGTGGCTGACCAGGAATAATTGTTTTTTATTCTTTCAATTCCCATTTCGGTATCATACAATTTTTCCGGTTTGGGCTGTTGAGCAGAGCCGGCTTCAAAATCATCCCGGTTGGGTTCTTTATTGGCAATACTGTAAGAAAGGTAAGTTTTCCAGCCATTCTTTGCATAGCTGATACCCGCTTTGGGATTGAAGAAATCAAATTGGTTTCTTACCATTAAACCGGGATTACCCCTGAACCCGTTGATATCATATTTCACATGCCGGTACTGGAGATCGTAGAAGAAATACCAGTTAACCGCAAACTGCGTTAGTTCCTTCCCGTAAATATTGAAATCGGTTTTCAAAGCGCCGAGGTCATACCAGTTTTCCAGGCCGGTCAGGCCTTGTTCAGCCCAGGTTACTTTTCCGTAATGCAAACCATTATACCGGGTAATACCGCCTCCCAGCGTTGCCTGCGTCCGGTTGTCTTTATACTGAAGGGAAAAAATGTTCCCGTAAAATTCATTATTCAGCCACAATTGCCGGATCATATCCGAATGGGTTATGGGAGCGCCTGTGGAAGGGGGATCAGGCAGATGGTACGTCGAATAAGCCTGGTCTGCCTTGTATTGTTCATAATATCCTTCACCATTTGTACTGAACAAGGCGGTATTGAATGAAATACGTTTGCCAAACAGCTGGCTGAAGAATAACTGGTAATGATCCTGTTTGTAATTATCGGTTTCATTATCGTAAGGAACCCCGGGTTTTTCGGTACCCGCATAATTAATACGACGGTTCCCGGCTTTAAGATCCGCTTCCGTGATGCCATACCAGGCCTGGTAGGTTTTTTCTTTTCCTGAAAAAATATTCAACCGCAGGGAAGTTTTTTTACTGATATAGGCGGTGGAAAAATGAAGTGATTTCAATTTACTGCTTGCTCTGTCAATAAAACCGTCACTGCTGATCCGGGATAAACGGGCATCCGCGGTAAAATGATCACCCAGTAAACCGCTTCCTGCTTTGAACGTATTCTTCCAACTGTTGAATGAACCAACACTGTTATTGATCTCCGCATAGGCATCTTTGTTTACTTCGTTTGTGCTGAAATTGATGCTTCCGCCAAAAGCACCGGCCCCGTTGGAAGAAGTGCCCACTCCACGCTGAACCTGTATGCTCCCGGTTGAAGATAAAAAATCCGGCAGGTCCACAAAAAAAGTTCCCTGGCTTTCGGCATCGTTATAGGGAATTCCGTTCAGGGTGATATTGATCCTTGTCGCATCCGTGCCTCGTATTCTGATACCGGTGTAACCGATCCCGTTGCCTGCATCCGAATGAATGACCACCGAAGGGGTCTGGTCGAGCAAATATGGAATATCCTGGCCAAGGTTGCCTTTTGCAATTTCTTTTTTGGAAAGATTCGTTTTGGTAAAAGGTGAAAGATCCCCGGCACGGATGGCTCTTACCTCTACGGGGGTTAACAGATAAAAACTGTCTTTAACGGGCTTTTCTTCCTGGGCATACAGGTTGCTGAACAAGAAAACGGAAAAAATGTAAATGGCAATCCTCTTCATTTTTTAATTTTTATGCGTTTAAAAAATAAGAGGGAAATGCTGTTGAGAAAGGTCAATGAAAACTCCTTCCCTTCGCAGGCATTACCCTGACCAGGTTCTACGGGTTTGATCTCAGAATGATCCCGCCTTAGGCGGAATCAGACACCCCGGGAAACTCTGAAAGCTAAGTCCTTTTAACCAGAAACAAGAACTTGCCTGCCGGCAGGCAGGCTGGTGCAAAGATACTGTGAAAATTTTCTTTGGGGCCTGTAACTTTTCTACGCTGTTCTTCGTACCACATCAAAACCATCATGTATGAAGAAAATAATATTAACTTTTTTAGTGGCAGTGATCACGGCCGGGGCAGTTTTTGCACAAAAGACGATCAACGACCCCCTTGCTGAAAAAAGATCTGTCAGCGGTTTTCATGGAATTGAAGTGGGAACCGGGGTTGAACTCTTCCTTTCGGAAGGTAATGCAGAAGAAGTTGCCGTCAGTGCGTCCAAAACGGAATTCCGCGATAAGATCGTAACGAAAGTGGAAAATGGAATTCTGAAGATCCATTATGAAACCAAAACAGGATCCATCAATAAGAAAAAAGAAAGCAAGGACCTGAAGGCCTGGGTTTCTTACAAAACACTTGATCTTTTACATGCCGGCACGGGTGCTGAAGTGAAGATACAGGGTGTGATCAAATCACCTTCATTCAATATGAATGCCAGTACCGGTGCAATCATCCGGGGCGAGGTCAGCTTCAATGAACTTAAAGTGGATCAGAGTACAGGTTCCAGGATAACTTTGTCGGGCAAGGCTGATAAACTTGTTTTTGAAGGCAGTACGGGCAGCAAATTCATGGGCGAGGACATGAGCACCATGAATTGTAATGTAAAAGTGAATACCGGCTCCAAAGTATCCGTCAACGCAGGAAAGGAATTACAGGTAAAAGCCAGTACCGGCGGAATAGTAAAATATAAAGGAGATGCAGGGATCCGGGAAATTAAAACCAACACCGGCGGTTCTGTTTCTAAAATTTAATAACCAGGATTAAAAAATAAGAAATGAAAAAGATATCACTGTTGTTAACAGGATTGATCGTTGCGGGAGTATTATTTGCCCAGCAGGTCAATGACCCCAATGCAGAAATAAGGGATGCAAAGAATTTTCACGGTATCAGTGTTTCAGGTGCTTTTGATGTCTATCTCAGTCAAAGCAGTGAAGAAGCCGTAGCAGTCAGTGCAGCCGAGGCCAAACACCGCGAACGTATTCGTGTAGAAGTGAAAGACGGCATATTGAATGTAAGTTTTGACAGCAAGGGAATGAACTGGGGCAGCGGCAACAAGAAACTGAAAGTCTATATTTCTTTTAAGCACGTTGATAAGCTTTCTTTCAGCGGGGCCTGTGATGTTTTTGTTAACGGGACATTAAAAGGAGATGACCTGGTCATCAAACAATCCGGAGCCAGTGATCTGAAAGGAAAGATCGATGTAAAGAAACTTACAGTCGATCTCAGCGGAGCATCGGATATGACGGTCAGCGGCAGCGCCCTGCAGCTGGATGTGGAAGCCGGCGGTGCCAGCGATTTCAAGGGGTTTGAACTGGCGACTGATATCTGTAATGCTTCGGCATCAGGAGCCAGTGATGTAAAAGTCACAGTTAATAAAGAATTATCAGCCCGTGCCAGCGGCGCCAGTGATGTACGGTACAAGGGCAATGGGGTGATTAAAGATATCAGGAGCAGCGGTTCGAGCAGCGTATCGAAAGGATAGTTATTACGAAAAAGGATAGTTATGAAAAACGTCCCCCGGTAATTACCGGGGGACGTTTTTTCTTTGGAAAGTAACGGTTATACAGTTACCTTTGCCGTTCAACATCGCGAAGTAGAGCAGCGGTAG
>CAZQGZ010000017.1:0-29865 GCA_964592935.1 uncultured Chitinophaga sp. | reverse complement strand
GATTCAGCAGAAAAAGAAATATGAGCAGCAAGGGACCGGGTTGGAGAAAAACCATGCTTTTATTTTTTTGACGGACAGCATTTCCTGTTTGCTTCGGAAATGAAAGCCCTCTGGGCCGCCGGCATCGAACGCAGGCCCAACCTGAAAATGCTTTTCAATTTTATTACGATCGGGTATACCGATAACCCGGCCAACCTCCACGAAACTTTTTTTGAAAATATCAATAAGTTGCCGGCAGCATCTGTTTTAAAATATAAGACCGGGCAGAACAGGCTTTCACTGGAAAAATACTGGGATATTGATTATGAAAAAGAAGACAAAAAAATTCCAGATCAGGATGCTATCGAACAATTCAATCATCTTTTTAGAACTTCTGTTCAAAGAAGATTAAGAAGTGATGTAGCTGTTGGCACTTCATTAAGCGGCGGATTGGATAGCTCATCCGTTGTCGCCACGGCAGCCCCATTCACCATTCACCATTCACCATTCACTGCATTTACTGCTTTCTTCCCTGGTTTTGAAAAGGACGAATCAAAATTCTCAAAACAGGTAGCTGATCAATTCGGATTACCGCAATACGGAGTTTATGTTACAGCCGATGACATAGTGAAGAACTGGGAAAAGATCTGTCACCACCAGGAAGAACCCTTTGGTTCTGCCAGCATCTATGCCCAATACAAGGTATTTGAACTGGCCGGGCAACATAACGTAAAAGTTTTGCTGGATGGACAGGGAGCAGACGAGACAATGGCCGGTTATCACAAATATTACAAATGGTTTTGGCAGGAATTGTTCCGCAACAGGAGATTGTTCCGCAGTAAAGAATTGAATGCAGCCCGGGAAATGGGTGTCAAAGAAAAATTTGGTTTTAAGAATGTCATCGCCGCTTATTTCCCGTCTTTTGCCACCATTACCCTGGAAAATCAATACCTGCTGAAAGCTTTAAAACATGAAGACCTGACCAGCGATTTTGTTAAGCTGCAGAGCAAAGAAGCCTATTATACCACGCCGGATCATTTTACGCTGAATGGCGTTTTGCATTTCAACACCTGCACACATGGCCTGGAAGAATTACTTCGCTATGCCGACCGGAATGCCATGGCACATGGCCGGGAAGTACGTTTGCCTTTTTTATCGCATGAATTAGTTGAATTCATCTTTTCTCTTCCCGCTAAATTCAAGATCAGGAACGGGTGGACCAAGTGGCTGCTCAGAACATCCATGAATGATAAACTGCCTGAAGCTATTACCTGGAGAAAGGATAAGATTGGTTTTGAACCCCCGCAACTGCAATGGATGCAGCATAAAAATGTTCAGGAGATGATACAGGATGCAAAAAATAAACTGGTGCATGAAAGAATACTCAAGCCTGAAGTACTTCATAAAAAAATAGTACCCAAAGCAGCACATGAAGCAGATAATTTTGATTGGCGGTACCTCTCAGCCTCTTTGCTTTTTAAGTGATCCGAATTCTCCATCTTTGCATTTCAATCTGAAATAAATAATGAAAGCAGCCACCAAATACATCCATGCCGGCGCAGAACCCGACCCATCCACCGGGGCCATCATGACGCCGGTCTACCAGACATCAACTTATGTACAGGAAGCTCCGGCAACACACAAAGGCTATGAATATGCCAGGAGCCAGAACCCGACTCGTACTGCATTGGAAAAGGCCTATGCCATCATTGAAAATGGTAAATATGCATTAGCCTTTGGCAGCGGGGTGGCAGCCACCGATGCGGTGATCAAATTATTACAACCCGGTGATGAAGTGGTTTGCGGGAACGATATGTATGGCGGCACGTACCGGTTGTTCACCAAAGTATTTGAAAAATTCGGGATCAGGTTCGTTTTTGTAGATACAACAAATTCAGATAATATAAAAAACGCCATAACGGATAAAACAAAACTCATCTGGGCTGAAACTCCAACGAACCCGTTGATGAACATAACCGACATTGCTGCCGTGTCTGCCATTGCCCGTTCAAAAAATATTTTACTGGCCGTTGATAACACATTCGCGTCTCCCGCATTACAAAATCCGTTGGATCTCGGCGCTGATATCGTGATGCATTCGGCCACGAAATATCTCGGGGGACATAGTGATGTGATACAGGGTGCCCTGATGATGAATGATAAAGACCTGCGGGAAAAACTATATTTTATCCAGAAAAGCTGCGGCGCCGTGCCCGGGCCCATGGATTGTTTCCTGGTGTTGCGCGGAATAAAAACACTGGGCATCCGGATGAAAGCCCATTGTGAAAACGGGAAGATCATTGCCCACTGGCTCCGCTACCATCCCAAAGTGGGTAAGGTTTACTGGCCCGGATTTGAAGATCACCCCAACCATGCCATTGCCAAAAAACAAATGAAGGATTTTGGCGGCATGATATCTTTTGAATTGAAAAACGATAGTGTGGATGAAGCAAAAAGGGTTTTGTCCTCCACCCATTTATTTTCACTCGCCGAAAGTTTAGGTGGTGTTGAATCCCTGATCAATCATCCGGCCAGCATGACGCATGCTTCCATACCGAGAGAAGAAAGAATGAAAAACGGGCTGAGTGATTCCCTGATAAGACTGAGTGTGGGCATTGAAGATGCAGACGATCTTGCCGAAGATCTGAATAAAGCGATCGGTTGATCAAATTAATTGGCTTCCTATAAAAAAAATATTTCTTTCCTTCCGTATTTTTTCCTTTTTTCATGCAATTAACAAGACAACCTGGTTGCTTTCCTGTATAGGAAGAAAGGATTAGAAAATGGCCTGTGTGATTCCCCGCTAAGGCTGCCTGTAGGGATAGATGAGGCAGGCGGCCGGGGTAAAGCTACTGGCCAATTTTATATGAACTCCCGGATTACTCCATATCGTGATTTCTGGATACGCTTCATAGTATCGGCATTCATAGCCCTGTTTTTTACTTTTTTAGGCAGTGATTCGCTATCCGTGATCATTAACAGAAAAAACTTTGTCCCCGATGTACTTTCAGGGTTCATCCTTACTTTCATAATTACCAGCCTGGTTAACCTGATTACCTCCTACCTGGATATACATTACCCGTGGACTTCGAATATCACAACCCGGATCCTATACCAGTTTATAGCCGGTGTTTTGATACCATCTGTTTTTGTACTGGCTTATATGTACACCTACCTGCTGGTAATCATGGGGTACAGAAAAGAAGAAGTTGGTTTTTTTTATACCGAGTTCCCCATCTCGGTTGCCTTCATCATTTTCTGGAATCTTATATATGTGGGATTATACTTTTACAGGGTAAATAAAACTCAAAAAGCTGAGCTCCAGTCTTTGAATAAAAAACTATTTACCCTTCATAATATTATTACCGGGGCCGAAATCCTTCCATCGGCAACAGCCGTTACCGCTGATGAACCTGTTGAAAACGGCGAAACCGAATCAATGAACGAAAATGGCCGCGGGCTTGAAAAAATCAACATTTTGATTGCCGTTTCTGGAAATAAGAATATCCCCCTGCCTGTAGAAAGAATTGCCTATTTCTATAAAAACGGAAACTATACCAGCCTGGTTACATTTAAGTCTGAGTCGTATATGCTTAACCACTCCTTAGATGAACTGGTCAATGTATTGGATAACAAGCGGTTTTTCAGGGTAAACCGCCAGTTTATTATTAACCTTGACGCATGCAATTATTTCACCAACGAAGAAAACGGAAAACTGGCTTTAAGCCTTATACCGGAGCATGATGATGAAGTAATTGTGAGTCAAAAGAGGGCGCCGGCCTTTAAAGAATGGCTTAATAAGTAGAAAATTCCACTGTTTTTCCCATTTTTCGCGTTTCATTTTCCATACTTCATCGAAATTTTCCAATACTTCATCCCCGGTTTCAAAGACCTCGATAAAAAGGGCTGTAACCCTGCATTTAGTTTGCCGTTCTAATGGTGTAATCAAATTTCAACATTCAAAACGATTAAAATGAAAAAACTAGTCTTTCTATGTTGCGCAGGTATTTTAATTGCCTCCTGCAGCAAGGACATCGTCAGGGGCAATGGCCCGGTTGTAACAGAAACCCGCCTGTTGAGCAATTTTACGGAGGTATCCGTTTCCGGAAGTACAAATGTTTTTATTACCTACGGAAACAATTTCAGCATCCAGGTAAAAGGTTATAGTAACCTGTTGCCTCATTTTGAAACACGGCTTGTAAATAACATTCTTTACCTGGGCTATGAATCCGGGGTTAATGTTCATAATGATAATACAGAGGTATTTATCACGATGCCCCTAATCAGAAGCCTGTCGACGGAAGGATCCGGGGACATAAACACTACCGGCCAATTTGATTACACCGATGAATTTAGGGCCCGGGTTATGGGAAGCGGTTCCATTGGCTTTAGTAAAGGAAATGCACAAAGGTTTATCTCAAAGATTGAGGGGAGCGGCAATATACATGCATTCGGCCTGGAAACTGCTGAAGCAGATATTACCACGTCTGGCAGCGGAAATACAGAGATATCTGCATCCAGTACGCTGAAAGTTAAAATAACGGGCAGCGGAAATGTTTATTACAGGCAAACCCCATCGATTACTGCGGAAATTACCGGGAGCGGAGTTGTTCGCCCGGGATAAAGTCATTATGCCGGCATCTTTTTAAGTGGAGGAATGACAATGTAGATTTGCTGCATGTTACAGGCCGATCTCAGGAAGTTTCTGGACAACAAGGTTGATCTTTATAATCAACCTTCTTTTATTAAGGGAGACCCGGTTTCCGTTCCCCACCAGTTCACCCAGAAACAGGATATCGAGATCGCGGGTTTTTTTGCAGCCATTTTTTCCTGGGGAAACAGGACAACTATCATCAACAAGAGTAAAGAGCTGATGCAACGGATGGACCATGCGCCGCACCAGTTCATTGTTCAACACAGCGAAAGGGATCGCAAAAAAATTATTTCATTCAAACACCGGACATTTAATGCATCCGACCTCCTGTATTTCCTGGAATTCCTTCAAATGCATTATTTAAAAAATAATAGCCTTGAGAACGCTTTTTCAGGAGGCATGAAAAAAAACGATGAAACAGTTGAAAACGGGCTGAATGCTTTCCGGGAATATTTCTTTACCCATGAACATGAAAAGAGAACCGAAAAACATATTGCTGCCCCGGACATGAACTCAACCTGCAAACGCCTGAATATGTTTTTACGCTGGATGGTTCGGAATGATGAGAAGGGCGTTGACTTCGGTATCTGGAAAAACATTTCACCTTCTCAATTGATCTGCCCCATCGATCTGCATGTGGCAAGAGTGGCCCGGCGACTTGGTATTTTGAAAAGAAAACAGACTGACTGGAAGTCCGCATTGGAATTGACAGAATACCTGCGAACTTTGGATCCCGCTGACCCGGTGAAATATGATTTTGCCTTATTTGGGCTCGGGATCATGGAAAAATTTTAACGCCCAATGACTCCTGCCAACAAAGAACTCATCCCCGCTTTAAACGCTTCTTTCGGACTGGCATTACCCGATCATATTACACCGGAAGAAATAAAACAAAAATTATCTCTGTATATCAACGAACTGATCAACCACGATTTTGAAAAACTCGTTTCCCTTCTTTACCGGATCGATGTCA
The DNA here is from genome assembly GCA_964592935.1 of uncultured Chitinophaga sp. Taxonomy (GTDB): domain Bacteria; phylum Bacteroidota; class Bacteroidia; order Chitinophagales; family Chitinophagaceae; genus JJ008. The sequence goes on along the minus strand of CAZQGZ010000017.1, from coordinate 24,259 downwards.
ATGAACATAAATTAAGGGGAATACTGGAAAATAATAAAGGAGAAAATGCCGCAGGATTAATGGCCGACCTGATCCTTGAAAGACAATTACAGAAAATAGAAAGCAGGAAGAAATCCGCTTCCAATGATCCGATCCCTGATGATGAAAAATGGTGAACTGACGCCTGCTGATCACGAACATTTGAGTCTTGTTTCTTGAGTCTTTATTATTGAATTACTTGAATTAATCTATAACCTTTCCACCCAACAACTCTGCATACATATCAATCCTGTGATAATGATATGCTTTTTCAAAAATAGCATCAACAGACAAGTTAGTACCGGAAGAAACCGGGTCTTTACCGGTTAAAATTCGCAGGTGCTTCCGGCTTTGCACATACTTATTGGTTTTATTGATGACATCGGTCCTCTCCAATATTTCTCCTGCTATACTGAAGAGGTCCCCTGCATTCAGGTACTTGTTAATTTGTAACACGCTGTCCAGTCCTATCTTCTTTGCCAGTTCATTGACCCGGTCCATATCGGGGAACAAGGGAGCAATGTCCTTATCGGTCACGTATCGTTCGGCCCCGGGAAACTTTTCTTCCATATCCTGTACAAAGGCAGCATTGCCTGCCGCCGTGGCGCCAAATGTGATGAGTTGCAAATTATTTTTTTGATCAGCGGGCAATTCTTTTTTCAAATATCCTGCCAACGGGTAAGCGAGGTTGCCGCCCAGGCTATGACCGGTAATGACGATACTGGCAAGAGCCGGGATTTTCTTTTCGATAAATTCCTTTAATGATAAACCTGTCGAACCATCTCTTAGTTGCAATAAATTCTGTAATCCATTATAGGTTCCTTCGCTGATATAAGCCTCCTTTACCGTATCAGCATAATTCCATAGTTTGATCGTGAAAACAGTAAAGTCCTGCAGGAAGTTCTGAAACCCGGCATGGGTGAATTCGATCATCGTTCCCCGGACAATTAATGCATATTGTTCGAGGGATCTGTTTTTAGCTATAATGGCATAGTTACCATTTACCGCATCGGGTAAAAAAACAATTTCAACGGATGGTGCATATTTATTAAAAGAATCCCTGACGTTTTCTTTATAAACAAGCTGGTTGAATAACACCACATCTTTCGCAGTGAAAAAAGGAATAGGTTTTGTTTTGCCGGAATCGCAGGCAGCAAACAGGGTGATGACAACAACAAAGAAAAAGGTTTTGAGCTTTTGCATATTTGAATGAAAAAAAGAAAGAACTGCTTTATATTTAATGTCATCAGAATGCCTTCAATTTCCGGATATATTCAATGGCTTTTTCGAGTACTTCATCTTTGCCCTCAGCAATCCCTTTTTGTGTTGGCAATACTTTAATATCCGGCACGATACCAATTCCCTGCGTTTCTTTTCCGTCCGGGTAGAAAACACCAATACCTGAAAAAAGAGAAGAGAATCCTCCCGGGAAAGAAACATAGCTGACATTCCCATCGGCCCCGGCAGTCTGGCTTCCCATGACAACGGAGTTGGGCGCTGACCGCAGGGCCATTGCAGTATATTCCGCCTGGCTCTGGCTTTGTTCATTGATCAGGATGACGATACGTCCTTTATAGAATTTTGCATGATCCTTTTTTATGGGGCCATTACTGATCGGCCCTGTAAAAATGAATTGCCCGGGATTTTTGATGTCTCCGTTTGTAAATTTTACAAAAGGTGTGGAAGATGGTTTAATATAGGCTCCCATGGCAAAAGGCATGAACTGGCTGGGATAATTCCGGATATCAATGATCAGTCCTTTGGTTTCACTGAATGTTTTAAAAATTGTTTCTAATGAATCTGACACAATTTTACCCAGGCTGATATACCCGATATCGGGTGATAACAATTTATACATGGGCATCCTCCAGTTGTCACCGTTGCGGTAAGGAAATCTTCCCTGTGTATACAGGTGCAGGACCGCTTCCCTTATTTTGCCATCTCTTTTATAAGTTATCCTTAATGAATCATCATTGCTTTTGAAAAGATGACGGTCAATAAAATTCCGTTCAGCCACGGATTCATTCGAAGCGCATAAATAAGGCTCCGCCTTTTTTCTCAGCTCTTCTGTATTTTCCCCGTTCACCTTCAATATCTCATCCCCCGGTTGTAAAGTTTCAAAAGCCGCCAGTGAATCATGCAAAAAACCGGTAACAATGATCCTGCCATCCAGGTTTTTAAAATCAACCGGAGGAGTTTTCGTTCCGAAATAATGCTGAAGCAACGAATCACCATAAATATTTGCATGGGTGTCATGCACCCGGTTAATGAGACGAAGGCAGGTAAGCCGGTAATCGAGTTCCGAACGGCCGGATGCAAATGCGGGAACAAATTCTTTCAAAATATCATCCCAGTTTTCTTTCAATAAATACTTGTCCGGGAAAAAATATTCGATCGCATTCCAGTACCTGAACAGGGCCAGCATCCGCATGCCGTCATCACGGGAAGGAACTGACTTATAGATGGCTTCTTTATCGAATGACGGGTTCCCCACACCCGGCATCAGTTTTACATAATAATTTTCTCCCGTGTTCCTGTGCCGGTAAATATTATTCAGCTTCCGGGAAAGCTCTTCCGAAAAAAGAGTTTTATCCTGCAGCCAGGACAGTCCCGGTTTTGTTTGCACATTCATCGAATCGGCCGGGGGAACTTCCCGGTATTTATTTTCATCTCCCAGTGTATTGATCCAGTTTATCAAAAGATCATCTCTTTCTTTTATATTTCCGGCCTTAAGAAGAGAAGGCATCATGCTGAAAAGACAGGAATCAAAATTGTATTTCCCTTTCGCAACTTCGGGATGATGATATTTCAAAAAGCCCCATACTTTTCCTAGTACATACAGGTTTTCGGATTGCTGCTTCTTCAAAAGGCTGTCAATAATAACTCCCGATGCAGTCCATTCTTTTTTTAACGAAGCCGAAGGCGGTTTTATCCAGGCCAGTGATTCAACGGGTTTATCATTGACCAGCAATTCCAGTTTGTCAAACCAGCTTTTCCCATGACCGGTAAGTATGCCTCCAAAAACAACAGCCGTAACATTTTCGTTCATCGGAACCGTAATACTGTATTGCTGCCAGTCTTTGGTGCCGGTAATACCGGCATTGCTCATGTTTTCAAAACCCACCACAACACCGGCCCCGGCATCACTCCTTAACCATAGTCCTGCGTAACCATTTCCGACGTTCTCCGTTTTAATATATCCTTTCAATGTCACTTTATTTCCTTTAAACCCGGCCGGCAGGTAAAAACTGATCACGCCAAACCCGCCTTCTTTACTGGCTGTATCTTTTTGAAGACGTACGGAATGATCTCCCTCTTTTTTTACAGAATCATCCCGGTAGGTGAAATAATCATTATTGTTCCAGGAAAAATTACAACCTATGATCTTACCATTGCTGTCTGTTTTTTCAAAGCCCAGGTTCAGGAGCTGGTTGGGAGTTGGCTGACTTATGCAGGATAAAGAAAGCAACAGGAATGCAGATATGGATAAAAACAGTTTTCTCATATTGCTTTTATTTCGGGTAAAAAAAATCCGGGCGGTACCCGGATAAATCAGAAACGAACTTACCCTGTTTTTATTTCTTTTTCTCAAACATTAATTCCTGCACCTTCTCCTTGTCTTCCTTTTCTTTCTTCAGGTCGAACATGGTGCCGAATACATGGTCCCAGAGTGTGGAGCTCACCCCGTAACCATTATGTTCATTTTTATAATGATGCAGGTGATGGTTTCTCCAGAGTCCTTTCATCCATTTGAAAGGAGGATTCCAGGCATGGATCGCATAATGCATGGTGCCATACATCAGGTAGCCGAATAAAAATCCGGGGAAGAACATAAAGACATATGACTTCATGATGAGGTACATCAACCCGAACAAACTGGAAGAAATGAGAAGACTGGGCACGGGGGGCATGAATAAACGTTGCCGGTCACGCGGATAGTGGTGATGGTTGCCGTGAAGGGTATAAACAAATTTCGTGGCCCCGGGTGTTTTCGGAACCCAATGGAAAATATAACGGTGAGCAATATATTCAAAAAATGACCAGAAGAACATGCCACCGAAGAAAACCAGCAGTATCGTTCCCGTGCTGTAATTGTATTTTGTAGCCGCTGTATAAATAATAAAAGTCATGATGGGAATATACATACCCCAGATCACCAGCGGGTTGGCCTTGGTAAGCGCTTCGAGGAAATCATTCTTGAATAAACGGGCCTGGCCTTTATTATGAATTTTTTCGAAATGCATGGTGCAAAGATAAGGGGGTGAATGGTGAATAGTGAATGGTGAATGTGATTTTTCCTGATGTTGTAAGCTGATTTTAATCAACCCCCAGCAACTCATCAACCCGTTGAAAATTATAACCTTTTGCTTTTAAATATTTTATTAAAACCGGTAAACGGCTATATAATTTGTCTGCCCGGTCCGGGCCGGCCCCGATATGCATTAAAAGCAGGAACCCGTTCAGGCCGGAAGGTTTTGCCCGCTCATAATTTATGATAGAATTATAAATAGTATCACAGCTTCGGAAGTTTTTATCCTTTGTGGCTGTATAATCGGCATGACTGAGTGTGCCCGGTGTATAATTGATCAGTTGAAAGCCGGCATTGGCTGACCAGGCAGCAATCGTATCATTGTACCATTCATAGGAAGGAATAAAAAAATCTTTTTTGTTTGCAACCAGGAATTTTAATTGTTCTGCCTGGTTTTGCAGGATATCTTTTTCAAAATGAAGTTTATCGATAAGCAGGCTATCCCTTTTATTCCAGTCACAGTACAACAGATGTTTGTCACCATGAATACCCAGGTAGTTACCGTTATCCTTCAGGTTGAATATAATTTTTTTAAATGCAGGGTTTCTGTAAAAATCCCCGGTAAAAAAGAACGAGGCATTGATCTTTTCTTTCTTTAATGTCCTGGCAATAAAATCACCGCCTTCGGCAAACTCATGACCGGTAAATACCAGGGCGATCTTTTTCTTAGTAGAATCACCCCGGGTGATTGCTCCATGACTGTATGAAAAATTTTTTTGGGGCGAATCTTCCGGTGTCCACTCCCAGGGATGGGATTCAGGCGAGGCTTCGTTTTCTTTCGCCGCCAATAAATAAATTAACGACGCCGTTCCATCCATCGTAGGTTCATTGGTGCTGTAATCACCATAATCATCATGGTACACGGCGAGATCGCTTTGAAAAGGCGCATATTCATCCGGTTCATACAATTTGATACCGATCAGGTTTTTATAAATGCTTGTATACACCGGGCCATCCAGGAGACCGCCATCAATAGGATAATCTTTTAAATGCGTGAATGCCGAATGCGGGTCAACCGGTGAATGTCCCCAGTAGGGTAACCCATAAACGAATCCCGTTCCCCAGGGATTGCAGCCAAAGAGCCAGTCGAAATTGGCCTGTTCCAGTTCATCAAATGTTTTATCGCCAGTTAAATGTTTGTACCAGTAACATTGAATGGCAAATGAAACAGTGAGATTATTGCTGCACCAGATAAAAGGAATGCCGCGGCAGAAGGCGTTTTGTTTGGCTTTGTTCCAGACAAGCCGGATGCCTTTTTTATAGTAGCCAATGATTTTATCCCGTTGTTTATCTCTTAATTTTTTAGCCAGTTCATAATGCCCGGGATTAACGAATGGATACCATTGATAGTGTTTGGCCGTATCCGCCCCGAGCCAGGGTGTGATCTTTTCCAGTTTTGACAACGAATCGGCATAATTGATATACCTATAATCCCTGGCATGCGGGTCTTCGCAATTATAAACTGAAACAGCCGCCAGTTCCATATCATCAACCCAGTTGTCTTCTGCATAGATATAGGGTGATCTGACGGAAGCTGTTTGCGTATTTCCCGGCTTTTTATATCCGAAAGAAAACGCCGAATATGCTTTAAAATATAATGTCTCTGAATATTTATTATAATCAGGATTATGTTTAACCCGGGAAAATTCCCTCCTGAAAATAGAACTCCCCAATGCAAACGCACTGGCAAATTTTCCGGCCGTTGATGCAGTGCCTGTTGTGTTATTCATGAATTTCCCTCTCTGCTGCGGTTCACCGTTCAGAAAATACACCGGCCTCTCCAAACCTTTTCCATAATAATTGGTGTCTTGTTTCGGTATCCGCATTCCCATGTGATCACGGTCATCCCCAACCTGGTTAAACATCCAGTCATCCCGGGGGTGCATTTTCAATAACCAGTCCAGTCCCCACTTTGCTTCATCAAGTACATCAGCCATACCATTTTTCCCATTCAAACCGTTTGCGAGTTTTTCATCGGTAAATATGTGCGGAAAATCCCGGTAAGCTGCCAGCAAATGATAAGTGGCATTGGCCGAGGTAGAAGCATATTGCAAATAATCCGAAGCATCATGCCAGCCTCCGACCACATCAATATATGTGCTGTCTTTGATGCCCGCTTTTTCCCCGTATAAAACATAGCCATCATGGGTATGGCAACTGTCCCTCAGGTAAGAATTAAAACCGCTTCGCTGCTGCCGCATATAGCGGAGACAGAGATCAGCGCTGCCCCGGTATACTTTATGGCTGATCTCGAACAGGGGTGATTTGGTTTCACCGGCCCTTAAATAATAAACGCCGGTTTTTTTAAAAGATGAAAAATCAAGCCGGCAGCTTTGTTGAAAAGGACCATAAGCACCGAATGGCTTGCTCGCTTTGCCGGAATCAACAACCTTTCCGGTATTGACATCAACCAGTTGCCATGTTTTTATGGGTAATTCTTTTTTACTGCACCAGACTGCTACTTTTATCCCATCCGGGAGATAGCCAAGCTGGTTGATGCGGATCCATTCGGAAGGATCTTCTTTTTTTGCAAAAGATAAAAGAGGAAACAGTAAAAAGGTCATCCATTTTTTCATCAACTCAATTTACAAACATCCTCGCTAACTTAGCGGCTCTTAATTTCAATCAATGAAACTTGTTACCTACCTGAAAGAAGAACATGAGCAACTGGGTGTGCTGATCGATAACATGATCTATGACATGGAAGTGCTGCATCCCGACCTGCCCAATAGCATGAATATGTTATTAAATTACTGGGAAGAAAGTTTCCCGGTGGCGCAGGCTGGTGAACTGATGCTGCGCGAAGGAACAAGAACGAGTAATAAAGGGGTACCTGTAAAAGATGTTACGTTGCTTGCCCCCATACCCTTTCCTTCTTCCTGCCGGGATGGATATGCTTTCCGGCAACATGTGGCCGCAGCGAGAAGAAACCGTAAAGTGGATATGATCCCGGAGTTTGACCAGTATCCCATATTTTATTTCACCAATCATCACAGCATACAGGGACCCGGCGAAATCAGGTGCATGCCCGATCATTTTGAAAAACTGGATTTCGAACTCGAAGCAGCGATCGTGATCTGCAAACACGGAAGAAATATCAAAGCAGATGAAGCAGATGAATATATCGGCGGGCTGATGATCATGAATGATATGAGTGCCCGAAAATTGCAGATGGAAGAAATGCTGCTGAACCTCGGACCCGCCAAGGGAAAAGATTTTTCCACCGTCATCGGCCCCTGGCTGGTGACCCTGGATGAATTACAATCACTTGAAATTCCCTGCAAGGAAAATCATACCGGCGCCAGCTGGAACCTGCGGATGCAATGTTTTGTCAATGGCAAACAAGTAAGCGATGGTAATCTCGGTGATATGGACTGGACCTTTGCGGAGATCATTGAAAGAGCTTCGTATGGTGTTGATCTTTATCCCGGCGATGTGATCGGAAGTGGCACAGTGGGTACGGGTTGTTTCCTGGAATTGAATGGAACGGGCAAGCTGAATGATCCGAACTATACAGAACAATGGTTGCAGGCAGGTGATGTGGTGGAAATGGAGATAGATGGGTTGGGAAAACTGAGTAATACAATTGTGGCGGAGGAAACGGATTATTCGATTCTTGCGTTAAAAAAGTTATGAGTTACGGGTTACGGGTTATGGGTTGTGCGTGATCTGTTCAATAAGCAATCCTGATTTATGGCAAATAAAATAAGTTCATTCGAAGATTTAATTATCTGGCAGAAAGCCCAGGAATTAGCTGTTAAAATCTACAGGGTTGCCGATACAAATGAGTTTATTAAAAAAGATTTTGCTTTAAAAGATCAGTTAAAAAGCGCTGCATTATCGATATCTGATAATATTGCCGAAGGCTTTGAATATAATAATAATGCTGACTTCAATCGTTTTCTGAGAATTGCAAAAGGTTCATGCGGGGAAATCCGGAACAAAATTCTATTTATTAAAAGAATGAACTTTATAGAAGAAAAACTGGCACAAGAAATCTGTAATGAAGCACTAATTCTGGGAAAACAAATCGGTGAATTATTGAAAAAAGTCAAAGCAAAGATCCTTGCTACGAAGAAAACCCGTAACCCATAACCCATAACCCGTAACTGTTCATGATATTTGAATTAAAAGATCTCAAGCCCGCTGACAAGCAATACTACCTCCAGCACGTAGTGGCACCCCGTCCTATTTGTTTTGCATCAACGATTGATAAGGAAGGTCATGTCAACCTGAGTCCCTTCAGTTTTTTTAATTTATTTTCATCGAACCCTCCTATCGTCATTTTTTCGCCGGCAAGAAGAGTGCGGGATAATACAACGAAACATACACTTCAAAATGTGATGGAGGTCCCGGAAGTGGTTATCAATATCGTCACTTACGACATGGTGCAGCAAACCTCCCTTTCCAGTTGCGAATACCCGAAAGAAGTGAATGAATTCATCAAAGCCGGTTTTACAGAAGAACCCGCCACGATCGTGCGGCCCCCGATGGTAAAAGAAAGCAAGGTGAAGATGGAATGTAAGGTTATTGAGATAAAACCGCTGGGAACAGAAAAAGGCGCCGGCAACCTGGTGATCTGTGAAGTGTTGAAAATGCATATTGATGATTCATTGCTGGATGAGAACAGGAAACTGGATCAGCGGAAGATCCATCATGTGGCCCGGCTGGGTGGCGACTGGTATTGCAAAGTGGATGAGACCAATCTGTTTCATGTTCAGAAACCCAATACCGAACTGGGAATTGGCGTGGATTCCTTACCGGCTTTCATCCGGAACAGCGCTATTCTTACCGGCAACAACCTCGGGCAATTAGCCAATGTACACGAAATGCCGCTGATCGATCCGGCGTTTGATGATACCAGGCTGAAAGAGATCATACAATACTTCAGCATCAACCCGGAAGAAATGGAAAAAGAACTGCACCGGTATGCAAAAGAATTACTGGATGCAGGAAAAATACAGGAAGCATGGCAGGTATTATTAGCTTGTTCCTGACTTTATATCAGTTCTTGAACCACAACCTGTCCCGATTTTCCGGGATAGCAACATGTGAATATAACCTTTCACATAAAATATAACTATGTGAAAACCTATGTTTCTATCTTACTATGTGGCTCCCCTTTTTGCTTCGATAAATCTTTTAAATTTCTGCCATATATATCCTTCCAGAATAGCGTCACGAAACAATAAAAAATCCCGGATGGAACACCCGGGATTGAATCAGTATCATTTTAAGATGTATTAATCTGAACTCAGGTCCTTGCGGAGCACCATCAGGAATACTTCCCGGCTTGCGATATTGGCATTATCATTCATCAATTTTTGCCTGGCATCCCATGCATCATAGCCATATTCCTTTATATAAGCATCCCGGAAAGCATTGGGCATATTGGCAAAGGGATTGGGACCGTAATAATTATTCTCCAGTTCCTTGAAACCATCTTTCAACGCCCTGATCGAAATCCTGACCGGGTCGGAGCCGGACATGATCTGGGTAAATACATTAAAACTGAACCGGATGGGAATATTATTATCCTTATTAATTTTTTGGTTAATCAGGGATCCCCTCCTGCTTTCCCGGATGGTTTCGTTCATCATATTCGATTTGATATGACTGACCGTAACCTGGAATTTTGTGGCTTCCACATTCGGGTTAATGCTGGCCGTATCATCCCAACGGAACATGGCATTCATCGAGTTGGGTTCGATATAGGGTGTAAAATTCTTTTCCAGGTCCAGTCCATGCTCTTTGCTGTTCGGCATTTCTGTATCCATGTCTGCATAAGAGATGGGGCCTTCCACAATATGATATTCCCCGCTATGAGGACCGCTTACCACCTCATACACCTTTCTTTTGTTCTCTGTCTTGTGATACTTGGTCAGGTGATCCTTCCATTTGGCTTCAAAGGTGGATTTCATCCCGGGTTTGGGCTTCACAATGTTTACTTCATAAAGGGTTTTACCCTGTCCGTTTGCAATAAATGCCATGGCCGCAAACAGCCACAGAAAAAATGTTCTTTTCATTTGTTTTTGTTTTTTTGGTGAATAATAAATTTAGTTTCCCGGGTAAGGGGTTTTCATTTTCATATCTTATTTTTATGAATTCAGAAGGTTAAGGCTGAGAAAGTTTATCAAGGGGGGAGAACTGTTGAAGTTAAGCGTTTAGAAATTAGAAATCAAAATTATCTCTCCTTTTTTTATCTTTATTAAACATAACCGGGTCACTGCAGGAAAATGCGTAAGATCAAATCACCATATGTTCTGTTTATAGTTTTCATTACACTTCATCTTTGTTCCTGTATACCGCAACAAAAAGCAACTTCCCACCGGCAACAACTGGCCGTGCTGGACAGTCAACTGGCACAGCATAGCAAAAAACTGAAAGAACTCGATGCCAGGCGTCAAAACAAAGAAGACCTGAATGAAATAGATGATACCGCCAGCGCAAGGATCAAAAAATATATCGGACTCGCCACTACTGAGATCGACAAACTGGTAACACAGAATTCCATTCTTATCGGTGATATGGAAGTAGACCGGAACGATTGGAACAAGCTAAAAAAAGCATTGGTGTTATCAGGTGTCACATCCAAACTGATCAGTGATAAAGTCAATTTCATCAACGACCTTATCAACCGGAACATGGTGGTGAAACTGGACCAGGATGTATTGTTCCAGCCCGGGCAATATACGGTGGAAGGAAAAACAGCGGATGCTATCGGTAAGTTTTTTGAACCCGCCGCCAAAGAGATTGACCTGTTCACCCAAAAATATCCCGACTTCCCGCTTTCCCTGGTGATCACCGCCAAAGGATATGCCGATGGTACATCGATCGTTGAAGGCACTCCGCTGTACAAAGACCTTGCGGATGGCGTAAAACTCAGTGGCAAAACCCCGGACAGTAAAGAGTTAAATAAAGAGTTATCAAGAAGAAGGGCCGAGGCGGTGATACAACTATTTAAGAAATACACTTACGGAAGATCCACCATGGGTGGAAGCGTAAAAAATATTTTATTCCTCACTGAAGGAAAAGGAGATCTGTTCCCCAATCCAAAAATTCTTGATTACAGTATCAATGATGCCCGGAGAAGAGTGGTGCTGTTGTTCTGGAGTGTGTTCCCGGAATGATCGTTAATTGATTCATTTTAATCCAAGCCTTGCCATCAAATTAAGCTTCTTCGATTTTGAAATGACCAGTTTTTCCCCGTTATCTAAAACCACAAGGCCCCCGTCTGTTTTCAGCAAATGAGTGATATGAGAAAGGTTGACCAGGGTGCTGTGATGGATCCGTTGAAACTTGTCAGGAGGCAGCATTTCTTCAATATCACTCAATGTTTTTGAAATAATCAGTTTTCTTTTATCATTCAAAAATATGTGGGAATAGGAGCCTTCCGCCTTTGCATAAATGATCTTTTCGGCTTCAATGAACTCATAACCATCCCGCCCGGGAAATGCGATCCGCTGGCTGGCATCCGGCTTATTCATATTCTGTAAGAGGTTATTAATATTTTCTGCTCCCGTCTTTTGCTGAATTTTTTCAGTCGCTTTTTTTACAGCTTCTTTCAGATCATTCACATCAATTGGTTTTAATAAATAATCAATGGCACTTATCCGGAAAGCTTTGGCAGCAAACTGGTCAAAGGCCGTTGTAAAGATGATGGCAAAATTAATTTCCTCCAGCATTTCCAGCATTTCAAATCCGTTCATCCAGGGCATCTGAACATCCAGGAACACCAGTTCAGGCTTATGTTTTTTTATAGCAAGCAAACCCTGCTTGGGCGTTATGCAGGTTGCCAGGATCTCAATGTCCTTGCAATACTTCTGCAAATCGAAGACAAGACTATCGATACAATTCAGTTCATCATCTATGAGGATCGTCTTAATCAATTTTTATTTTCTTTAAAAGTGATAATAACCCGGGTCCCATCAGCCATTCCTTCCGCATTTTTTTTATCTATGATATGGATGGTGGCTTCCCGTTCATTCAGCAATTTATCCAATTCCAGTCTTGATTGTGTCAGCCCGATCCCTTTTGACTGGTGGATTGCTTCATATTGCGCTTTATATTGTCTCGATAATTCGCGCCCCACACCGTCATCATCAATAATACATTCAACAGCATCTTTGCTTTCTTTCACTCCAACAGTTACCTGGCCGCCGCTTTTTTTTGGCACCAGGCCATGCCAGATCGCATTTTCAATGAAAGGCTGCAGGAAAAGAGCCGGGACTTTGATATCCTTTAAATCAATTTTCTCATCCACATCAAAAATAAAATTCACCTTATCCCCAAACCGCATTTTTTCCAGTTGGGTATAAAGCCGGCAGGTTTCCAGTTCTTCATGCAGGCTTACTTCTCTTTTGTCTGAATTCTGAAAAAGTGTACGGATCAGTTTAGAAAAAGTAGTGAGGTAACCCGCCGCTTTATCATTCTCATTTTTATTGATCAGTGATTTAATGGAATTGAGGCTGTTGAAAATAAAATGCGGGTTCATCTGGGCACGGAGGGCTTTGGCTTCGAGTTCCAGCAGTTCCTTTTCATGTAGTGTTTTCACCTGATCTTTTCGCCTTATTAATGCAACTCTTCTTCTGTATAGCAAATAAAGTATTCCCAGCGCTGATATGGCAACCATCGTACGGAACCACCAGGTTTTCCAGAAAGGAGGCGTGATAATGATAATGTATTCTAAGGGCCTGCTTTGCCAATTTCCGCCCAGTATCTGGGCTTTTAACTGGAAAATATATTTTCCCGGATGAAGATTTGAATAAATAATTTTTCTGTCCTTGTGGCCAACAAATTTCCAATCATCATCTATTTCAGTTAAACGAAAAGCATATTGCACCCGTTCAGGAAATATATACTCCAGGGCAGAGAATGAAATACCTATAGTATTTCTCTTGTAGTCAAGTTTGATTCTGTCGTTATTATTAAATAAAGTAACTGCCCTTTTGCCTTCGTATACTGTTACCTGGTTGATTTGAGGGATTCTCTCATTTTTTTGTGAAATGATCTTATCAAAAGAAACAAACTGAATCTTATTACCATGTCCTGAGATCAATTTGTTATTGACATAGATGGTTCTGCGGGGAAGCTCGCCAAGTAATCCGTTTCCTTTATCAATCAACTTAAAATTATCGTACATATAATCATAGACCGCCAAACCATAATCACGTAAAATAATAATCATAAAATCCGGGGGGCCGGGACAAAGGGTTTCTACAGCTAATTTCTCCCCTTGTGTATTTCTTAACACAAGCTCTCTTTTGTACTCGAATGTTACCGCATCATATATATGTATTGGGGCATCATTGGGAGTGTAATTTATTACCCAAATCTGGCCAACGTCATCGAAATAAAAGCTTTTAGTCTTATATAAAAGCGTGGAATCGGCGGGTCTAAAAACCCTTCCTGTCTTTAGCTTAATATCATATTGAATGAGATTTCCGCTTTTGGAAGAATAAACATACCCATGATTGGAATCATAGTACAAAGCAGAACTAAAATTATTGGAGACCGCTTTAATGGGGGGACTTGGAATCGTATTCAATCTGACTGTTTTTGTATTTAGAAGAAATATATCTCCATTTATTTTTGAAAATATGATGTTCCCCATATTATCAGCTGCTATGTCATATATATCGCCTATTATATTTAGTTGGGGGAATGCCTTTTGAACGAGTTGAAAACTCCCGCTTTCCTTTGTGTATACGCAAACATTACTGAGAGACATATTATCATGAGGATCCTGGCTTATGTTTAAAGCCCATATCCGTTTTTGATTATCCTGAATAATCTTTATTTCAGAACCACTCCAGATTTTAAACGGGGTCGATATGGTATTAATGTAATTAAAATTGCTATCAAGCCTGTAAACATTACCGGACGATTCAAATGTCGCATAGTAACACTTGAGTTCTTTGTCCCAGATCAGATAAAGTAACCTGGTTTCACCAAACTGCTTAAATGGCAATATTGGATTGTCCCGGGAGTTAAATAAATTAATCGCGGTGTTAACAACATACAAATTTTTCCATTGACATATCCACTGATTTCCGGCTTTATCGATTTGTATCTTAATGAAGCCCTTTTTTGATACAGAAATTTGTTCAGGGTCAGTTAAAAATGAATATCGCTTTGTCTTCCAGTTAAAAATGGCAGGCAACGAATCGTAATAGGTAACATAACACTCATCTTCTGATTTTTTGTCAATTGAGATGACCCCGGAACTGTTGTAAGAAATAATATCTCTATTACTTAAGCTTGAGGGCTGAGGAATCATTTCCAATATATTCCTCTTCGTGTTATAAATTCCCAGGCCATGATGTTTGATTCCGATATAAATTATGGAATCATTCCGTACATCCATATATATGACCCCGGATGATTCATAACTGTTGGCAGGCTTTTCAAATGCCAGTTTTTTTTCTATTTTTTTTGTGCCCCTGTCAAAAAGAAAAATTCCCTCATGGGATCCCACCCACATTTTACCGGGGCGGCTAAAATCAGGAACTTGATAATTATATTTTGGTGGTCCATCAACATTACAGTCCAACGGTTGGTCAGTTCCGCTATAATGTTCCATTGAGTTATCAACAGTATTATAAATGTAGAACCCACATACAACCGTACTCATCCAAAGTAATCCCTTGTCGTCAAGAAACATCCTCACAAAAGATATATTGCCTGAACTATTTTTCTCATTCTCATTCCAGATTTTATGAATGATTTTTGTCACCCTGTTAAAATGAAATAATCCTGCCTTCTGTAATCCTGAACCATTGGTCGCAATCCATAAACTCTTGTCTTTATCCTCTGCTATTGCCCTGATATTGGCCAGTTCGTTTTTATAGGATTCATTTTCGCCGGCACAATAATAAATGGTTTCAATACCATCAAAGGAGGTAAGGCCCTGCCTGGTAGAAAACCATACTAAATTATCAGATGAAAAAAAGAAATAAGGAGTTGTAACAGGCGGGATATCCATTTTTTTCAATTTGATACTGATGACATCCCTTTTCTGTGCATATAATACAGGTGTTATTATCAAGGATATGATCAAAACAAGTAATCGCATATAATCATTTTGAGGTAATTCATAATTCTAAGGTAGTGGCTCTAATTTAAACTTCATACAGTTCTTTGGCTATTGACCCATTTCCGTTGGTAACTTATCCTGTTCTATTCATAACTCATAATAAAGTAGCCCAGTTGATCTTAATCCTCAATTGAACTTTGCTGTAATTCCTTTTTATCAGGATTTTTCATTATCCCGTTTATCGGTATCATATCATTAAGGTTAACTGCCAACCCGGAAGAGCTAACTGCAAATTCCCGGCTCGGTTGCTCATATGATAAAAGTAGGTTTGGGCTATCAATCCATTTCCACAACTAAAAACTTACATCTTGATAAAACAATTCTTAATTATCCTGTTATTGGTTCTTGCAACAAATGTATTCGGCCAGCCAACTACAAACCCTGCTATTAAAACCGATTACCTGAAAAAAAGTAAAAAGCAAAAAAACGCTGCCTGGCTATTATTGGGAGGAGGAGCCACAATAACAATAATTGGCATCGCCATCCCCAGTCATGTTACTGATTATGGGAACCCGTTGAATCCGTATGATGATAAGTATTCCAACGACTGGGGAGCTATAACTATACCGGGTGTCCTGGCCATGGCCGGAAGTATTCCAATTTTTATCGCTTCCGAAAAGAATAAATGAAGAGCCGGTTCGGTGTCATTTAAAAATGAAACAATCCCTCAACTCCTTAACAATCGTTTTGTGTACTGTAGCATTCCATCATTAAACTTAAAAATAAATTTATGAAAAAGTTATTTATTATTCTTTTGATTTTTAGCAGTTGCAAAAAGAATAACAACGCTTCCTCATCTTCTTCAGCATCTGTGAGCATCCAGGTCAATGAGCTAACAACCGGCTCACCGGTTTCCGGAGCTACCGTAGTCTTACAAAGATGTGCGGCCTTCGGTTGTGTTTTTGGAATTGTCCAGGAATTCAGCGGCGTAACGGATAACAACGGAATAGTAAAAGTGCCGCAGGATAAATATGATAAAATTCCTTTTTGGAATGAAGCAACATTTATAACCAAACCCAATTACTGGACCGAAACTTTTACAAAGGCGACACCATTATCATTAACGCCGATGGGATGGATGAGCCTGAGAATTATTAAAGGCACAAATTATCCGGCCGGTTCTGTTTTAACTATTACCGCGTGGCGGCAGACGGATCCTCCCAATATTGCACACACGGGATATATCAGTTCCCGAGATTTCAATGCCGCTGCCGACAGCATCGTTTTGATTAATGGATTTGGCAACCAGGTCAATAAAATTACCTGGCAGGTAACCAGCGGGATCAATACTTTGAACAGCGGAACATGGAACCAGTCATTTCCAAGAATGGATACGGTTAGAAATGTCACGCTGAATTATTAATGAGAAACAGCAATGTTTCATACAGGAACTCCAGAATGCAAACGTCAGCTCTTTGAAATCTGAAATAGCTTAAAATTATTTTATTCCCCCGCCAAACACTTTCTTCAATATATCAGAAGTCCTGGCCAGCGGATTGGCCCGGATATTGGCTTCCTCTTTCGCCACCTGGTCAAACAACGCATCCACGGCTTTGCCCACAACGTAGGAAGTCAGGTCGGGATTAATTTTTTTAAAAGTGGTGGGCAGGTTATTATATGTGTTGATGATGTTGGAATAATATTTGGTGGCATCCACTTTGTCAAGCGATGATTTTACGGATGGAGTAAATGCTGTAATTAATTTCTCCTTTGTCTTCTCTTTAAAATAATTCGTGGCTGCATCCTTTGGCCCCCGTACGATATTCAACGCATCGGTGAGTGTCATTTGTTTGATGGCGTCTACAAAAATGGGCTTTGCATAACCGACCGCATCTTCCGCGCCACGGTTGATCGAAAGAATAGCTTTATCCACCTGGGCGCCCATGCCGATACTGCGCAGGGTATTCTCCACTTTTTTGGCATCAGGCGGAAGTAACATCCTGTAAAATTCACTTCCAAAAAAACCATCGGTTTTATTCAGATTCAGCACGGCATTGGTGATCCCCTGCGTCAAGGCTTCTTTGATCCCCTGCCCGGCCTCATTCTCCGTGACACCGGAGCCGGTCTTATTCCCGGGAAATATTTTTTTCAGATCTATCTGCGAATAGGAAATAGCCGGGATGATGAACAGGCTTAAAAGGACCAGGCCAATTGAAAATTTCTTCATGATGTGGAAATTATGATGTATGCAAGATAACAGCAATCCTTACTGCGAAAACTTATGACAGATCATTTGACGATATTTTATACTTTAAGTTGCTTATTTGACCATCTTTAACACCTTATTTCAGAAAATCGTAGAGTACTGGTTTCAATATTTCTCGCAGCGATCGCTGCGAAGCAGCGGCGTCCCAATAGCTATCGGGATTGCGTTCTTTGCTCCTTTGCGGGCGCTGCGAGAAATATCAAATCCTGTCATTACCCGAAAATTACCATTTGGCTCCAAATACTTTTCTCAGTAATTCAGTCGTTCGTGCAGCAATATTCTGCCGGATATTCCTTTCTTCCTTTGCCACGAGGTCAAACAGGGCATCGGTGGCTTTAGCGGTTACGAAACCGGGCAGATCGGGATTTAATTTTTTAAACGTGGTGGGGAAATTATTATACGTGTTGATGACGTCACTGTAATACTTCGTGGCATCCAGTTTATCCAGTGAATTTCTGATCACCGGTAAAAAGGCTGCTATCAGTTTGTCCGTGGTTTTTACCCTGAAAAAATGGGTGGCGCTGGTGTCTCCATTCCTGACAAGTCCTATCGCATCGCTGATGGTCATGCTTTTGATCGCATCCACAAAAATGGGTTTGGCATACCCGGCTGCATCTTCAGCCGCCCGGTTGATCTGGAGAATGGCCTTATCCACCATGCGGCCCATGCCGAGGTCTCGCAGGGTATTCTCGATCTTGCGGGCATCGGGCGGCATCAGGATCTTATAAAAGGCATTGGCAAAAAATCCATCGGTCCTGTTTAATTCCAAAACTGCCTTGACAAGGCCTTGTCCCAATGCTTCTTTGATGCCTTCTCCTGCTTCAGATTCGGTAACCCCGCCTGTGGGTAATTTGGATAAGACCTCGCAGGAGCTGAAAAGCGTTGCCGATAATATAATGGATAAGAAAATTTTTCTCATGTGTTAACTTTCTTTAATTTAATTCAATTTGACGGTTCAAAACTAAGAAGGATTGGTGTATTCTTATGATTTTGTCACTATTTGTTGCTGCCTAAATTCATGAATTCCGCAAACGATAATTATCTGCTTTTCTCTTAAATCTGTATCTTTCTTGAACCAAAATAAAATTTATGAGAAAAATTATCTTTATTGCCTTTTTACTGATCTTCTCATCTACTTCATTCAGCCAGCAAACAAGCCCCCCGGCTTCACTTACCAAATCGGATTATCTCAAAAAAAGTAAAAAACAGAATACAGCCGCCTGGATCTTATTGGGTGGAGGCTTTGCATGCACCACTACTGGTTTGATACTCGGGATAAATGGTGTAACGGAGGAAATAGCCGGGATTTTTACAGGAGAACAGAGCAATACGTTTGAAGCAGGAGCCGTTTTATTTTATACAGGACTTGCTTCCATGCTCGGCAGCATTCCCTTTTTTATTGCTTCCACCAATAATAAAAGAAAAGCCAATAACCTTTCCGCTTCTTTTAAAATTGAAAATGGTTCATATTTATACAAGGCATCTATGATCAAAACCGGCTACCCGGCTATTGCAGTGAAAATAAAATTTTAAACCTTGCACGAGCTAATTGCTAAAAGCTCATGGCTAACAGCTAAAAAATTATTCACATGAAAAAAATCTCCTTATGGGCTAACCGCCATCCATGGACTTCCCGCATCATCATTATTGTTTCATTCCTTGTATTGAATGTACTGGGTTTTACCACGGGTTGGCTGTTACTTGATTCTGGAATTTACCTGCCCTTCATGGCACTTTTATCTTTTGCACTTATATACGCCACCGGGTTCATTTTTTATCCCTTTAAAAATAAAAACGGGAAATACCGGATGACCGTCTCTGTTTATATCCGCCAAAAAACCTGCGGTATGCTCCTGGCAGGTTCCGCTTTTTTTATGTGCATCTATGCAGGCAATCAACGGGAAATTTTATTCCGGTCTTCCTTTCCATTCAGCCAGGCAGTGGCGGGCAATACCATTATTCCGGTAAAGAGTCCGGTAAAGACCTATAAAACCATTCCGGCTTTTTATAAATCCATGAAAGATGATCATGGGAAAATGTTAAGCTGGAAGGAAAGAAAAAAATTATTGAAAGAACAGGTGAAAGCCATTAAGCATACACGTGAAATTTCCAATGGAGGAAAAACAGCATTGATCATTCTTTCCATTTTGGTTGCCCTGGGCCTGATCGGCCTGGTGGCTGCCTTGTCATGCAACCTTTCCTGTGAAGGCTCCGGGGCGGCGGCTGTAATTGTTGGCATCGGGGGTACGGGTTTGATCATTTTCCTGCTGTTCCTCGCGATCAGGGGTATTTTGGGTAAGAAAAAAAATAAAAGCAAACCCGCCTGATCCATAGATTGCTTACAATATCAAAGGCAACTTATAGCAGCCAGTAAGATGACTATTGGAGGGTGAATAGCCGGCAAACCGCTGGCTTTCAGGGTAAAACCTTCGCTTTTTTATTTGGCCTTCAGGGTGTATCCATTATCTTTGCCTGCCCGTATGACCATTATTTAAAAAATTTATGGCCTGGCGGGCATGCCGGGTAAAAAAGACCGGCCAAAATTTTTAAAAGTCATTACTTTTAAGCTACTTTTCGGATGAATTGAACCAAGCCATTACCTGTACACCGGGATTGAAACAGCCTGAATGGTGTCAACGGGAGGCAACTAAAAAACTACTGTTTATGAAAAAGACGATTTTCATTTTAACTGCATTCATTTTCTGCCTGAGCTTCACAGCCCTGTCACAAAAAACAAGAGTAGGACTTACCGGCGGGATCTCCTTTGCAAATCTTAGCAGAACACTCAGCAAAGCTGACCGGGATGGTGAATACAGGATTGGCATAACCGCCGGCATGCAACTGGAAGTGCCCCTTGGAAAGAAAAATAAATTCTCCTTCCAGCCCGACCTGCGCTATATTCAGAAAGGGGCAGCGGACATTTCCACCACGCCGGTTTATAATAAGATCTATACGGCTCTTCGTTATGCAGAACTGGCTCCCAATATTGTAAGAAATCTGAATGCCGGTAAAGGAACTTTCTACCTGGGTGCGGGACCTTACCTGGGATTACCTCTTCCTTCCAAATTTGTTACTCACTCTGCGGGCCAGCCGAATGTGGAGACCGATGTTTCTTTTGGAAATGCGGTAGCCAATGATTTAAAGGGGGTTGATTATGGCGCCAACTTTTTAATGGGATACCGGATGAACAATAGTTTTTTTGTTGCCCTTCATTATATGCAGGGCGCCAGGAACCTGGTCCCGGATGATAAATTAGCAATACCGGCCAATGCAGGTAATAAAATAAAAAATATTGCTTTTTCAATCCGGGTTGGTTATTTATTTAAGAACACATCCAAAGAAAGAACCCCGAGAGAAAAAAAGAAAAGGAACAAATAAATTCAAAACATTACCAGTAAGCATGCCCCGGTCTTTTCACCGGGGCATGCTGTTTGTATGCTTACCCGTAACCAGTACCTTTGCCTCCTTGAAGCTTTCTCGAAAGTTACTTTTAGAAGGTATCTCGCAAAGACGCAACGATTGATTTTCCATCTGATTTTTTTGCGGCCTGGCGTCTTTGCGTGAAATATCGGCTTATGAGACAGCCTCTTTAAAATCTTTACAACACACATGAGCTTATCACATTTATCCGAACAGGAACAACTGCGCCGGGAGAAACTGGCCGAACTGATCATGATGGGTATTGAGCCCTACCCGGCAGCCATGTATCCTGTCAACAGTAATTCGGTTTTTATCAAAGAGAATTTTAATGAAACGACTAAAGAACAGTTCTCCGGTGTTTGCCTGGCCGGTCGCATTATGAGCATTAGAGATATGGGCAAAGCCAATTTTGCCGTGATACAGGATGCACATGGCCGGATACAATTATATATACGCCGTGATGATATTTGTCCGGGTGAAGACAAATCGTTGTATGATATTGTCTGGAAAAAACTGATCGATATCGGTGATTTCATTGGCATAAGAGGGTATGGCTTTATCACCAAGACCGGTGAAATATCCGTGCATGTGAGTGAACTCACCTTGCTGGGTAAATCACTCCGTCCTTTGCCTGTCGTAAAGGAAGCAGAGGGACAAACCTTTGATGCTGTAACAGATCCTGAATTCAAATACCGGCAGCGTTATGCGGATCTTATCATTAATCCCGCAGTCAAAGAAACTTTTATCAAAAGAACAAAGATGATCCATTCCATCCGGGAATTCCTGGATAAGCATGGAGCGCTGGAAGTGGATACGCCTGTTCTGCAAAGCATACCCGGCGGCGCGGCAGCAAGACCCTTCATCACGCATCATAATGCATTGGATATGCCTTTGTACTTACGCATTGCCAATGAACTTTATTTAAAGAGACTGATCGTGGGAGGATTTGATTGGGTATATGAATTCAGCCGCAATTTCCGCAATGAAGGCATGGACCGCACGCATAACCCCGAGTTCACCATCCTCGAATTTTATACAGCTTACAAAGATTATTTCTGGATGATGGAAACCACGGAGCAGTTGCTGGAAAAAGCAGCGATGGATGTTTGCGGTACCACGGATGTCCTTTATGGCACAGCAAGCATTTCCTTTAAAGCGCCGTTCAAACGCATTGCTATCTATGATGCCATAAAAGAACATACCGGTTTTGATATCAGCCGGATGAATGAAGATCAGATCCGTTCCGTCTGCAAGCAATTACATATTCATGCTGATCAGACCATGGGCAAGGGCAAACTCACCGATGCCATCTTTGCGGATCAATGTGAAAAGAATTATGTACAGCCCACTTTCATTATTGATTACCCGGTAGAGATGAGCCCGCTCACCAAGAAACACCGGGAAAAACAGGGATTGGTGGAAAGATTCGAATTAATAATTAATGGTAAGGAGATCGCCAATGCCTATAGTGAATTAAATGATCCCATTGACCAGCGGGAACGTTTTGAAGAGCAGGCCAGGCTGATGGAGCGGGGAGATGATGAAGCCATGTTCATTGATTATGATTTCCTGCGTGCCCTGGAATACGGCATGCCACCCGCATCTGGTATTGGCATTGGTATAGATCGTTTATGCATGTTACTTACAAATAGTTCTTCCATACAGGATGTTTTGTTATTTCCCCAGATGCGGCCGGAGCAAAAGCCGGGAAGCGGGGAATGAAGATTAACCGCGGAGGCGCGGAGACGCAGAGGTTTGCTTTTTCCCCGGCGAGTCTCCTCCGGCAGATACTATAGACTTTAAAAATTTGGCGGAGGGACTCGTCGCTTTAATAAAAGAGAATTTCTCTTTTTACATAACCCCTTAGGATGAAATATGCCGGAAAAAAACAGAAACCGGTGTTATAAACATCATTCATTTTATTGCGGGATTTTTTACATTCACCGGCAAATGATAGAGGTTGTCCTTAAACCATTACAGCACCGCGGGGAGGAGTGTATCGGGATTTATTTTGAGATCAATTACCGGATACAGGGTGCCTTGCGGAAAACAGGTGTGGTAAAATTCAGCAAAACAAACAAGTGCTGGTATACTCCCCTGAGCAAAGAGAATTATAATAAGGTATTCTTTGCGCTGGAAGGGATGGCAAGTATAGAAAATGCTGCACTTCACCGGTACCTGTCAGATAAGAAAAAAAGGGGACAGAAGACCGGTTCTGAAAAAGAGAGTCCACCGGCAATAACGAAAGAAACAAATAAGAATGTTATCCCGGCAAAAAAGCAACCTGTTCAAGCGGGACTTATTGCTTTCAATAAGAGTGAAAAAACAGGGAAGGCAAATGCACATGTCATCTCTTCCATGGAGCAACGGCTGAAATTAAAAGGCTATAGCGGCTCCACCATTAAAACCTACTTAAGTGAGATGACACAACTGCTCCGGATTTTAAAAGAAACTCCGGCTGATGATCTGTCCCCCGAACATCTCAGGCGATATTTTGTTTATTGCCTGGAAAAATTAAAGCTGACAGAAAACGGGTTACACAGCCGCATCAATGCAATAAAATTTTATTACGAACAGGTTTTGGGAAGGCAAAAATTTTTTTGGGAAATACCAAGACCCGGGAAACCGTTGCAGCTTCCCCGGTTCTTCAGTCAAAATGACATTGTTGCTATTTTAAAAGCCACCGGGAACTTAAAACACAAAGTGATGCTGATGCTGGCATACAGTTGCGGGCTGAGGGTGAGTGAAGTGGTGGCCATGAAGACATATAATATTGATGAAGGGAGGATGAGTGTATTAATAGAAAGGTCAAAAGGCAAAAAAGACAGGATGGTGAGTTTAAGTCCTGTTTTACTGGTCATGTTGCGCGAGTATAAAAAGAAATATAAACCTGATGCAAAAGGATACCTGTTTCCGGGTCAGTTTGCAGGCGATCCTTACAGTACCAGGAGCCTGCAGTTAATAATAGCTGCCGCAAAAGAAAAAGCAGGTATTTTAAAACCAGGAAGCATGCATGCCCTCCGGCATAGCTTTGCCACCCATTTGCTGGACAAAGGCACAGATGTCACTATCATTATGAAGCTGCTTGGGCACAATGATATCAGAACAACCATGCGTTATCTCCATGTAACCAACCGGGATATTTTGCAAATAATATGAATTAGCTACGACTTAATCTGACAGTTGGGATTAACTTTAAAGTGACGAAACA
>CAZQGZ010000016.1:0-30595 GCA_964592935.1 uncultured Chitinophaga sp. | reverse complement strand
TGGATATATTCATCCGCCTTACCGGTGTCCTGGATATAATCTTCCACGCTGGTTTTCCATCCATTAATATGGCGAAAAGTATGATTGCCCACAGCATGACCTTCCCGTATTAGTTGCTGGAAAATATCCGGGTAACGGGTTACATTTTCACCGATGCAGAAAAAAGTGGCTTTCGCATGATATTTTTTCAGTTGTTCTATTACAAACGGTGTTATGACCGGATGAGGCCCGTCATCAAAACTGAGATAAAGGGTATTTTCTTTTACCGGCATATCCCATACACAACCGGGATACAGTTTCTTCAGCCACCAGGGTGTTTTCACGAGATAGCGGTCCTTCCTGAAAAAATTTAATGCCGCCTTTTTTTTTGCTTTATTATAATGAGGAGCAATGAATGTCATGACAAACAAATATACTTGGTAGAGAAGTATTTTGAAAATTAAACCCATTTCCCTGAGATATGTTCGCCGATAAACGCTGACTATTTCCGCGTATACTAAGTTCTGATCAGCACAGATCCCTGCCTGCCGGCTTGCAAGTGCGGGAGAAATTCAAAAGCCATACTATTTTGAGTTGGGGGCTCGATACGATAAATTTATCTTTGTCGCCATGTCAAAAAGAGTTCGGGTACGATTTGCTCCTTCACCTACAGGAGGTTTACACCTAGGCGGGGTAAGAACGGTTTTATACAATTATTTATTTGCGAAAAAAAACAAGGGGGATTTCATTGTAAGGATCGAAGACACCGACCAGAGCCGGTATGTAGCCGGAGCCGAAGAATATATTTTTTCCTGTTTGAAATGGGCGGGTCTGGAGCCCGATGAAAGCCCGGTACACGGAGGTGAACATGGCCCATACCGTCAAAGCGAAAGAAAAGAGATCTACCGGAAATATGCCGAACAGTTGGTTAAAGATGGCCATGCCTATTATGCCTTCGATACGCCGGAAGAACTGGAACAAATGAGACATGCCCCGGAAGCAGCGGGAGATAAAACGGGACAAACCCATTCTGCCCAATATGATCACAGGATCCGGATGAAGATGAGGAATTCATTGACCTTGCCGGCTGGCGAAACACAAAAACTATTAGCGGAAGGAACTAAAGTCGTCATCCGGATAAAAATGCCGGAACATGAAACCGTTTCATTGACGGACATGATCCGGGGTGAGGTCCATTTTGATACTTCATTGGTTGACGATAAAGTTTTATTGAAAGCAGATGGAATGCCGACCTACCATCTTGCCGTTGTGGTGGATGATTTTTTAATGGAGATCAGTCATGCTTTCCGGGGTGAAGAATGGTTGCCTTCGGCGCCCGTTCATATCCTGCTATGGAAATATTTATTCGGGCTGGACAATATGCCGCAATGGGCCCATTTCCCCCTGATACTCGGACCCAATGGTAAATTAAGCAAAAGAGACGGCGCCAGATTCGGTTTCCCTGTTTTTGCCATGAGCTGGACCGATCCCGGGACCGGTGAAGTAACCGAAGGTTTCAAAGAAAAAGGATTTTTACCGGAAGCATTTATCAATTTGCTGGCCTTGCTGGGATGGAATGACGGAACGGAACAGGAGATCTTTTCAAAAGAAGAACTGATCGAAAAATTTTCCATTGAAAGAGTGCATAGCGGCGGGGCAAAATTTGATTATGAAAAAGCAAAATGGTTCAATCATGAATGGTTGAAGAAGTCGGGAGCCGGGAGTTTGGAGTCGGGAGTCAGATACTTTCTTAATGAAAAAGGACTTACAGATATTGAATCAGCAAAACTTAGTAAGGTAATTGCATTGGTCAAAGACCGCTGCTCTTTGCTTACCGATTTTTATGACCAGTCTTATTTCCTTTTCAAAACACCGGAACAATGGGATGTGGATGCCGTGAAGCCCAAATGGAATGATGCCAGGAAATTATTCTTTGCTGAACTGACCCGGAATTTTGAATTAACGGCCGAATGGAAGGCATCCATACTTGAAAATAATTTCAAAGAGATCACGGCCGTGCATGAAATAAAACCCGGTGAAGTTCTTTTGCCATTCCGGATCATGCTGGTCGGCGGAAAATTCGGGCCTGGTGTATTTGATATTGCCGGGATATTGGGAAAAGAAGAAACGATCAAACGGATTGAAAGGGCATTATCTGTTTTTAATGATTAAACCAGGGCAGGATCAACCGGTCTGAAAAAAATTTGAAAAAAATTCTGCCCCTCATTAGTCTTCCCTTTTTTATTTCCTGTAAAAAAGAATCTTCATCCAATAACCCGCCTTCTCCTGTTGATAGTGCAGTTGTAACGGTTGCAAATGGATATGGCAGCGGTAAATACAAGGTGGGTGACACCGTCCATATTTTTAGTTTGGCATATGCGGATAACCAGCTATTTGATACCTGGAGCGGCCCTGACCTGTCATTCATGAATGGAAAAGACGAATGGCATACCTGGTTCATCATGCCCGCGAAAAATGTGAGTGTAACAGGCAGCATAAAAAACATTACCCCGGTTACATTGACATTTGAAATGATACGCGGACGTGACCGGCTGAAACCTGTTTATTATTATTTTCCCCCGGGGCATAAAGGCTTTGTTTTATTGCTTCATGGTACCGGGGGGAATGCACAGCATTTTGTAAACAGCTATGAATACCGGCAACTGATCAAAGACCTGGTGACCGATCAGTTCGGCGTAATCGTTACGGAAGCGGAAGAATCCACGCTGAATACAGACCTGAACGGAGATGGCAAAATTAGATGGAACAATATCCCCTGGGATTCTGTTACCAATATTGATTTTGCCAACCTGAAAATCATTACCGATACTTTTTATAACCGGGGCGTTACGAACCGTGCAAAATTTCGCTATTCAGCCGGCATGAGCAATGGAGGTAATTTTTCAGCGTCGCTTTCTTATATGTTTAGTTACAAAGCGGGAATCAGTTATTGTGCCCCGGCAGGCAACCCGGTTGCATCTGTGTCTGCTATTCCATTCCAGTTCTGCATGGCGAGGTTCGATAACAATGAAAACGTAGGCCCTGCGGGTAATGCCAATGCACTGGCAAATTCGCAAACCCTGATCAGCCGTGGTATTTGCAGCAAATATTACATGCATGAACATTCGCCACTCTACCCGGAACGATTTGCCCGAAAAGGAGATATCCCGGTTGCAAAGTCTGCAGCCATTTTTAATGAATTAAAAAACAAAAATTACCTGGACAGTAAAAATTATTTCATTGGTTTTTCGGATGCACTGGTTGCTGCTTACCAGGCAAACCCTGCTTTATTTCCGGAACTCAACAGCCTGACCGTTTTGCAAAAATTAACCGTGATCGAACAAATAGATCTGGCGGTTGCAGATCACCAGATGTACAGTGATTACAACAGGGCCACCTTACAATTTCTCAATACCCAATGCAATTAACCCTGCTGCTGTATTAATTGCATGACCGGAACCAAACTGGTTTCTACCATTTTTTCAATCAATGTTTTATCTGTATCGTAAAGCCGGAACAAACCCGTGGTATTATCGGTTGCCTGCCGGGAGCTTCGTATTCCCGGAATGACGGTTGATATTTCCGGGTAACTAAGAATATAACTCAAAGCCAGTTGTGTTTTGGCACAGTCATATTTTTTGCATAATTCCCAAACCGGGGCCAACGCGTTTTTACTGGCATTGATTATTTCATTCGTAACCCGCTTTTTGCGGTGATCATTTTCGGGGAAAGAGACTTCATTATCAAATTTTCCCGTTAACAAACCAAATTGTAAGGGCATCCTGGCAATGATACCATATCCATTTGCCGCTGCATTTTTCAGCAATGGTAAGGCTTTCTGATTGATGATATTCAGCACGAGCTGAAAACCGTTGCCCAGGTTTTTATTCATCAGGAATTCCGCTTCCGGCATGGGATCAAATGTATTCAGGGATAAACCCCAGTATCTAATTTTGCCCTGTTGTTGTAACAAATGCATGGCTTCTATGCATTCGTTCTGTTCCAGTTGCTGCATTCTTGCCGAATGCAACTGGTAATGATCGATCGCTTCCCTTTTCAATCTTTTCAGGCTGGCTTCACAGGCTGCAATGATATATTTCTTTGAATAATCGGTGGTGAACTTTTCATTCCGGGCTACATTTCCCACCTTGCTGGCGATGATCACATCTTTTCTTTTTCCCAGCAAATCACCGATTATTTGTTCTGAATGTCCGAGACCATAAATGTCTGCGGTGTCAAAAAAATTGACCCCCAGGTCCAGTGATCGGTGGATGGCTTTTTTGGATTCCCGGTCATCCGCATCCCCCCATCCGATCGCAAGATCGCCAATCATGGCGTTGCCGCCGATGGCCCAGGCACCGAAACCAATTTCGCTGACCAGCAGATCCGTGTTGCCAAATTTCCTGTATTGCATACTGTAATTTACATGCTGTTGCTGAAAGAATGTATTTTCGCAAAACAAGAATTTAATATGCCACGACCCATTCGTGTTTTAGTAGCCAAAGTTGGATTGGATGGTCACGACCGCGGCGCCAAGGTGATTGCCACCGCTTTGCGAGACGCCGGTATGGAAGTCATCTATACCGGTTTGCGCCAGACTCCCGACATGGTGGTCAATGCCGCTTTGCAGGAAGATGTGGATGCTATCGGTATCAGCATTCTTTCCGGTGCGCATAATACTGTTTTTCCAAAACTTATTGCCCTTATGAAAGAAAAAGGCATGCAGGATGTATTGCTCACCGGTGGCGGAATCATCCCGGAAGATGATATGAAAAATCTGAATGAACTGGGAGTCGGGAAACTTTTTGCACCGGGTACCGCCACATCAGAAATTGCTGCGTATATTACAAATTGGGTAAAAGAGAACCGGAGTTTCTAATACTTACAGTTCAATCCCGGAACAAGAACTGCCCGGTAAAAAAGATGCGGAAGAACAAGGGATGATCTTCCGCATGCGGTTCATTGTTACGGCCTCTCTTTTGTTTTTTTGGTGGTCTGCCGTTCAATAATAAGTAATGAATTCGATATCAATATTATTGCCCTGTGTTCCCGTTATCTTAACGACCCTGCCGTTTGCATCAAATTCATACGTATAGCTGCCGGGCGTATTGGTGGTACCATCAGGGTATTTGTATACTTCTGATTTCAGCAAATTCGAACTACTCTTTCCCCAGAAAAATTCACCGCGGTTTTCCGAACTGATCCCATTGGTTTTATCTGTGTAATACGTCTTTTGTATCGTCAGGCTCCAGTTCCCGTTATTCCCGGTAAATCTCAGGCTGTCACAGTTGCCATTCTTGTAGAAATAATCGATGACCTGGGTATTGCCCCCTGCATAATGACCAATATGCTTGGCCAGTGTCTTATCCGCATTGTAAATATATAGTTCTTCTAAAACAGGATTGTTATTGTCCGTTCTTCGTATGACATTGCCATCGGTGTTCAGTTCAAGCGTATATGTTTTATTCAGAACATGCCCTGCAGAAAATGCTTTTTCGAGTACCGTTCCGTTTGAATATTGATACTCATAACCACTGCCGTTGCTGTTTATTGAACTGGTAATCCGGCCCTGTGCGTCATAGTTGTAAGTGCTGACATTGGCGCCGGAAGTCCAGGTTTTAATTTTTGCAACGGAGTTCCCGGGATTTACCGGGGCATCCGTATTACTTTTCTTACAGGCCATGAAACCAGCCGCTGTGAATAAAAGGAAAAAAATCTTTTTCATTTTTTTAATTTTTTGTTTTTGGTTAATGATTTTATTACCGGCAAAGAAAAAATACAACCGGGATGATCCGGTTGCAATCCTTCTGAACGGGCACTGCTCGTTACTGTACGGTGCCCGGAAAATAAAACTGCCCGCCAGGCGGCGGGCAGTCGCGGATAAGGCCGTATGATTAACGGTTAACGGAGACTATATTGAATAAGTGAATGTATGTCACCTGCTGAAGATGTGGTGAGAATCAGCCCCACCCCATCGGCATAATAATATTGTGTAAAAAAATTCAGCGGCATCAGGTTGCCATTGACAATAATCTTGTTCTCGGCTTCGATGAAAAGGACATTGTTAAAGGTCTTCCCTTCCACTTCCCTGGTGCTGCCGGTTTCTTTGACCGTCATGACCAGGATACAATCGAGGCCATTGGCTTTAAATTTTATTTCCCAGCTTTCACCCGGCTGCAGATCATTCTTAAGCCATATCTGGAAATTGCCGGCTTCCAGTGCGTCGGTTGTAATTTCATTTCCGTTCACTTTTACCATACTGCTGGTATTGGCTGCGCTGTTGTACATGGTAAACCCGTCGCTGCTGACGGCTGTAACTTTATTAAAATATGTACTGCCGTCCTTTTGCCTGTACTGCCATTCGTTATTCAGGACCAGCGGATAAAAATTCATTGTTTTGTTTTTTGTATTGACAAAGAAAAAGAAGAATATGTCGGGGTGAGCCACAACTTATTGAATGGTATTTCCGGCTTAGTGAATGGTTATTATTCATTTGTCATTTTAAAGCCGACAATACTTCATCCTTTCTTCGCCGGCTAACTTCCACTTTGCTGTTGTCGCGCAATATGGCAAATCCGTCATGGTCAATAAAAGAAATAAATTTCTTATTCACCAGGTGGCTTTTATGTGTACGGATGAATTGAAAGGGAGCAAGGAGGGCATCATATTCTCCCAGGGTCCTTGAAATCACATAGGACTTATTTCCTGTTGTATAGAATTTGGTATAATTCCCCAATGCTTCGCAGCGGATGATGTCGGCCGGTTGTAAAAAATGCACGCCTTCTTTTGTCGGTAATGCCAGCCTGAATTCATCGGCGGAAGGAACCTGGATATTGTACATGATATTTTTCAGGAGGTCATACTGCTGTTTATAGTCTTCGTGGCTATCCAGGAACCGCATAACCGAAAATTTCAGTTCTTCCATATCGATCGGCTTCAGCAGGTAATCGAAGGCGCTGAAACGAATGGCCTGGATGGCGTATTCATTATAAGCCGTGGTAAAAATGATCTTGAAATTCTTTTTCGGCATTTTTTCCAGCACTTCAAACCCGTTGAGGTAAGGCATCTGGATATCGAGAAACACCAGCCCGGGTTTATACGCATGAATCATATCGGCTGCTTTTCTTGAATCATTGCATACCATGACCTGCTTTATTTCCGGGATCGTTTTTTCGATCATCAGCCGGAGGGCATCGGTGGCCCTTTCTTCATCATCAATCAATAAAACTTTTAACATATCGTCAGTTTTGAATGGGAAAATCAATTTCAACTTTTGTTCCGCAACCCACACCGTTTTGATCCACCAGGTCGGTTATGGTTATGTTGCCTTTCAAACCTTCTTTTGTCTGTAAAGACTTTAAACGCTCTTTCGATACTTCAATACCTTTGCTTGTATGTTTCTTTTCCTGCCCCATGGCCAATTTCATTTCAGCTGCCTTTTTCCGGCCGATCCCGTTGTCTTCAACCGTACATCTGATGAAATCCCCGTCTTCTTTAAATGAAACTTTCAGGGACCGTTCGCCTTCCTTATGCATCAATCCGTGCCAGATGGCGTTTTCCACAAAGGGCTGAACCAGCAGGGTTGGTATCTTTATTTCATCGGCATCGATCATATCATCGCAGAAAATCGTGTAATGAAAAGATTCTTTAAAACGGATAGATTCAAGTTCCACATAAAGGTTCAGGATATCGAGTTCTTCTTTCAGGGTAATGGATTCCTTATCGCTGTGCACCAATATCGCCCTTAGTAATTTGGAAAAACGGGACAGGTACCGCGTGGCCACCATTTCCTCATTTGCCAGGATCATCTGTTGTACCGAATTCAATGCATTGAACAGAAAATGCGGGTTCATCTGGAGACGCAGACTCTGGAGGCGGCTTTCAATAGCTTTTTGTTTATTCTCCAGCAATTCAATAGTTGCGTTTTGTTTTTCCTCATCCGCCTTTGTCTTTTGCAGCTGGTTGGCACATAGAATGGCAATAGTGGACAGCACCTGCAGGTGTTTTTGCGTAAAGAAATTTTTCTGGTGATGTTCGCTGTCTATCACACCGATCACTTTATTATCAATGATAATGGGCACGGCTATTTCTGACAACCTTCGCTTATCATCCACGATATACCGTGTGTCCATCTCTGTATTCATCACCAGTTCGGGCTTACCTGTTTTCGCTACGGTACCCACGATGCCTTTACCCAGCGGGATTTCAATAGGTTTGTAAATCGTGAAATCGACAGGGTTCTTGGGACCATACGCCGCTTTCTGAACCAGTATATTTCTTTTCTCATCTACGAGGTAGATCACACAATCTTCAAAATGAAGCTTGCTGATACAGTTCTTGGAAATATCCCAAAGCAGGTCGTTAATATTCTTATGACTGTTTATCTGTGAGGCGAAATACGTGATCACCAGTTCTGTTTCCAGTTCTGATCTTTTTTTTATTTGCTTTTTCCTGTAATAGCTGATCACCAGCAGGATCAGCACAATGGCGAACAAAACACAAAGGAGCTTAAACCACCAGGTTTTAAAAAGCGGGGTGGCAATGATGACCGTTATTTCATTGTCTGCCTGCTGCCAGTTCATGTTATCATTACTGATCCTCACTTTGAAGATATATTTACCCGGTGACAACGCATTGTACCGTACAGAATTCTGATCAGCAATTTTGATCCAGTCTTTATCCAATTCCTCCAGTTTATACTCATAGTATGTCCGGAGATGCGGGCTGAAATCAACGGAGCCAAAATAAAAAGTGACCTGGTTGTCCGAAGCGGAAAGATAAAATGTCTCTGACCCGGTTACAGCAGAAAGGATTTTTTTCGTCTCAATTTTATTGACAGACACACCCAGGCTTACCTTTTTATCGTACAGGGCATCCGGGAAAAAGTATTGAATCCCTTTAGGGGTCCCGAATACAAATTCGCCATTTGACATTTTAAAATATGAACCCACCCGGAATCCATAAATACTTAAGCCATACCGTTCATCAAAAGTCTTTAAACCGGAGTCGGCGGGGTTATAACAAGCCAGGCCGATATCGTTGCCGATCCACATTCGGTCATGCCCATCAAGCAATAATCCCTCTGCCCGGTCAATCAGTAGCCCGTCCTTTTGTGTGTAGGTTTTGATTCTCCCGTTTGTAAATAAAATATTTAACCCGGAAATGGTTCCTATATAAACATTTTTCCTGCTGTCACAGTTCAGATCGAAAACGCTATTGCTGACCAGCCCGTTTTTGGTATTGAAGCTGTCGAGGCTTTTGGTAACGAGGTTATAATGAAAAACACCCGACCGGGAAGAGGCGAACCACAGGTTATTTTTATCTGTAAATAATAAGGGCGAACAATACCTGTTGGTGAAGCGGGCCAGGGGTGTGCTGCCGAGTGTGTCAACAGAAAATGTTTGGGTGTTGATACGGATGATGCCATGACCTCCGCAACTCCACATGCTCCCATCCGGACCCATTACCATCCTTGATGGCCGGCTGATCTCACGACCTTTTCCATTGATCCCTGTATATGCAATATTCCTGATCAACTGCAGGTTTTCATTCAACACAATGATTCCCCTTTCCTTGGTTGTGGCCCAGATCCTCCTATTATTATCTATTACAATGGATGTAACTTCTCCTTTTGTAAAAACAGATTGACCTTTTGCATCTTTAATGTCAATGAACGTTGTGGTATTGGTACTGCGAATCCACCGGAGCATACCTTCCGCCGTACCGATATAATAGGTATCATTGTCCCGGGTGGCAATACCCGCGATATACCCGTCGAACCCGTTTCCCTGGTTATCTGCAAAAACAACCTGATTGCCGATAATATCATTATTATTGAAATAACTGATGCCGCTGGCGGTGCAATAAATGAATACCCACCCTTTTTTACCGGCCACCAGTGTGGCCTGGGTATTACTGCTCAATGAAAAAGGATTGGTCAGGCTGTGGCGGTAATTGTATATGCGTCCGCTCCGGGAATTATACAGGTAAATACCTTCGGCAATACTTGTAAATACATACTGACTGTCGTTTATTCTTTCGGCAAACCTTAAAAAAGCATGGATGGGTTTTCCAAACTGGTCTTTCAGATCTTTGAACGGAAATATTATTTCGCCGGTGACGAGATTAATGTTTTTCACTTCAAGGGTGAGCTTGTCGCAATACAGCAGGCCATAGGTGCCCCATTTGATCAATGCGTTGCAATTGGGTATGTTATATTTTTTTTCAACTCTTCTTGTCTTAAAGTTTACTTTATAAAAAGCATCGTCACGCACAAAAAGATAATTATCGTCATCATAATAAAATACCAGCCGGTAACCCATGGTGCCAAGGCTTTCAAAACCGTTTATCGTAATCCTGTCAAAATTTTTCCCGGTCAGAGAATCTGATTTTCCGGTCAACGATTCTTTTTTAAAGCTGTAAAAGCCCTTATTGGTCCATAATGTAATCCCTCCCTTTTGGGTATTGATGATCCATGCAGTCCTGGCCACTGAATCGTTATGAAAAATACTTACCCGGTGAAACTTCCTTTTTTCATCCAGCATGGCAACATGTCCGCCCGCCGTGAGGACCCATATATGGTCAGCACTGTCCGCCGTTACATGAATGATATTATTGTTTTGCAATTGCGGGTATTCGGTGGCAAAATATTTATCGACCGTTTTTCCGTTGAACATATTGAGCCCATTCCCGGTAGAAATCCATAGGTTTCCTTTTTTGTCGACACACATATCGTTGACCCCGATATAGGAAAGCCCGTTGGTTGTATTCAGATTTTGAAATACAATATTTGACTGTGTCCTTGCCTGTAAAGAAAGGAGGGTAATGAGCAGTATAATTACGGCATTTTTCAAAAAATAATTTTAAGCAAAATAACTTATTTCAATTCCATGTTGAATGGCAATTTCCCGGAAGTACAATCCGGATTCCCTGGTAAAATATTGAAACCGGCCCCTGAGGGCCGGTTATTCTATCCTGCGGATGCCCGTACCTATTAAACGGTAAAACTTCCGGAGCCGGGGCCTGTATTACCTATCCGTTATTAAATCATTTTACATTGACCAGCACTTTGATTTTCCCGGTACCGGGTTCAGTATAGTTTTCCAGGGCCTTACCAATCACCTGGCCGGTTTTTAATTTTTCAGGATCTGCTTTCATAGCTACACCGGGTTGCGAAGAAGTAACCAGCATATCGCCCCTCCTGATCTCTCCGCCTTCCAGGCAAACCTTTGTTGGAATAACTCCCACGACTCCCATCGGCACTTTACCACTCAGATCAGCATCTATATTTTCTTCCGTCATCAGCATACCCGGTTTGGTGGCATACACACCGGCAACAAGATTTGAATAGGCCCCGTTTGATTTCACAACGGTCCTGTCTTTATCTGTTGAAATTATTAATACATCGCCAGGTTCATAGTTCCTGATATCATCAGCAACATCAAATATTTCGGCCATATCGGCGCCCCCGGTTTGTGTGCCGCCATTAAAGAATCCTTTACCTGCATTATCAAACCGGATCTTGTTAACCCCGGCCCCGTCCTCAAAAACAATATAATCGCCGGTACCGCTTTTTCGAAACCTTACCATTGTACCGGTATTGCTGCTGTTTGTATTGTTTATATATAATGAGGTTCCCAATCCACCCTGCAATATTTTTACTGCTTCGCTGGTATTTGAAGCGTGAAAGATTTCAAAATATCCAGCCCGGCCTGCCCCCTGTGAATTATCAAATCCGGATACCCCGTTGCCGCCATTCCCCGCAAATCCTCTTACGCCATCGCCATCCCCAAGGTTGTTTCCTACCACGCCAATACCATAACTACCGGTTGAATTGGCCTGACCCCGGACACCCACACTGTTTGCACCAAATGAATTACCAAACACGCCATTGCCGCCACCAGCATGTTCTCCGTATACACCATCTGCATTTACAAGAGAAGCGCTTCCTTTAACCCCGGCCCCACCGGTTGCACTGGTTGTGCCATAAACACCGATACCGTTCCCGGCATTTCCCAATGAAGAACCATATACTCCTATCCCATCAGCCAGATTTTCCCCGGTCACTGAACCCCTGGTAAGCAAACTGGAATAAGAAACACCTTTTACACCAATTCCGTCGTTGCTGTTTAATGACGATTGACCCAATACACCAATGCCCCCTGTCAAACCGGTTGACTGTCCAATGACACCATTAACCTGCGCAATACCTTCCACTCCTTTATTACCGGAACTGCTTCCGTAAACAGCTGCTGCCAGGTTGGATGCATTTGAAATGATAGATTGTAAACCCCGGCCCGTGCCATTCGTTGAAATGGTGACTGCCGGGCTGCTGTTGCCGGAATTACTTATAGAAAGATTGGCAGCCTTTCCCGTACCGATTGTTGAAGCGTCAAGCGCCGTACTGGCATTGGAGGCAGCAGGGATTTGAAACAGACCTGCCTTTCCTTTGAACCCGTAAGACTCAATCCCTGATCCGGTTCCGCTATGTTCTACCAGTATGCCCGGGCTGTTATTTAAGGTATTCGCAACACTCAAATAATAACCGACACCCGTACCGGTCTGGTTGGCAAAAAACATATGCGCATTGTTTGAGGTATTGGAGTTTGACAGGTTGATAATCTGCCCGACTCCCGCATTGTTTATTGACAAGACTCCTAAATTCTGTGAAGCATTGGTAGCTGATATGGTAACCGTTTTGCCCAACCCATCGTGAATAACAACCAGTCCGGTATCGGTGTTAGAAATATTTACATTTCTGAAATAACCGGCTTTGCCGGTTGTTCCGTTGGCTTTTCCATAAATACCGGTTCCGCCTCCATAAGCATCACCGGTAACTCCGGTACCAGAAAGGGAATTGCAACTGCCAAATACTCCTGCATAATTATTAGCTCCGGTATATCCATAGATCCCGTAATTATTGACACTATACCCGTAAACGGCTGTTCCGTTATTGCTGGTTCCGAGAATGCCTGCTCCATTGGCGTTATCACCCCAAACACCCACAGAGACTGCCGGTATAATCCCGCTGCCCGCCCCGCTTTTTCCATATACGGCCGTTGCCCCGCCGGTAGTATTGTTATTGGTGATACCAAATAATTTTGTGGTGTTTGCTGATGCCACATTGTAAGGAAGGAACAGCGAATCATTTTGTCCCTGCCAGCGGCTATTCAGCATATCCCATTTCATCACCTGTTTGTCGAACGGAACGCCGAATGCTACATCAAGGTTCTGTATCTTCCCCACATTTGGAGCAGGAAAAGTTCCATACAGATCGCCAAGCGCCGGTCCTGTTGGTGTGATGGCGGCACCGCTAAACAACACTTCCTTCCAGGCGAGACCTGTCCAATACCAGAAACTCTGCGTATCGGTATCATATACCAATAATCCCCGGGCAGGTGATGCAATGGCATTCCTTTCTAAGGTATTCATCCTTGGTATCAACAGCCCTTTGGATGTACTGCTGATATCGAGAATGGCGCTGATATCTGCTGTTGCATTACTATTATTAACGGCAACGCCCTGGGAAAAAACCCGGAGACAGCCTGACAGGACAAATGTCATTATAATGATTTTTTTCATGGTCTTTGATTATTTCCCAAACCTAAACAGGGAAGATCTTCAGAAACGGCAATTACTACTGAAAGGCTATCCTCAACGATCCTGCGGAAAAAAGAAAAACCTATCGGGCAGCCGGCCAATACCAACTGCTAACCAAGAGTTACCACAGACTAAATGAAAAGGCGGGACAATCATTCATCCTATTAGTTTTGACACCGTCAAAGATTTTAAAATTATATAAGCTTTAATGATATGAAAAGACCCGAAAAAATAAAATTCAGGGAAACAACAATAACCGATATTATCATGTTTGTATTACTGATAATGGCTGTAGGCATACTGGTTATTATTTTATGAAATTCCTGAAAATGGTTAATACCTGTAACATCCTGTTGCGGCTTTTCTTTTATCCCTACTTTTGACAAAACATTCAATATGTATCAAACCTTGCTGATACTTTTAGAGAACGGAATCCTCACCGTTGTCATTAACCGCGTTGAAAAGATGAATGCGCTGAACCAGGAAGTATTGAAAGAACTGAATAAGGTGCTTGACGAAGTGGAAAGAAATCCCGAAGTAAGATCGGTGATCATTACCGGTTCAGGCGCAAAAGCATTCGTGGCCGGAGCCGATATCTCGGAGTTCAGCGGCTTAAGCAAAGAAGAAGCCATGGCCATGGCCAAACGCGGCCAGGATACTTTTTCCAGGATAGAAAATTCTTCCAAACCGATTGTTGCTGCCGTCAATGGTTTTGCATTGGGCGGTGGTTGTGAACTGGCTATGAGTTGTCATTTCCGGGTAGCTGCAGACAATGCAAAATTCGGTCAACCGGAAGTGAACCTCGGTTTGATTCCGGGCTATGGAGGTACACAAAGATTAGTACAACTGATCGGTAAGGGTAAGGCGATGGAATTATTAATGTCCGCTAAAATGATCGACGCCCACGAAGCCAGGGAACTGGGCCTGGTAAATGATGTGACCGCACCGGACTCCCTGCTGGCACATTGCCGGGAAATTTTATCCATCATTAATTCAAAAGCACCATTAGCCGTTGCCGGTTGCATTAAAGCCGCCAATGCCGTATTTGATGAATCTCAAAATGGTTTTGAAACAGAAATAAAAGAATTCGGGAATTGCTTTGTTACGGAGGATATGAAAGAAGGCGTTTCGGCATTCCTGGAAAAAAGAAAAGCCATATTCAAAGGGAAATGATCATTTTTCCACCAGCTTCTCATCAATCAAATAAGCGGCAATACCGCTGATGTTATCATTTCCCCGTGCATCTTCCAGGTAAACTTTGAATGATGTAATGTTGACAGCCGGGAATGTAAGTATCCTTTTTCTTCCCACACTGGTTCCTGAAACCTGCCCGATAGCTTTTTCATTTTTATAAAACACCACGCTGAACCGGCGGATGCTTTGCCCCAGGTGGATCGCTTCCCGCAAGACGATACAATTTATTTTCGCCGGTTGTTTTAAGTGAACAATGAAATTCTGCATATTGATACCATATGCAGATGAGACGGAATCAAACCCGCGGATCTGTATTTTTTTTTCAGAAAAATCTTTGGGACTGAATTCATAATAAGTATCCGCATCTTTTAACAGGTTTTTGCTAAAACTTTCATCCCGGAGTTTTTTAAAAGCCATTAATGACGAAGAATCATTTTCATGGATCAATCCCCGCCTGTCGGGCGGCACATTCAATAATAGATTAGCTCCCCTGCCAACAGATCTTATATACAAATCAAATAATTCATGAGGCTGTTTTACTTTTTTATCTTCCGCAGCATGCCAGAACCATCCGGGCCGTATGCTAACATCACATTCAGCAGGCATCCATTGCCTGCCTGCATAATTACCATGATTCAATGAATCCGTTGGCGGTGCGCCCAATCCTCTTTTAAAACCGGCGGTATCCAAAAAATTCCAGTTGGGATCACCGGCTATTCCATTTTCATTGCCCACCCATCGGATATCGGGACCGATATCACTGAAAATAACCGTTTGCGGGGAATAACGCCGAACCGTATTCTCAAATTTCTTCCAGTCATAATTTTGTTTCTTCCCGTTGGGCCCTTCTCCATTAGCGCCATCCCACCATAACTCCCAAACGGGACCATAGTTTTGAAAAATTTCTTTCATCATGTTCACAAATACTTCATTGTATTTCTCCGTACCGTAATCAGGATGGTTCCGGTCCCAGGGAGAAATATATACACCGAATTTTAACCCGGATTCTTTACAGGCCAGTGATAATTCCTTCAGCACATCTCCCTGTCCATTCTTCCATTTGCTTTCCCGCACCGTATGTTTGGAAAACTTGCTGGGCCATAAACAAAATCCTTCATGATGTTTGGCGGTGATGATGATCCCCTTTGCTCCTGCCGCTTTCGCCACACGGCACCACTGACGGCAATCGAGGCCGGTGGGATCAAAAAGAT
This sequence comes from uncultured Chitinophaga sp., assembly GCA_964592935.1. Taxonomy (GTDB): domain Bacteria; phylum Bacteroidota; class Bacteroidia; order Chitinophagales; family Chitinophagaceae; genus JJ008. The sequence goes on along the minus strand of CAZQGZ010000016.1, from coordinate 14,612 downwards.
CTTCCGGCTCGGTGCCTTCTCCCCATTCCTTACCGGTAAATGTATTGGGGCCAAAATGCATGAACAGGTAAAACTCGGTTTCATGCCAGGCCAGTTGATGCCGGGAAGGGACGGGTAATTTAACCTGTGCCTTACCGCTAATCACGATGGCGGATAAAATAATCAGGAAGGATCGTTTCATTTTCTCATTTTAAGGACAGAGAGTATTTCATTGGCAACAGGATGGTTCGCCACAAAGGTATAGCCCATCAGTTTTGATATGGTCTGGGCAAATTGTTCCTGGTATTGTTGCATATCAGCCCGTATTTCACCCCGAACAGGCGTATCGGGCCCCATCACGGCAAACCATATTTCATGCGCATCCGCGATCTTGTTGTTATGGCTTTTCCATTCCTCCTTTTTTGCATCTCCCCTTCCATGGTCTACCGTAATAAACAAGGTGGTTTTATTTTTATACTGCGGATCGGCTTGTACAAAACCCCAGATTTGTTTTAACCAGGCATCCACCTGGTGGCCCGCATCGAGGTAAGAACGGTATTGCCCTTCATGAGCCCATTCATCCGTTTCTCCGTAACCAATATATAACACTTTTGGCTTTTTTGTTTTCAGGTATTCCATCGCAGCGTAATGTGTAAACACATCCAGGCATTCCTCTTCGCCAAAAGGACGATGTGCATCCTTGTTCATCGCATTCATGAGACGCTCATTGGCATTGGGTGTTTTTCCTCCTGCCGGTTCAAAACCGCAGACCACCGGTATCCCGCTTCTTTCTTCATTCAGGATCCTGTCAAATGCATTCCATGCTCCGAATGCCGCCACTTTGCCTTTCAATTTCGGTTGCTCATTTAAGAATTCAAGCACCGTTTTATTCGGGTTGGCCGGGTAATCATTACTGTTAATGGCCGTATCGGCATATCCAGTCATGATCTCACTGTATCCGGGATAACTGAACCAGTATGGATTGCTGTTATCCACTTTGCTGCCTGCTGTCCTGTTTCCTGACAATTGCCCGTTACCAACAACAGTGCCCCAGAGAAAAGGGAACAGTTTTTTTCTTCTTTCCGCTTCATCATTGTGCCAGTATTTTTTAAAAATATAATCGCTGTCGCCCTGGTTGTATTTGCTGTTATTGGCAATGGCTGAATCCATCCCTTTAAATACTTCCTGCCAGCGAAAACCGTCTGTCGTAACGATGATGATGTTCTGCGTCTGTTGTTGACCGATGGCCTTTCCGGAAACCAGGAAGAAGAAGAATATGATTATTTTTTTCATGCAGAATTACTTTGTCAGTCTATTTCAAAAATTTATTCCAATGATGTCTTACCGGTGACAGAAGCTGTTTCCTGTTGATGAAGGTCAAATACAATGATCTTATTATCTCCTTTATTCAACCAGCCAGCCGGGCAATACAATCGTTGTTGGGGCCCGATATTCCAGAAACGTCCCAGGTTATGCCCGTTTACATATACATAGCCTTTGGAAAATTTACTCATATCAAAATAAGTGTCGCCGGTTTGTTCCAGTGTAAATTTTCCTTTGAAAAATAACCCGGGCTTGTCATTCACCATTCCCCTTGACGGATAAGATGCAAGCTTTACAAATTCATAATCCATCGGCATGGGATAGATCTCCCAGTTCATCAGCGTCATACCATTCAGGGTGACCCGGTCCGTTATTCCTTTCCGGTCGATCATAAATTGCGCAAAATTGATATGCCCCATTCCTTCGACCAGGATTTCCAGCACGGGATCATTGATGATCACATCAGGCTTTGGCAGATCAATGGTCCAATTGCCACCATCACGAAAAACAGTGTCAATAAATTTATGATTTAAAAACACAAGAGCATAATCATGTGGTTCCCGGATGGTCAGTTTGCCTCCTTTGTGTCCAATTAATTTTGTCCGGTATAAAATAAGCCCCTGGTTCTGATCAAATGCTTCCATCGGTTTTGGCTGGGGTGAGAACAGAGGTGGGGGTAAATGATGCCAGATGGAGTTCATGAATTGCATGTCAATGGCCGGTATTTCAATCGCAGGAATCGGTGCGGGTAGTTCAGGAACCTTATATGCAACATGTTGCCTGATAAGATTTCTCAACATAAAATACTTTGCTGTTGGTCTTCCCTGTTCATTAATGGGGGCATCATAATCGTAGCTCGTGATATCCGGCTGGTATTGGGTGGGAGAAAAAGCATTGGCCCCTGCCGTAAAACCAAAATTTGTACCGCCATGTATCACGTATAAGTTGAACGATTTTTTATTTTTCAATAAAAATTCAATTTCTTTTTTTAATTCGTTCGTATCGGGTCTCGCCATTTTCTCTCCCCAATGTGTAAGCCAACCCGGGTATGTTTCGCTGCTGAATGAAGGAACATTTGGGTTCCTTTTTTTAGCCTGTTCAAAATCCGCTTCACTGCCTCCGCTATCGAGGCCTATCGCCACGCTATCAATATTCCCGGCTTCGAGCATGTAGGGAGTGGGGCCATCTGCCGTATAAAACGGAACTGTAATACCGTTATTCAGCCATAATTTTCTGAGCGACTCAAGGTATTGTTTATCGTTTCCAAAACTGCCGTACTCATTTTCTATCTGCAAGAGGATGATCGGCCCGCCGTTATGGCACTGCAATGATTTTATTTCTTTAGCCAAACGGGTGATGTAACCTTCCACAGCTTTCATATACCGTGGATCCAGGCAACGGATCTTTATATCCGGGATCTTTAATAAATAAGAAGGCAATCCCCCGAAATCCCATTCGGCACATACATAGGGCCCGGGCCGAAATAATACCCACATATTTTCCTGCTGGCAGATTCTTACAAACTCAGCGATATCCCGGTTACCCGTTTTGAAATCAAAAACACCGGGACTTGTTTCATGATAATTCCAGAAAATATAAGCGGCAATGGTATTGCACCCCATCGCTTTTGCCATCCGGATACGGTGCCGCCAGTATTCCTTTGGTATCCTGGCCGGGTGCATTTCACCGCTGATGATCTGAAAAGGCTTGCCATCCAGTAAAAAATCAGTTTTACCCAATGAAAAATCGTGCTTCGCCTGTGAAAAGGATGAAGAATAAAAAAAGAGTAAAAAAAGGCCCGGGGCTAATATTTTCATACCGGCAATATAGTACACCGGAACGAACTTTTACTATCAAAAATCATGTACCCGGTTTCCCGTTTGGCCTACCTTTGCGGCATCATTAAAAACCATACTTTTTATGGAATACCGCATTGAAAAAGACACGATGGGTGAAGTGAAAGTACCCATTGACTCCTATTACGGCGCACAGACCCAGCGCAGCATTGACAATTTTAAAATTGCACAGGACATCAATCGCATGCCGAAAGAGATCATCCGCGCTTTTGCCTATTTGAAAAAAGCAGCAGCCATCACCAACCTCGAAGCGGGTGTGCTGGCAAAAAACAAAGCGGACCTCATCGGGAAAGTTTGTGATGAAATTCTCAAAGGAAAATTAGATGATTATTTTCCGCTGGTAGTATGGCAAACGGGGAGTGGTACGCAAAGTAATATGAATGTAAACGAAGTGATTGCCAACCGCGGTCATGTTCTGAAAGGAGGAAAACTCGCTGACAAAGAAAAATTCCTTCACCCGAATGATGATGTGAACAAATCACAATCTTCCAATGATACTTTTCCTACGGCGATGCATATTGCCGCCTACAAAATATTAATGGAGACCACTATTCCCGGTATAAAAAAACTGAGAGATACGCTGGCAAAGAAGAGTAAGAAATTTATGAAAGTGGTGAAGATCGGGCGCACTCATTTTATGGATGCAACGCCGCTGACAGTCGGACAGGAATTCAGTGGTTATGTTTCCCAGCTGGATCATGGATTAAAAGCCATTAAGAATTCTTTATCCCATCTCAGCGAACTGGCATTGGGCGGAACCGCCGTTGGCACAGGCATTAATACCCCTCCCGGTTATTCTGAAAATGTAGCCGGGCATATTGCCTCATTAACCGGTTTACCTTTCATTACTGCTAAAAATAAATTTGAAGCGCTGGCGGCACATGATGCCATTGTGGAATCACATGGTGCATTGAAGACGGTTGCGGTAAGCCTGATGAAGATCGCCAACGATATCCGTATGCTTTCCTCCGGGCCAAGAAGTGGTATCGGTGAAATTTTCATACCTGATAACGAACCCGGATCATCTATCATGCCGGGAAAAGTAAACCCCACGCAATGTGAAGCATTAACGATGATCGCAGCCCAGGTATTGGGCAATGATGTTGCCATCAATATCGGCGGCGCCACGGGACATTTTGAATTGAATGTTTTCAAGCCCGTGATGATCTATAACTTCCTCCACAGCGCCCGGCTGATCGGGGATGGTTGCGTTTCTTTTAATGATAAATGTGCGGTGGGTCTGGAACCTATTAAAGCCAATATTAAAAAACATGTTGACAACAGCCTGATGCTGGTGACCTCGCTCAATACAAAGATCGGCTACTACAAAGCGGCGGAGATCGCACAGAAAGCACATAAACAGGGAACCACGCTAAAAGAAATGGCGGTGAAACTGGGATATGTTACACCTGAACAATTCGATGAGTGGGTGCGGCCGGAGAAAATGGTTGGAAAGATCAGTTAAGCTCAGTATCGTAATATTGCTATCGTAAAAACCAAATTGCAAACTATTTTTAGAAATTTTTTACCTGAAATATTTGTAACTAATAAAGATTTGTTTCTACCTTAACATCAGCATTTATCCAAACCCATTGTAAACCCAAATCCGCAGCTATGAAGAGAAACCGTCCGCAAGCGTTTTCCGATGCTGGCGACACCCAACAAAACCCCAAGCAGGAATCACCTGCCCCGGAAACACAAAACAAATCTCCCTTTTTAAAAGAATTCTTAGCCGGTTCAGCCAAATTATTTACAACCGGAAGTGATTTAAAGGAGATCAATTCCGACAGGCTGGCGGCGTTGCGATATATCAGGGAAAGTGCTTTTATCAGGAAATTGTATTTGGGGAAAATGAGTAACTAACCTTTGCGAGCCGTAACCTAGAGTATAACCTAAAACAAATGTCCCCCGGGGTCGGGGGACTTTGCTTTTATACAGGTTTTCGCTACGGAGAACACCTGAGCCTTGAATCTTGTATCTTGAATCTTGAGTCTTTTAATTGGGAAGAAAAGACTCAATATGTCAACAAACAATATTCAAATTTCAAGTTTATGCAACCATGATCACTTGATTCTTGTTTATTGAGTCTTCTGATTGAGAAGAAAAGACTCAAGATTCAATATGCAAGACTCAAGATTCAAGTAAACGGGATCTCGTACAAATGGGAGTAATTCTGCAACGTGTCAGACACCCTTAAAGGTGTCAGACACTAAAGCACCTGCACTTTATCACTGACATCGGTGCCGGTTTCAACAGTTGAAGGTGTTTCTGCGGGAGTATTTTTCTTAAAAAACCTTTTCTGGAATAAGAGTAATGTAATCACGCCAACTGAAATGGATGCATCGGCAATATTAAAGATGGGACTGAAAAAAGTAAATTTATCGCCTCCTACAAAAGGGACCCAGGAGGGGAAGTGTTTGTCTTCCAGGATCGGGAAATAAAGCATGTCTACTACACTGCCGTGAAGAAAGGATGAATATCCATGAGAAGAAAAATGGGCAACGCCTGCATAACTCCTGTAATCATTGATGACCGGGTCATAATGAAGTCCCTGGTCAAAGATCATTCCGTAAAACATGCTGTCGATGAGGTTACCCAATGCACCGGCATATATCAGCGCTGCGCAAACAATAAATCCTCTCCGGTATTGTTTCTTTACGATATGACCGAGGTACCAGGTGCCGAAAATAACTGCGGCCAGGCGGAACAGGGTCAGGATCATTTTACCGGTTTCATTTCCAAATTTCCAGCCCCAGGCCATACCGGGGTTCTCAATAAAATTCAGCCGGAACCAGTTCATTCCAAAAACCCGGGTCACTTCTCCGGTTGGATAAGTTGTCTTGATCCAGATCTTCAGTGCCTGGTCAACGAGAATGATGGCAGCAATAATAAAAACCACATGTTTTATCCGGAGCGACTTCATAATTCCGACAAATATAAGGAGAAAGCTCTAAGCTCCCGGGTCAAAGAAGTCATAAAAATCATAGTATTCATACCGGTCAAATGGGTCAAAGAAGACATAACGCTTCTTCAATTCAACTCTATGACCTATTTGATTTTTGTAAACTTCTCACTCTTCAAAATAGACCCTTTTAACCCGTTGTGATATCCCGGTCATAATTTCGTATGGGATCGTTTCAGCCCATTGAGCAATTTGCTGTATGGATAACCCGCTGCCAAAAATGATAACATCATCACCTTCCCGTACACCGGGAATATCTGTAACATCGATCATGATCATATCCATACAGATCACACCGGTCACGGGAGCCAGTTTTTCCTTTATCAAAACTTTTCCAATTCCATTACCAAGCCGCCGCGGATAACCATCAGCATAGCCTATTCGAACGGTAGCAATGATTGAATCCCGGCTTACAAAGGCCTTGCGGTTATAGCTCACCGATTCGCCTTGCTTAACCTGTTTTATTTGTGCAACAGTTGAACGCAACGTAGCAACGGTATGAAGATCTAACTGATCAGATCGGGCGCTGTCCACTCCATACAACCCGATACCCAGTCTCACCATATCCATCTGTAACGAGGGGTGTCTTGCAATAGCGGCAGAGTTGGCAATATGAAGGAGAAAATGATAACCCAATTGGCTTTGCAATACGGATGCTGCCTTTTTAAACCGGTTAAACTGCTCCATGGTAAATTCATCCTGTTCTTTATCCTCACTGGCCGCCAGGTGAGAAAACACGGTTTGAATTTTGAAAGAGTTGGTGGATAGTAAATAAGCAGACAATCTCTCCATATCTTCTGTTGCAAAACCCAGCCGGTTCATTCCGGTTTCCATTTCGATATGAACCGGGTATTGTTCCAGTCCCTCCTGTTGCAGGTACCTGTCGAAGGATTGAAGCAGTTCAAATGAATATATTTCCGGTTCCAGTTGATGCGCTACGATTGACTCAAATGCCATCGCTTCGGGATTCATCACCATGATGGGAAGTGTAATACCGGCCCTTCTCAACTCCACTCCTTCATCCGTATATGCCACACCGAGCCAATCCACTTTATGATATTGCAATATGCCGGCGATCTCGGCCCCACCACTGCCATAGGCAAATGCTTTGACCATCGCCATCACGTTGGTGGATGGCTTCAGCAGTTTCTGATACTCTTTCAGGTTATGAACGATGGCATTGAGATTTATTTCCAGTAAGGTCTGGTGTACTTTTTGTTCGAGCAACTGAACAATTTCTTCGAAAGCAAATACCCTTGCCCCTTTTATTAAAATGATCTCCTCCTTAAATTGTGAAGAACGGAATTGTTTTATAAAATCTCCGGTAGAAGAAAATAATTCAATTTGAATACCATCCGCCTGATGCATATGAGCGGAAATTTTTTCCCCGATTCCGATCAGTCTCTTTACCTGATGCTTTGATAAGTTTTCCAGTATCTGGAAATATAATTCATCATCGGGCAGCGCGCTTTGTAAAAAATCGGAGAGTATAACCGTTTTCTTTGTTCCGGCGCTTTGTTGATCCAGGAAATTAAGAGCAATTTCCAGTGAACTGAGATCGGCGCTGTAACTGTCATTGATCACAGAACAAAGATTGATCCCTTTCTTCAACTCCAGCCGCATATTGACCGGATGCAGTGCTTTCATTCTTTCAGCGATCACATCTGCTGACAGGCCCAGGTGCAACAGTACACAGCAACAGGTTATGGCATTTTCTATGGATGCATCATCGGTAAGGGGAATCAGTATTTCTGTTTCTGCAACCGCATATGTCAAAGAAATCTTTGTGTTGTTCTCTTTTTTCTCAATGCCCCGGATCATAAATTCATTTCTGGCTGAATAACCCCAGGTACATACTTTCAGATCCTCTCCCAGTAATTCAATAAACTCTTCCTGCCCGGCAAAATCGATCTCTCTCCCGATCACTATTTTACAATTTTTAAAAAGAACCAGTTTTTCCCTGAATTTATGTTCCGGATCATTGAATCCTTCGCTGTGTGCTTCGCCGATATTGGTCAGGATGCCGATGGTGGGCCGGATCATTTTCTCCAACCTGATCATCTCTCCCTGCTCTGAAATACCGGCTTCAAAGATCCCCAGTTCATGTTCTTCATTCATTTGCCAGATACTCAATGGCACACCTACCTGGGAATTATAACTTTTCGGGCTGCGTACAATCTTATAATTACTGTTTAATAATTGATACAACCATTCTTTCACGATCGTTTTTCCATTACTTCCGGTAATACCGATCACGGGTATGGAAAACTGGCTGCGGTGATAAGCGGCCAGTACCTGTAATGCATGCAGCGTGTCACCGGTTTCCAGGAAATTTGCTTCCGGGAAACCATCCACATTTATTTGTTCGCTGATAGCAAAATTCCTGACGCCTTTGTTATATAATTCCCGGATGAACTGGTGCCCGTCTCTCCGGGGTCCATGCAATGCAAAAAATAATGAAGTGGCAGCGACATTGATCTTCCGGCTGTCGATCAGCAGGTGTTCTATGTCATCATCGTTCCTGATGGATGCTTCGGCATCTGTAACCCGGGCAATATGACTGATCGTATATTTCAATGAATAAAAAAACTAACTGAAAATTACATGTTATCGTCCTTCACCTCTTTCGGCACTCCTTCTTTTTGCATAAATATGGAATAAAAAATAGAGCCGGATAAACAGACCATTATAACGCCGAGTGAAATAAATACCTGGACATTTTTATCAAGCCATTGATTGATCCATCGCTCGGCCAGCATTTTGGCGCCGATAAAAACCAGTACAATGGCAATACCCTGCTGCAGGTAATCAAATTTACTGACCGCTCCCCGCAATAGAAAGAACAGGGAACGCAGACCGAGTACCGCAAAAATATTGGATGTATAAATCACCAGCTTATCTCTCGAGATACCCATGACGGCAGGAATGGAATCCAGCGCAAATACAAGATCGATGGCTGCCAGCATAATAATGACTACGAATAAAGTAGTGTATGCCGGTTTGCCATTCTCCACGACCCGGTACTTCCCGTTGCCATCATGAGGGACCAACGGTAAAAATTTTTTCATGAAACGGTAAATCTTGCTGTCATGCGGATCAAACTCTTCATCCTCCGTGGCGATGAACATCCGGTAACCGGTATAAATAAGAAAGGCTCCGAAAATATAAAGCACCCAGTCAAATTTTTCTACCAGTGCCACGCCTACTGTGATAAAAATAACCCTGAAAACAATGGCCATCATGATCCCGATCAGCAGCACCCGGCCATAATGCTTTTCTTTAACGGAAAAGGAGGAAAAGATAAGAATGAAGACAAAAATATTGTCAATGCTCAGGCTCCACTCCATCAGGTATCCGCTGAGATATTGCAAAGCAAGGATCTCTCCTTTTTCCACCCACATAAAAACAAAAAATGCCAGGGCCAGTCCCACCCAGAAAAAAGTTTGAAACAGGGCCTGCCTGATGGTTATTTTCCGGCCCTTTTTACTCAGGAGTCCCAGGTCGAATATCAATGCAAGCAGCAGTACGATCCCGAAAACAAGATATGTGGTCTGGTCGGTTGTCATGAAGATTGAATAATTAATTGGCAAAGATACGGGGAAGGCATAAGGTGTATGATGGGCTACTACCTAGCAACGAATTAAGAGCAGAATCTCAGTCAAAATACTTTCCCGCAGATGTTCGCTGATTTTCTCGCAGATTACGCTGATTAAACCCAAATCATCTGCGAAATCTGCGAGTATTTAATCTCCGTCATCCGCGGGAAATGTATTAAAATTTCAAACCGATCTGCCACGTATCAGGCTGCATATTTCCTTTTCCGGATCTGCTGGTAAACAAAACCAAATAATAATATGACAATAATTGGCAATGCAATATTGACGAATTGCCAGGTGGTTTTTTGATTCTTTACTTTCTGTGAATCCAGGAGACGAAGCACAATGTCCTTATTTCTTGTTTCACTGATGGCGGGGTTATTCACAAGGTATTCAATACAGTTCAGCAGGAATTCCCTGTTAGCAACAGGAATAAACATTTTTCCGTATTCCGACTGGTTCAGGTATTCGCGGTAGGTATATTTATTCCATCCCATGGGTATTGGAGAGGGTGGTTGCCCCGCCTGCTCACCGGGAAGAAAATCATTAAATACAATATCGCCATCGGCCACAACGATCATTTTATTATTGGCTGATTCATTTTTGAAGAGCATTCCTTGTGCAGCCAGGGTATCCCTTTGTGCCTGCGTTTCCCTGTTCTTAAATAAAGAAGTAAACTTTCCTTCCAGCAGCATCGCAACAGGTATTGCATTTTGCTTGAACTTTTCATCCTGTGGTGCATTCCTGTTTTCGTTCAAACTTATAAGAGCAGGAGTAGCAATGATCCTTGCATTGGGCGATGAAACAAGCAAGGGCTCCCTGCGCACGTTTTTAACCTGGATCGTGTCTATTGAATTCGCAAAGCGCCCGGAAACATAACCCAGGCTCCTCGTTATTTTACTGTTACCCGAAGAAAAAATGGGATAATAATTCCAGGGAAGTAATTCCATCTGGGGATTATCACTTGTTCCCCCGACCACAAAAGGTATAAGATCACATTGCAGATCCATGACCAGGTCTGTATTGATGCGGATCCCGTATTTGAAAAAAAGGTCAGCCAGATTTAAGTTCCGGTCATACGCAATGGTCTCCGGTTTCATGGAGAGGCTGTCCTGCTCTGCTATGAGGTTATCAATAAAGCAAAGCAATTTACCACCGCGCATAACAAACTGATCAATATTAAGTTTTTCAGCTTCCGTGAATTCTTTGGTGGGCTTTACGATCATTAATACATCTGCCTGTGCCGGTATGGGTTTGGAAGAAATATCAAATGGTCCAAAACGGTAATCACTGATCAACGATTGCTCCAGGTCAATCACCCGGTAGTCGGTGGGTTCCCCGTTACCGGTTGCATATACGATTGTGGGTGTTTTTGTATTGGTCAATTTATCAAGGGCATTGATGAATTGATACTCGAGCAGGGCTTCCGCCGTGTTCAGTTCCGGTTGGGAAATTTCCCGGCCGGCTCCGGGTGTCAGGTTTACAACAGACTGCTTTCCTTTATAAGTAAGTAATGCAACCGGGTAAATAATATTCCTGTTTTGTCCTTCCTTTTTTTGTACGGTAAGATCAATATTTAATGCCCCCAGTTTCCTTAATGAATCCCCCCATAATTTCCCATTGGGTAACTCATCCGTAGGTGATATAAAACGATAATGAAACCGTGAACTGTTTTTCTCTCTCAATAATCCCAGGAACTCTTTCGTGGTATTGGCCAGTTTCCGGAAACTGGAAGGAAATTCACCTTTCAGAAAAACATCGACCTGTACATCCTCATCGAGGCTTCTTAACAGATCTTTACTGGCTTTGCTGAGCGTGTATCTTTTTTCCCTGGTCAGATCGAATCGTGCATGAAATGATAAAGCGAGAAAGTTAATGACAACAAAGATCACCAGCAGCATCAGCCACCCGTATTTTGAAGCAAATATTTTATTGATCGTACTGCTCATTTTGAATTTTCTTTCTCGCCCTCCTGAATGTATGTTGTCAATAAAAGATTTTGTGCACCACATAGGCACATAGATACATAGGCATTCACATAGTAAAATTCTATGTGAATTTCTCTGTGCTCTATGTGCCTATGTGGCTCAAATTTTTTCAATCTTATCGTTTTACCAGGTTTCGGTTTGTAATAGATAAAAAAAGAAATATCACACTAAAAAAATAAATAATATCACGGGTATCAATTAACCCGCGGCTGATACTCCTGTAATGAAAATCGATACCGATCATTTCAATATAATAATCAGGTCCGTTTGCCAGGGCCGGCAAACGGCTGACGGCGCTGAATCCATAATAGAGCAGGGCGCAACCGATCAGGCTGGCAATAAAGGCTACCACAGCATTGTTGGTAAAACTGCTGCAACAGACACTGATAGCCGTGAATACTGCGGCCAGAAAAAACAAGCCGGTATAAGAACCGATCGTTGCACCCAAATCGATACCCTCACCGGAAGAAAGACGCTGGATGGAAAAAATATAAACGATGGTTGGGATCAATGCGATAAAAACCACAATAAGACTTCCCGTGTATTTACCCCCGATGATCTGCCATCGGGTGAGCGGGCGGGTTTGTAAAATTTCATACGTGCCTGTCCTGAATTCATCGGCAAAACTCCGCATGGCAATGGCAGGTATCAGCAACAGCAGAATCCAGGGGGCCAGTTGAAAAAAACGATCCAGGGTGGCATAACCGAAATCGAGGATATTATCATTAAAAACAAATAAGACCAGCCCGTTCACCAACAGGAAAACAAGGATGGCAATATAGCCGGTGAGACTGCTGAAAAACTGGCGGAGTTCTTTTTTGCAAATAGACCACATAAAATGCAAGATACAGGAAAGTCGGAAAGACGGGAATTCGGGAAGTCGGAGCAGGTAATTAAATAATCCTTAATATAAAGAATACTGTCAGCGAATATCGGGTTAATGTAAATTTTGAAAGTGAAATAATTTTTGAACGATATGCTTTCTAACTTTTGACTTCCGTCTTTCGGACTTTCTGACTTCCGGACTTTCTGACTTCCTGACTTCCGGACTTTCTCACTTCCGGACTTTCGGACTTTAGGTCTTTCGGTCTACACAGCAAAACTCTCTCCACAACCGCAAGTCCTGCTGGCATTGGGATTGCTGAAATAAAATCCTTTTCCATTTAAACCATCAGAAAAATCCAGCGTGGTATTAACGAGGTATAAAAAACTTTTCAGGTCGGTTACGATCTTTATCCCGTTATCTTCAAACACCTGGTCCATGGGTTTTGATTCATTATCAAAATCCAGTTTGTAACTCAGGCCTGAACAACCGCCACCGACAACACCTACGCGGAGAAAATAAGAAGGATCGTTCAGCACTCCGGCATCAGCCATTAATTGCTGTACTTTGGACTTTGCCTTGTCGCTGATATAAATACTGTTTGCTAATTCTGCTGTCATATTTGGGTAATTAGCCATTAGCCTTTAGCTTTTAGCCATAGCACGCAAAGCTAACGGCTAACAGCTAATAGCTAACAGCTTTTCTTAATGAACAATACTTTCGTCAAACTTTATTTCCGGCAGCCCGTTCTTTTTACGATAATCATTTACTGCCGCTTTGATGGCATCCTCGGCCAGTACCGAACAGTGGATCTTTACCGGTGGCAGGTGCAATTCTTCCACGATCTCCATATTGTCGATCTTCATGGCTTCATCAATGGATTTTCCTTTCAGCCATTCCGTCGCGAGTGAGGAGGAAGCGATAGCCGACCCGCAACCAAAGGTTTTGAATTTTGCATCCTTGATCATGCCGGTAGTTTCATCCACTTCGATCTGCAGGCGCATTACGTCGCCGCATTCGGGTGCGCCCACCAGGCCGGTACCAACATTTGATTTGCTTTTATCCAACGTACCCACGTTCTGGGGGTTGGTATAATGATCAAGAACTTTTTCTGAGTATGCCATATAAATAAATTTAAAATGAAAAATAAGAAATGAAAAATGAATAAATTTTCTACCGGATGAAATGCTTAGATAACTTTTTCATTATTCATTTATTATTCTGTGTTTTTTATTTCCTAATGATGCGCCCATTCAATACTATTCATATCAATTCCTTCCTTGTACATTTCCCAAAGCGGGCTCATCTCTCTTAATTTGTTGACAGTATTTGTTACCTGCTCAATTGTGTAATCGATCTGCTCTTCATCGGTAAATCTTCCCAGGCCAAACCGCAGCGAACTATGTGCCAGGTCATCGCCTAATCCCAGTGCTTTTAAAACATAGGATGGTTCGAGTGATGCAGAGGTGCAGGCCGAACCGGATGATACGGCGATATTCTTATTAAAGCCCATCATCAATCCTTCTCCTTCCACGTATTTAAAAGAAATATTGCTGACATGAGGAAGGCGGTGTTCTTTATCCCCGTTCAGGTAAGATTCTTCAATTTTTAAGAGCGATGTTTCCAGTTTATCTCTCAGCTTACTTAATCTTGCCGTTTCCTCTTCCATTTCATTCATGCAGATCTCGCAGGCTTTGCCGAAACCAACGATACCGGGCACATTTAACGTACCGCTTCTCATACCTCTTTCATGACCGCCCCCGTCTATCTGGGCCGTTACTTTCACCCTTGGATTTTTCCGCCGTACATACAAAGCACCGACGCCTTTCGGGCCATACATTTTATGCGCTGTGAAAGCCATCAGGTCTATACCGTCTTTATTTACATCCACAGGAATTTTACCAACGGCCTGTGTGGCATCACTGAAAACAAGGATTCCTTTCTTTTTTGCAAGCTCGCTGATCTCCTTCATCGGCATGACGGTACCGATCTCGTTATTGGCATACATGATGGCAATGAGGATGGTGGTTGGTTTGATAGCAGCTTCCAGTTCGGCAAGGTCAACCAACCCATTATCCTTTACTT
>CAZQGZ010000015.1:0-30649 GCA_964592935.1 uncultured Chitinophaga sp. | reverse complement strand
GCTTTTTGCAAACGTCGGGAAAAGTACCGGTGCCACGATCATTTCAGCAGCGGCCGGGACACAATTTGCCCTGGAAAGCGGGGACCTGAAAAACAGCGTATTCACTTATTGCATAATAGAAGCGATGAAAAATCATTCCCGGTTAAAGGTCAGTGAACTGAAACGAATTGCCGGGCAAAGAGTGGAAGAACTTACCAAAGGATTACAAAAGCCGACATCAAGAAATGAAACAAATAATTTTGACTGGGAATTATGGTAAATTGTATTTCAAACAGAAAAAAACATTTTATGAAATCAAAGCCGGCAAATTTATTACTTCTGGTTGCCGTATTGTTTTTCACATCCCTGGCTGCCCAGACCAAATATGCCCTGATCTTTGCCATCAGCAAATATGAAAGCAAAAGCTGGCGCACGCTTCACAGTTCAACCGATGCGGCTGTTTTAAAAAATACATTCATTCGCCAGGGCTTTTCCCCCGGCAATGTCCGGGTTATACAGGATGCCCGGGCAAAATACCAGGGGATCGTTGATACCCTGAATGCATTTATTAATAGCAGCCTTTTAAAACAAGGTGATGTGGTTGTGATCCATTTTTCAGCACACGGCCAGCAACTGGAAGATAATAACGGCGATGAAATAGCAGACGGTCTTGATGAAAGTATTGTGAGCTATGATGCAGTATATGATGCGAACCCCGCGAATTTTAAAAAAGTGCAGGCCAATTATTTCCGGGATGATGAATTCGGGTCAATATTACAACGGTTAAGAGCTAAACTTGGAAAGAACGGGGATGTTCTTGTTATTATCGATGCCTGTCATTCGGGAACGGGCACCAAGGGCACGGCTGTTGTTCGGGGTGACAAGCCAAAACTTGTTTCGACAGCATTTAATCCTGCAAAATGGGACAGGACAGATACAACCGGTGTTTTTAAAGAATCCAAAACAAGTAACAATGAAAATAAGGACCTGTCAACCTGTGTGATCATTTCAGCGGCCCGTTCAGAAGAAGTGAACTGGGAAACGGATGATAATGACCTGGGTCCCATGGGATCTTTATCGAATGCAATCATGAAAGTGTTTGAAAAACTGGATACGGGCATCACGTATCGCTCTTTGTTTTCAAAGATCCAGTCCATCATGAACAAAACCGTTCCCGGCCAGCATCCCGTGCTGGAAGGTGACGGCATGGACCGGAAATTATTCGGGGGTGCATTTATTTCTCAAAAAACTTTTATTGAAATAAACAGCATAGAAGGGAAAAAAATAACGTTCAAAGCCGGTATTTTATCCGGGCTGGATGAAGGCGCAAAAATTGTTATTGTTAAGGCCGATACTCCTGACCCGGCGGAGGCTGCACCGCTTGCTTCGGGAACAGTGATCAAAGGGGGAAATTATTCAGCCACGGTCATGCTTGATAAAGTGTTAAACATTCAACCGGCCCAGGGATGGGCCTTTATCAAGGAACCGGTTTTCAAAACAGAGCCGGTGGTTTTGAAAATTGATCCGGGTTTTCCCGGAGCGGCACTCTCGGAGATCCAGGCTGCATTAAAAGAACTGCCGTTGTTTAAGACAGGGGGAGATCCTGAGTTAATTTTGAAAAAAGGACAGCAATCTGATTCGATACTGATTGCTTCCAACGGGTATTTGTTTGCAACTATTAAAAATATTTCTGCCGGAAGCATCAAAGAAAAATTGCAACGTTATGCTCAATATAAATTATTGCGGGATTTTGAAATAACCGATCCGGATGCCAATGCAGAGATCAGGCTGGTACCTGTGAAAAATAAACGACCGGATATAACTAAAATAAATTCAAAACTTGTTAATGGTATTTATGAATATAAAACGGGAGATACGCTGGTATTATGGGTGAAAAATACCGGCAAATTGCCAGTATATTTTAATGTTATTGACCTTCAGCCCGATGGAGACTTTCGGGTCATTTTGCCAAGACAGGGAATTATTGAGCCGGAAGAATTAAGAATTAATGGAGGAGATTCAACGATCATAAAAGGTTACTTTATTAAGATCGGCCCTCCCTGCGGCACAGAAATTTTTAAAGTATTTGTTTCAAAAGAACCCATCAACATGGAAACGGCAACCAAAACACCCGGGCTGAAAGGCAGCTTTACACCTTTGGAAAACCTGGTGAGTAATTCATACCAGGCAGCTACGAAGGGACCGCAGAAAAAAAATGTCAGCAGCGCCGAAGGCACCGTGTATAATCTTTTGTTCAGGATCGTATCCTGTAAAAAGTAACATGTGAAAACCATAATGGCCAGATATGGTTTCTTCATTTCTATCGGGTTGATCTTGCTCTTCCCGGCAAATAATTACGCCCAGCAACCCCAACTGGTGCTTCCGGTCGGGCATCAATCCAGTTTCAATAAACTTTTTTTCAGCGCCGACGGATCCATTATCGCGACAACCGCATTTAAAGACCCGATGATTGCACTATGGGATGTGAAGTCCGGAAAGTTACTTACAACGTTTATGGATGAATCGGCCTTCTGGGGTTTCCAGGATATTAATTTCATACCCGATTGGAAAAAACTGCTTGAGAAGAACCCTGATAACGGAAAACAATTGGGAGAAAAAGAGCGCAAAAGATTATTGAGATTATTTGACCCGGACTATAAAAATGATGATGATTCTTCCTGGATGGTGATCAAAAGGGATCAGGCAAAATCAATAGACTTTGACGGTAACGTAATAAAAATTTTCGAACAGGGCGCAGAAGGTAAAATGATCAGCATTGATTGCCGGACTGAAGTCCAGGATGCCCTGCTCAGTAATGACGGAAATAAAATAGCGGTGGCGACAAATGATATGATCCGGATATACCATGCAAATTCGGGAAAGTTGTTCCGGGAATGGAGCTGGCATGGTCATATCCCGCAGTACAACATGCTGCTGAGCCCATCGGGCAAAAGAATCATTACCTATGGCGCTTATGTAAACATTTGGGATGCAACCAAAGGCACCATGCTCAACTCAACATTTCTCGGGTATGATGAACTGCCTTATGAAAATTCAACAAGGATCAGTTTTGCAGGAACCTGCGATACTTTTTTGGTGATTAAAAAAGGGAACTGGCAGATCTGGGATGCCGTGAATGCAAAAATGATCATCGGTTCAAAAAAAATAAGTAAAGGAAATCTGATGGGTGTCATGAGTAATGATGGACTGCAGGCGATTATTCTTTACCGGGACCAGGCCGGCGCCGCGGCTGAACTTTACAATCTCGCCCCATTAAAAAAAATGAAAAGATTTGTCATGCGGAACAGTTCCGTAGAAAACCTGTCATTTCTCCCGGGTAACAAAAAAATAGCAATCTCATACGAAAAAGAAAATAAAACAGAGATCAGGGATGCGGGTACATTCACGGTGATAAAAACTATTCCCGGTATGATCGGTGGAGGGTTCAGCGTGGATGGCAATAAAATGATTACAACCAGCGGTAAAAAACCAAACGAATTTGCAGAGGAAGAAGATGAGCAAAAATCATTTTCGTATGTATGGGATATTTCATCCGGCCGTTTGATCCGGCGTGTTCAGGGTTATGCAATTTTCAGTCCAACAGAAGATAAGATCATAACCAACTTTGGTTATATCATCGATCTGAATATACCCGGTGAAGGGGACAGACTGGATAAAATGGAAAAATATGAATTCAGGAGGTTGTTGTTGCCTCTAAATTTCAGTTCAGACGGCCAAAAGATCATCGGTGATGCGCCCTGCAACTGCAGTGGCGGTTTTCCAGATGAAGTATATATGTGGGATATTAAAACCCGTAAACTGATCATCCCGGATACGGCGGATAGTAATTTTAATTTTCTCAGCGGATCCGGGAAAAAAATGGTAAGTGATTCCGTGGAATCAGAAGGTGATTTAAAGATCATTGATCTTGAAAGAAAGGATACCATTTCTTTGGATGGATCAAAAGAATATGCAGGAAGTAATCTTGTCCGGTTTGCCCCGGGAGATCAGTTTGTTTATATCTACCATGACCAGGCCGTAATAAAATGGGAAACCTCAACGGGCCGTTTATTGTTTACCTTATTTCCCGTTGACAGCACTGCCTTCCTGACCCGGATCCCTTCCGGTTATTATGCCTGCGGGCCCGATGCAGCCAGGTCCCTGCATTACCTGAAAGGATTGGAGGTGATCAATTTCACGCAACTGGATACCCGGTACAACCGGCCGGATAAACTGCTTGAACATATTCAATATCCCGATACAGCGTTAATATCCGCTTACCGAACTGCGTATGTAAAGCGGCTCGGGAAACTGGGGATCGACAGCAGTAATTTTAAGAATGATTACGAAGTGCCCGAAGCTGATTTTGTGAACCGCGAAAAGATCGGGGATGAACAAAAAGAGGAAATTCTTGTCCTGCATATTAAAGCATCCGGTAAAAATTATTTGCTGGACCACTTAAATATCTGGATCAATGGAGTGCCTCTATACGGGCTGAAGGGAATAAATATTTTACCAGGTAAAATTAAAAACTTTGATACGACCATCACCGTTACATTAACACCCGGGGAAAACAGGATCGAGACTTCCGTAACGAATATAAACGGTATGGAAAGTTTCCGGACCCCGTTGATCGTAAAATGTAATGCCGCGAAACCGCTGGTGGAAACAACTTATTTTATCGGCATCGGCATCAAAAATTTTTCCGAACCCGGGCACCAGTTGAATTATTCGGTTAAGGATATGCGTGATCTCTCGGCCGGCCTGAAAAGTAAAGCCGGTAATAATTTCAGGGTCCTCGATACGTTGTTTGATGAAAAGGTAACCGTCAGCAGGATCAGGGACCTGAAAAAGAAACTGATGCAGACAACGGTCAATGACAAGGTGATCATTGCGTATTCGGGCCATGGTTTGTTAAGTAAGAATTTTGATTATTATTTGTCAACCTATGATATAAACTTTTCATCACCGGAAATAAACGGACTTTACTATGATGAACTGGAAAATTTACTCGACAGCATCCCGGCCCGGAAAAAATTATTGCTGATCGACGCCTGTTTCAGCGGCGAGGTGGACAAGGAAGAAATGCTGATGCTTCAAATGCTAAGGAAAGAATTAGGAGATACTTCATTAAAGGGCGGGGAGATCATTTTGGATACTGCCAACCGCAGGCTGGGCATCAAGAACAGCGTTGAACTGATGCAGCAACTTTTTGCCAATGTTGGTAAAAGTACCGGTACGGTGATCATTGCGGCGTCTGCGGGAACTCAACCGGCCCGGGAAGGCGGTGGTTTGAAAAACAGCGTATTCACTTATTGCGTGCTGGAAGCTATGAAAAAATATCCTGCGATGAATGCCGGACGACTGAACCAGGTAGTAAGCCGCCGGGTAAATGAAATCACCCATGGACTGCAACGATCCACGTTGCGGAATGAACAGAAGGATATTGACTGGAGGTTATGGTGATGGAGATGTTTATACTGTTGTTTATAGTTCGGAAAAAAGACTCAATATGTCAACGCTCAATAATCAAGACTCAAGTTCATTAGTGTCATGAAAACTTGAATTTTGAGTCTTGTTTATTGAGTCTTGAGTCTTTTCTTATTCATAAAAAAACCATCCCGACATGCAGAGTCAGGATGGTTTCAGATTATCCGTTAGGACTTAATTATTAACGCGCTATCAATATCCGTCTTGCCTGCAATTCAGCACCTGTGCCGTTCATGATCTTCACCGTATACACACCACCTGCTACGTTGCTTAAGTTGACAGGGATCAGGCTGTAACCGCTTCCAAGCGTCTGGGTCAGCGCGACTATTTCCTGGCTCAGCGGATTGAACACTTTCAGGGTGACCCGCTCACCGGTTGCGTTGAAATAACGAACACTGAATTGACCCGTCGTTGGATTCGGGTATACCCAGAGGTGAGATGAACCTTCAAGACTCACCACAAAATCATTCGACCTGTTCACACAGCCATTGGGATCCGTATAGACCACGTGATAAATTCCGATATTCTCAACATGTAATGGTCCCAGCGAAGGTCCGGTGACTGCGGGAACAATCGGGTTTCCGTTGAAGAACCAGGCATAGCTTCCTCCGGAAGGAACGGTAAAGGCATTGATCGTTACGGAGCGGTTGGGTTGCAATACCGGTGTTTGTAATGAGGACAGGGTGATGACAGGAAGCGGGTTCACCCGCAGGGCCACATGATTTGAAGTGATATTGGTACAGCGGCCGATGATGATTACCCGTATGCTGTCATTATTAGAGAACGGCTGAGCGCTGTTAATGGTATAACTCGAAGCGGTCTGGCCCGAAATATTAAACCAGTTGTTACCCTGCTTGCGCTGCCATTGATAACCGACCGCATTGGTAGCTACAACACTGAACGTTGCGTTGTTGTTCTGGCATACGGTCTGGGTTAACGGCTGCGTGGTGATGACAGGAAGTTGCGGATCTGTTACCGTTACGGTAAAGGAGCAGGTGCTCTGGTTACCGCAGGCATCGGTTGCCGTTACGATCACGGTAGTAGTGCCAACGGGGAAGCTGCTTCCCGAAGCGCGGGTAGCCGTAATGGTTACAGGGCCGGTGCAGTTGTCGGTAGCGGTTACTGAATAGACCACATCCACGCTGCAGCCACCAAGCTGGGCCGGCAGGGTAATATTGGCCGGGCAGGTGATCACCGGTGGTGTCTGGTCATTCACCGTAATGATCTGTGTGCACTCAGCAAAGTTTCCGCATGCATCGGTGGCACGGTAGGTTCTTGTGATGGTATACCTGTTTGCACAGGTCTGGTTGCTGATCACATCGCTTACATGCGTCACCGTTACCGGCCCGCCGCAATTATCGCTTACTCCCGTTACTGAATTGATATCAGGCGCAGGCACTGCCGATGCACAACTTACTGTAACAGGCGCCGGGCAGGTGAGTGTTGGCCGCGTTTGGTCATTGACGGTAATGATCTGCGTGCATTGGGCAAAGTTTCCGCATACATCGGTGGCACGGTAGGTTCTTGTGATGGTAAACCTGTTCGTACAGGTCTGTCCGCTGATCACATCACTTACATGCGTTACCGATACGGGTCCGCCGCAGTTGTCGCTAACACCCGATACCGTGCTAATATCAACTGCAGGCACTGCCGATGCACAGCTAACCGTAACATTGGCCGGGCAAATAATGGTTGGCGGTGTCTGGTCATTGACGGTAATGATCTGTGTGCACTCGGCAAAATTTCCGCAGGCATCGGTGGCACGATAGGTTCTTGTGACGGTGTACCTGTTTGCACAGGTCTGGTTACTGATCACATCACTTACATGAGTCACCGTTACCGGTCCGACGCAGTTATCGCTTGCGGTAACGGATGCAATGTTCGGTAAAGGCACATCCGATGCGCAGCTTACGGTTATGTTGGCGGGGCAGGTGATCACCGGTGGTGTCTGGTCGTTCACCGTTATGATCTGTGTGCACTCGGCAAAGTTTCCGCAGACATCCGTTGCACGATAGGTTCTTGTGATGGTAAACCTGTTCGTACAGGTCTGGTTGCTGATCACATCACCCTGGTAAGTGACTGTTACGGTGCCGACGCAGTTATCGCTTACTCCGGTTACGGATGCAGGATTTGGCGCAGGCACTGCAGAAACACAACTTACGGTTACAGGCGCCGGGCAAGTGAGAGTTGGTGGAGTCTGGTCGTTCACCGTAATGATCTGAGTACACTGGGCAAAGTTTCCGCACACATCTGTTGCACGGTATGTTCTTGTGATGGTATACCTGTTCGCGCAGGTCTGGTTGGTTATCACATCACCAACGTGCGTTACCGTTACGGCACCGCCGCAGTTATCGCTTACTCCTGTTACCAATGAAGTATTCGGGGCAGGTACTGCAGATGCACAGCTAACGGTTATTGGTGCCGGGCAGGTAAGTGTTGGCGGTGTTTGATCATTCACCGTTATGATCTGAGTACACTGGGCAAAATTGCCGCATACATCCGTTGCGCGGTATGTTCTTGTAATGGTATACCTGTTTGCACAAGTCTGGTTGCTGATCACATCACTTAAATGAATCACTGTTACCGGGCCGCAGTTATCGCTGGCAGTAACAGAAGCAGTATTCGGTGCCGGCACTGCCGATGCGCAGCTAACAGTCAGAGGCGCCGGGCAGTTGATCACCGGTGGTGTCTGATCGTTCACCGTAATGATCTGTGTGCATATCGCAAAATTGCCGCAATCATCTGTTGCGCGGTAGGTTCTTGTGATGGTATACCTGTTTGCACAGGTCTGGTTGGTTATCACATCACCGATATGTATAACCGTTACGCTGCCAACGCTGCCGCAATTATCATTGGCTGTTACGGAAACAGGACTGGGAGCAGGCACTTGACTGGCACAGCTTACCGTTAATGGCAAGGGGCAGGTTATGGACGGAGGTGTATTATCAACCCTGGTATTGTAAGTAACCGCTGCGGAATTACCGCAACCATCCGTGACCGTTACTGTAATAACTGCCGTGCAGGTACCGGAAGTGGAGGCTGTTTTTGTCAATGTACCCGGGCAGTTATCCGTTGCGGTTGTTGCTGCGATGGCTGCCGCTTCGGCTGCTGCCACGCTCGGGTAACAGGTGGCGATCGTTCCGGCCGTTACGGTTGGCGGTGTATTGTCAATTCTTGTATTATAAGTAACGGCTGTTGCATTACCGCAACCATCCGTTGTAGTTACTGTAATAACCGCGCTGCAATCGCCAACGGTAGAAACGGTTTCCGTCAATGCACCCGGGCAGTTATCCGTTGCAGATGTTGCTGCCAGGGCGGCTGCCTCTGCTGCTGTTACATTTGGATAACAAGAGGCGATAGTTCCGACCGTTACGATTGGCGGTGTATTGTCAATTCTTGTATTATAAGTAACGGCTGTTGCATTACCGCAACCATCTGTTGTTGTAACTGTAACTACTGCACTGCAGGTTCCCACTGTTGATGCAACCTCTGTTAATGCACCCGGGCAGTTATCCGTTGCGGATGTTGCTGCCAGTGCTGCTGCCTCTGCTGCTGCCACGGTGGGGTAACAACTCGCAATGGTTCCAACGGTTACAGTTGGCGCGGTATTATCGATTCTTGTATTATAAGTTACATCGGTAAAATTATTAGCTGCATCTGTGGTTCTGACAGTAACAACTGCGCTGCATGTACCCACTGTTGAAGCGGTTTCTGTTAATGTACCGGGGCAGTTATCTGTTGCACTTGTAGCGGCCAATGCTGCTGCCTGTGCTGCTGCCACCGTTGGGTAACAAGAAGCTATTGTACCCTGTGTTACTGTTGGTGGTTGATTATCTGTTATGGTTACTGTAAATGAACAATTCACACTGCCGCAGGCATTGGTGGCAGTTAACGTTACAGTGGTAATACCCACGTTGAATACAGATCCGCTACCATCGCCCGAACCTGAAGCTACTGTAGCACCGGTGAAGGCATAGGTAACAGCAGGGGTTGGTAACCCACCAACAGTTGGTGTATAAGTTACCGCCCTTCCACAGATACCCGGTGTATTGTTCTCTGTGATATTTGTTGGGCAGGTAATGGTGGGCGGCAAACTGGTAACCGTTACGGTAGCAGAATCCAAACGTGAACAACCGTTGTTGCCGTAACCCAGTGTTACTTTATATTCGGTATCCACAAACAATGGCGGTGTGGTAATGCTACGCGTAGTGGCACCACCGGGGTTCCACGAATAGCTGTTGGCTACAGGGGCTGTTAATGTGGCCGTACTGGCACAGGTAACGCTCGGCGGGTTTACCACAATCGGCGACAGATCTCTTGGTACATCAACTGTTAATGTATAGTTGGCACAGCCCTGTCCGGGGTTCACTTCATGTACCACTACTACAATAGTGCCGTTGGCAGGTATCGTAGCTTCATAGAAGATACTGGTGGCAGGGGATGAACCCGGATCGGCCAGGTAATTAGTACAAAGATTATTAGGATCGTAACTACCGCTGTATGCTACGGAGAATACTGCCGTACCGCATCCTGAATTGAGGCCAATAACGGCGCAAACAGGTACGCTTCGGGGGTTGGTTATTGTATAGCTGTCATATACCCTTGAGCCTGCTGTGGTAAATGTACCAGGACAAGCCTTGGGTGCCGCACAGGTGCTGATATTAGCAAAGCGGTTCAAACGGCCGGTTTGTACGGGATCGCCTGCTGCCAGGCTGCCGGTAAATACATAATCAGCGGCATTTACAACTGTTGTATTGCTGGCGCTGCAACCAAATTGGTTGGTAACCACTAATTGATAAATGCCTGAACTTGTAACGTTCTCTGTTTGGCCAGTGCCAAGATTGGCAAATGGAGCTGCTAAGTAGCTCTTACCCCATTGATAGGTATAGTTAGGGTTAACTGGTCCAACCAGGGTTGTACCTGTTGGGCAGAAAGTACCGCCGCCTGTGATGGTAAAGCTGGCCGGGTTACTATTCACCACCACATTTACTTCATCAAAGTTGGATGCACAAGGGTTGTTGGAAACCGTCCACCGGAAGGTAAAGGTACCAACAACGTTAAGACCCGTGATAGTGGTATTGGGCAGGTTTGGCGAAATGATATTGGCCGTTACGGGGCCCGCTACCTGTGTCCAAACACCTGTACCAGCAGTTGGAACGGCTGCAGTCATGACCACATTACCGGGCGATACACAAGCTGTTTTATCAAGCCCTGCATCGGCGGTGGAAGGCGTTGCAGCAAAGTTCACCAGCACATCATCCTGCGTACTGTTGGGGCAAGGTGCACCTGTAGCAATCGTCCAGCGTAAAGTATACACACCATTCACAGATACCGTTGCACCTGAGTTGGGCGCATTGACATTGGTAAAGTTAATAGTACCGGGACCTGTTACCAGGCTCCATGTACCGGTTCCTACTACAGGGGTATTGGCCGCCAGGTTGTTGATGGTCAATCCGCACACCGCAGTATCATTACCGGCAAACGCAACGGTAGGTAATGATTGCACTACCACGGTAGCCGAATCAAGAGCAGTACATCCCACATTACCATAACCGGTTGTTACAAAATATTTACTGGTTACAGTGGGGCTCACTGTAATGCCTTGTGTGGTAGCCCCGCCGGGATTCCAGGAATAAGAGTTGGCCACTGGCGCCGTTAAGGTTACCGGTGTACCAGCGCAAACAGGGGTATTAGGGTTTACCGTAATACCCGATTCCCTGGGCACATCAACAGTTAATTGATAACCGGAACAGCCGGTAGCCGGGTTCACTTCATGTACTACCACTACAATGGTGGCATTGGCAGGAATAGTTACTTCCATATATCCGGTACCGGGGAATGATGAACCGGGATCTGCCAGGTAATTGGTACAAAGTTGTGTTGGATTAAAGCTGCTTAAATAAGCTACATTGAAAATACTGGTACCGCAATCGCTTCTGAGGCCAATGGTAGCACAAACGGGTACGCTGCGGGGGTTGGTAATATTATAACTGTCGTAGAACCTGGCACCTGTTGTGGTGAAGGTAAGTGGACAGCTTTTGGGAGCTGCACAAGTACTCACTACAGCAAAGCGGTTGAGGCGGCCTGTCTGTTGCGCATCACCAGCAGCCAGGCTGCCGTTGAATACATAGTCGGCCATGCTTACCGGGGTTGTATCGGATGAAGTGCAACCAAACTGGTTGGTAATAACCAGGCGATAGTTGCCCGATAATGTTACATCCTGCGTAGAAGCAGTGCCCCCAAAGGTGGTAAAACTATTGGGGTTGGCTATACCTGAGAGACTCCTTTGCCATGTATAGGTATAATTGGGATCAACCGGACCTGTAAGGGTGGTTTTACCAGGGCAGAAAGTACCCCCGCCAGTCAAAGTAAATGGTGCCGGGTTGCCGTTAACTATAATGTCCACGGTATCCCTTGAAGGGGCGCAGGTACCATTGGTGATGGTCCATACATACGTATAGGTACCGACCGTATTTAATCCCACCACAATGGTAATAGGGTTATTGACTCCGAAACTGGTAGTAACCGGCCCACCTATTTGCGTCCAGGCACCTGTACCCACTGTGGGCGTATTGGCTGCCATATTAGCTGTGCCCGGGTTGATACAGGCGTTGATATCGGGCCCTGCATTGGAAGTGGTGGGTAATGCATCTACTGTAACCGTTGTACCGGCAGATGGTGCAGATGTACAACCACCACTGGTCACCGTAACGGTATAAGTTCCGGCTGTTGTAACAACAATTGATTGCGTAGTTTCCGCTGTTGACCAAAGATTACCCGTTGCGGATGATGAGGTTAACGTAACACTACCTCCTGTACAGAAAGTAGTAGGCCCGCCCGCTGTAATGGTGGGTGTAGGAGGTAAGGGGTTTACGGTTACGGTTGTTCCGGCAGATGGCGCAGAAGTGCAACCTGCAACAGTTACTGTAACTGTATAAGTTCCTCCTGTTGAAACGGTAATAGACTGTGTAGTTTCTGTTGTTGACCAAAGGTTACCCGTTGCGGATGACGAGGTCAATGTAACGCTGCCACCTGCGCAGAATGTGGTGGGTCCTCCCGCTGTAATTGTTGGCGTGGGCGGTATCGGATTCACTGTACCGGAAACAGCCACATTAACCGTAGTTGCACCCGATGATGCAAGCGTAATATTTCCTGAAGGCGTACCGGAGGCTGATGCCGTCATTCGTACATAAATAGTGGTATTAGGTACTGAACCGCCGGATTGAGTCAGCGTAAGCGTTGAAGCAAAGCCGATGCCACTGGTAGTTGAAATTTCAAAATCTGCGGGTGCAGTGATAATAATATTTGCAGTAAGTGCGTTGCCAGACACTGTGAAACTTTGTTCTGCAGAAACAGTACCGGCGCAACTGGTGAAGGCCGAAAGGGGCGTACCAGTTACATTTATAGATGGAGCCAAAGCACTCAAATAATTACAACCTGTTGGTAATATAAATGCCGGTGGCGTATTATCATCTACGGTCCAGTTGGCCTGGTTATTTAAAGCTGTTCTTAATGCAACCAGTGAACCGCTTACCGACGGTAAATTACACAGGCCATATTTTGCATTGTTATGTTCGGAAGTATTATCACCCTGTGTACCTATCCAAATACAATTCACCCCTGTTGTTAACCCGGTGGGCAAGGCGCTGGCATTGATACCTGTGGCCGTTCCATCCCATGCGGCGGCAGTAGTATTAACAGGATCCCCGTTACCAATGGTATAAACATTCATGTGTATGGCACTGATGAAAGTAGGCGCTGCGGCTGTGCCGCGATAAGCAAGGATCTGGTCTCCGGAAGTGGTAAGGCTTAATGGTGTACCTGTAACCGTACCCGCTGCACCACCGCCGGATCTTGTTGCAGTAAGTCCGGAAATTTTTATTTCAGTTCCGCCGGGCAAACCACCGGCAGGGGCTGTCCATGTTACCGTTTGTTCACCGACAGCAAATGAGTTGGTGCTTAACCATCCGTTATCGGTAAAATTGATAACCGTGCCCGGTCCGATATTTCTTAATAACACAAAGGAGAAATCATCTCCGGGTGAGGTAGAAGTATAAGCACTGAATGCGATATCACCTGCATTCAAAGTAGTTGGTGCAACAGGAAGTGGCTCTACTCTCCAGGCAGCCAGAACTACATAAGAGCCGGAGCAGGTAGTGCATCCTGCCCTTCTTCCTTCTATAAATACAAATCCCGAACCGGCAGCAATACCGGTGGTACTGATATTTGATCCGGGTGTATAGGGTAAATAAGTTGTACCGCCATCTGTTGTATAACGGTAATCATCGGCACAACCACCCGAACCGCCGCTACCCGCATTGAATGTTGCACTCACCGGGGTTCCATCTGCTACTGTAATAGATGAAGGTGTTTTTGCCAGCAAGGTTGGGTTAATGGGTAAAGCTGTTACCGTCAATATTGCCGGGTTTGATGTAGCCGATCCGCCTCCGTTGGAAGCAATACAACGGTATTGGTATGTATTAAAGCTTAATGGCGTTGCAATCAAATTAAGTGTTGATGTGGTAGCGCCGGAATAATTTGCTCCGTTACTGACGTTTGCAAATCCGCCGCCATTATCCACCTGCCACTGGTAATTGGTGGCACCGGTTGCCGTAATAGAGAAACTGGTATTTGCTAATTCACAAACAGTTGCAGGCGAAGGATGCACCGTTACATTCGGTGCAGCGACTAAACCGAGATATGGACAACCGGTTGGCAAAACAAAGGCCGGTGGTGTATTATCATCCACCGTCCAGTTGACCTGGTTATTTAATGCAGCCCTTAATGTTGTAATTGCTCCCAGTGTTGCAGGCAACCCACAAACACCATATTTCGCATTGTTATGTTCAGAGCTAATATCACCCTGTGTGCCGATCCAGATACAGTTCACACCAGTCGTTAACCCGGTTGGCAATGCGCTGGCATTGGTACCGGTGGCAGTACCATCCCATGCAGCAGCAGTGGTATTAACAGGATCACCATTACCAATGGTGAAAACATTCATGTGAATGGCGCTGATAAAAGTGGGTGCAGCTGCAGTGCCTCTATAGGCCAATATCTGGTCGCCTGAAGTTCCCAGGCTTAATGCAGTTCCCGTAACTGTTCCCGCAGATCCGCCTGCTGCTAATGTTGCAGTGAGTCCGCTGATCTTGATTTCCGTACCGGCAGGATAGGCTGCATTACTTGTCCAGGTAACGGTTGTTTCGCCTGTGCCAAATACATTCGTACTCAGCCATCCGTTATCTGTAAAATTGATGACAGTTCCCGGCCCGATATTTCTTAATAATACGAAAGAAAAATCATCGGCTGCTGATGTAGATGTATACCCGGTAAATCCTATATCTCCTGCATTTAAAGTTGTTGCTGCTGCAGGTAAAGGCGTTACATACCAGGAAGCCAATACCACATAATTGTTGGAGCAACTTGCACAACCTGCCCTTCTTCCTTCAATGAATACCCAGCCGGTTCCTGCTGCCAGGCCGGTGGTGCTGATATTGGAACCGGGTGTGTATGGTAAATAAGACACTCCCCCGTTTGTAGTGTAACGATAATCATCCGAACAACCACCTGAGCCGCCGCTTCCGGCATTGAAAGTAGCGCTGACAGGTGTGCCATCGGCCACAGATCCTGTTGCCGGTGTTTTGGCTAATAATGTTGGATTAACCGGTAATGCAGTTACCGTTAATGTTGCGGGATTTGAATTGGTGGAACCCACACCATTGGTGGCTACACAACGGTATTGATACGTGTTCAGACTATTGGTTGCATTCGTAATATTTAATGTAGTGGTTGTGGCGCCGGAATAAGTGGCATTGTTGGCAATATTTGCAAAACCACCGC
Source organism: uncultured Chitinophaga sp. (assembly GCA_964592935.1). Taxonomy (GTDB): domain Bacteria; phylum Bacteroidota; class Bacteroidia; order Chitinophagales; family Chitinophagaceae; genus JJ008. The sequence goes on along the minus strand of CAZQGZ010000015.1, from coordinate 15,340 downwards.
CATTATCCACCTGCCATTGGTAGCTTACTGCACCGCTGGCTGTAACAGTGAAACTGGTATTGCCGGCTTCACATACAGTGGCTGGTGCGGGGTGAACTGAAAACGAAGGGGCAGATAAAACGCCAAGATAATTGCAGCCTGTGGGCAAAGAAAATGCAGGAGCCCCATCACTTTTTGTCCAGTTCGCCTGGTTATTAAGGGCAGCCCTTGCCAAAGCAACAGTACTTACATCGGGACCGCAGGCAAAATAAGCATTATCCCACTCGGTAGTAAAGGGACTGACTGCATTGACAGAACCAATCCAAATAGCATCGGTGGCAGTGGTAAGACCAGCCGGTAATCCGCTGCTGGTAGAGTTTAAGGATGGCCCTGCAATTACTCCATCCCAGGCTCCGGCAGTTGTTGTACTGGGGTCGCCATTGCTGGTGGAATAAGCGTTCATATGTATTCCCGAAATAAATGTAGGGGATGCGAACGTGCCCTGGTAAGCAAAAAGCTGGTCGCCGGAAGTGCTGAACGCCATATTGCCGATCAGAAAGGAAGCCCCAACAGATACTGTTATTGTTCCGGCAGAACCACCCCCCACGAGTGTGGCAGTTGGAGTCGGGTTACCCGTGATATTATTATTGGTGACATGAATTTCAGTACCGGCAGGTAAAGCACCGCTGATGGTCAATGTATATTCCGATTCAAGGGTAGCACCGGAACTGAAGGCCAGCAGGTCTGTTCTCCATCCATAATCTGTAAACTTGATTACGGTACCGGATGCTACTGCTTTCAAAAGCACAAAAGAGAACCTGTCGGAGATGGTGGTTCCATTACCGCCGCTTACATAACCTGAAAAGGCCAGGTCACCGGCTACCAGTGTTGTTTGCGCTTTTACGGAACTATGTAAGGTGAAAACAAGGGATGCGGCCAATAAGAACCTGCTAATACGGGGAGTATATAATTTCATTGCAATTGATTTTGGTTTTTGAGTTGATAAATGTAAGGAATTAATGTTTGACCAATCGCCTTTTTTATAAATATTATTACTATTCACAGGTTAATAAAGAAACAGTCGGTTCGGGGTTTGAATGGCACTTTAAATATCCAATATATACATGAATTTCAATTCATAAAAAAGCCGGGAGAACCCGGCAATTTTATTTGATTATAAAAAATTAATATGTATTACTGTTTCACCACTTTGAAAACCGTCCCGTCATCCATTTTCAAAATATAGATCCCGGGCGGGAAGGGCTTCATACTGATCTGTCCCTGCTGGCTGTTCAGGTTTATTTGTTGCAGGCGGCTGCCTTTTTCGTCATATAAAACGGCGGATTTGTTCCGGACCCCTCCAAATTGCTGTATGGTTAATATATCTGCAACCGGGTTAGGATATAAGGAAACTGAAATTCCTGCCTTTAAGTTCACTATTACTACCTGGCTGTATGTCAGTTTTCCGGTAGTTTCTTTAATCCGGAGGCGGTAGTAGTTTTTTCCGCCTGCCGGGTTGGCATCAATATAGCTGTATGCATCAGTATTCACCAACGGGAAAACAATACCTGCCTCGCTGAATGTATAACCATCTGTGCTTCTCTCCACCATATAGCTTACCACATCCTGCTGTTCATCCACTTTCCATTTTACCGTTACCGTTTTATCTGAATTCAGCTGGGCTGAAAAACCATTTAGTTTTATGGGCAGGGGTAACAAACCCAGGAATGTACAATTGGATGGGCTGGTTCTCCTGGTAGTGATTCCATCCCCGCTAAACCAGTTGGCGTTATTATTAACGGCTGCCCTCACCTGTGCGGGTGTTGCGAGCGGCCCGGTGCAATTAAAGACTGCCCAATCCTCTTCACTGGCTGACACATCAAATGTGCCTATCCACACTGCATTGGAACCTGTGGTAAGTGTGGGGGGCTTGGAAGACCAGTTCGTATTTCCGATCGTACCTGTGCCTCCGTCAACGCAAAGCGGATCCCAGGCGGCAGCGGTGGTATTACCACAATCCCCAACACCTGTCACTGCATAAACGTTCATATGAATAGCTGATATAATGGTCGGGGAAGCTACCGTGCCCTGGTAGGCAATAATCTGATCACCGCTGGTGTTCAGGCTCAACATCGTCCCAGTGCAGGTTCCTGCGATTTGATTGGTATTTGAAATCAATGCAATGGGGGTCAAAGGTGTAGGCGATGTGGTGCCATATATGATTATTTCCCGGCCGGCGGGAAATGCCTGCCCGGCTGTCCATGTCAAATGTTGCTCGCCAACACGAAAGCTGTTATTCGACAACCATGCATTGTCGGTAAAGCTGAGTTGTGTACCGGCAGGGATGTTTACCAGTAAAACAAACGAAAAGGAATCCACATTCGTTGCGGAGGAGTTGTATGCCGTAAAAACAATATCTCCGGCGGACAATACCTGTGCTTTTGCAGAAGTATGTAAGCTGATGATCAAAACAAAAGTTGCCATGACGCTGCAAAACCGGGAGTAAAAAGGTTTCATAAAGAATAACTTTAAATTTTTAATAAACTCTTGTTATTAAAACAATGGTGATTCCGGGATATTTTTGGGAAAAAAGGTTCTTGTTTCGTGTTTGTTCAAAACAAAGATTAAAGATAGATTTTTTTTTGGTATTACTACCTGTTTTCAAAAAAAGGATAATGTAACAATTTAAATTTTTGCCACGAAGACACCAGGACCCTAAGAAGCGCAAAGTGATCTTTGTGAATCCTTCAAGGCATAATGGTATAGAATTTCAAACAGTTGCATTACGAACTAAAAAAGTAAGTCACGGTTTGAGTTTTTGCCGCGAAGACACCAGGACTCTAAGAAGCACAAAGTGATCTTAGTGAAACCTTCGTGACTTTGTGTCTTCGTGGCAAAAAAAATAAGAGTAATAGCAAATGGAGCCAGTACCGAATAAAATTCACCGGTTATGTAAACTGCATTCCTTTCTTTATACCAAATCTTTCCAGCCTGCTGCCGGAAAAAAATCCTTCGCTGGTATAGATGATATTTATCTTTAATGTTTGCTTATCGCAGGTTCTTACCACAAGACCTTCTTCTCTATTGCAGGCAATGATTGTTCCCGGAGAAGTTTCATTGTTATCATTCTTTTCACATAATTCTGCTTCGGTAATGCCGATAAACCAATCGTTGATAGTAGTGCCGGCCCCTTTATTCCAGGGATTACAGGCATTTGCCAATCGTATTATTTGCGCCGCACTCATCTCCTGCCAGTTGATGGTAAGTTCGGCTGCACCCGGCATTTCATAATAACGGGCTTTTGTTGTGTCCTGCGGTACAGCAGGTATGATACTTCCGTACGATAATATCTTGAGTAAATTGGCAGCCTGTTTTGCAGCCAGGAAGGCCAGTTTGGATTGCAGGGTGCCATAGGTATCATTGTTTTCAATGGGTATTTTTTCCTGCAGAATGACAGGCCCGGTATCAACACCTTCATCCACTTTATGTACGGTGACACCGGCTTCGGCGTCATTATTCAGCAAATGCCGGATGATCGGTTGCGGGCCGCCGCATTGCGGCAAGAGTCCATAATGAAAATTAATAAAGCCTTTTTCGGGTAACTGTAGCAGATCCGGGGAGATGATAAAAGGAAATGTCTTCATCAGCACAACATTGGCAGAGTGCTCTTTGATGGCCGATGCCAGTTGTGTTTTATATTCTTTTTTATTTACCAGCAGCAGCTGCACGCCGGTTTCTTTCAGCATGGGCCGTAGAATATGCTGCATTTCTTTGTTGCGTTGCGTGGTGGCGATGGCAGCAACCTTTCCATAAAACAAAAATTCCCTTATCCCCGGTATGGCGATCGGGTTATTACAAAGTATGAGGGCTTTTATTTCGTTCATCTGTATATTTTACCACAAAGCGCACAAAGTAAAGGCATGAAGTACGCTAAGATATATCCGGGAATTAATTTAAATACACAAATAGGTATTTCTCCAGCTGGAACTTTCACCGGGTGGCAGTTTTTCTTTGGTAAACTCTCTCCAGGCGGCTTCCATATTTTCTGCTTCATGACCAACCATGATCTCCAGTTTGTTTTTGCATTGCGCCAGGTAGGAAGGCCCGTAGCTATGATTTGTTCCCGGGTCGATCTTCATCCATCCCCGCGGACTGTCGAAGAAAATTTCAGTTAATGATCTTACAACCTTCGTTGCATTCGTATTCCCATTGTTATGTTGTTTGCAAATTTCACCCAGTATCAATCCTGCATCCCAGCCCAGCAGGGAAAAATAACTGGCAGACCTGCCTGCCGCTGAAACGGTTTCTATAAACCGGTTATTGGCAGGGTTGCTTAGCGAAGAATGCCAGGGAACAAAACCTTTTACCTGGTTTATATTAAAACCCTCCGGCATGGAATCTTTTAATATTTCATCCAGCATCATGGGCGACACATACAGGCTGAGGTTGAATTTTTTTTGTAATGGCGAAACTTCAATGTAAAATTTTTCGGCCATGTCGCCGGCGAAAAGACAAAGAAGGGTATTGACATCGCTGTTTTGTTCCAGGAAAAGGGCTAATGGCTCCAGGGTAAAGTCTTCTGCTTTATGTGCGGTTACATGATTGAACACCGGCAGGCCCCCGTTTGCCTGGTGATGGGTGAGCATGCAATAGCATTGGCCGTAGCCGCCGTCATAATACGATATCACATTTGCCGCCTGTTTATTGGTTTGTTCTGCTGCAAGCTTTCCCGTAAGACCTGTATGCATGCAAAAATTCAATGAATGTGTTATCGTGGTAGAAGCAGGTTCCCAATTGTCCGGGAAATTGGCTCCGAAATTTACCGCCAGCAATATTTTATTACTGGCGGTGAACAGGGGTTGCAGCAGTTCGGTCATCCTTGTGTCCGCACAAAGCAATACGATATCTGCATCATCCTGCAGCAGCATTTTTTCGGCTTTTGAGTAAACCTCCTGTTCATTGGTGCCAAAGCCGATATTATCTGTAAACAGCTTTATATCGTCAAAAACTTTTTGCTGCTTCAGGTTTTCTTTCAGTCCGCCAAGTATATCCAATCCCAGCGAAGGAAAAAGCGTGGAGCGGGGCATCAGCATTCCGGTACGAAGCGTCATAAAAAAAATCAGTTAAGCAATGAGTTGTATAATCTGTCCGCGGGAATCAGCCTGTAAAAATAATCCCTCTCCGCAAATAAACGGAGAGGGATCTTGACACTATCAAAATCTTATTAATCCCTGCTGGGGAATATTCCTTCCACACAAAAAATAAAATTCATACCCAAATAAGGGCACATGTTGCTGAATGGCTGGTTGTTGCCGGTAAAACCTGTTTGTAAATTAACTGTCGCCGGGGCCATTGTTGCCAGTTCAGTTGAAAGGTTTGTATAGATGTTTGCACCAGATAAACGACGTCCATTGGGGTCATCCGTTTGGCCGTCTGTTCCGGAATTTGCCGGCATAGATACAGTACCGGAAACCGTATGATTGTGAAAAGGCAGGTTTGACAGTATGAGAGTTGTTGTTGGAGCACCGGACATTTCACCAAGCTGGTAAGCCGGCAAACCCGGTCCTTGTGAGAATTGTGCTCCAACGGCTATCCTGCCCCTGAAGTCGGGTACACCAAATGTGGTTTGACCATTACCGCCATACGTAGTGCCAACCAGGGCAAAGACGGCCGTCCATTGGGAAATCGGTAATAGCTGGCCGTTACAAAGTTGCCATCCCCGGGGAGCAAAGTTCCCCGCAAACATTCTTATTTCTGCTAATGTTCCTTCCATCGTATAATATATTAAATGCTTTAAAAATATTGTTTAAAAAAAATCCGGTCATTAATCCCTGGACGGGAATATTCCGAACATGCAAATAATATAATTCATACCCAGGTAGGGCGGCATAATGCTGAATGGCTGGCTGCCCCCGTTTTGACCTGTTGTAAGGTTAGTTTGCAGCGGGGCCATGACAGCAGGTTCGTTGGTCATATTAGTGTATATGCTGGCACCGGAAAGACGACGTCCGTTTGGATCATCCGTTTGACCGTCCGTACCGCTATTGGCCACCATAGTAACCGTACCTGTAACAGCATGGTTATGTGCCGGCATATTTGTAGAAAGCAGTGTAACAGTTGGAGTGCCTGCTATCTGGCCAAGTTGTATATTGGCCAACCCGGGTCCTGTGCCTGTTCCTACCGCCACCCTTCCACGGAAATCGGGCAGGGCAAAGGTTGTTTGTCCGTTACCACCATAAGTTGTTCCTAAAATGGAAAATAAGGCTGTGTTTTGTGAAATAGAAATGATCTGGTTGTTGCAAAATGCCCAGGTGCGGGGAGCAAATGTACCCGCAAACATGCGGATTTCTCCAATGGTTCCTTCCATAAAAAAAACTGTTTAGAGGTTAAAATTGCAATTGATGTAATTATTTTAAGAAACCCTGAAGTTATAATAATTCAACACATTACCAAAGATTTTTAGAAGAATTATCTTATTTGTGATCAGGTGTGATAGTTCTTAAGAAATTCCCGCCCAATTTTTTTGAAAATTAATCGGATAAGAATATTGGCTTATTATTATATTTATGTCTTATTGTTTTTACAGTTGCGGGAATGATCAGGAGGATTCGTAAAAACACGATTGGTTTTTTTTAATAAAAAAAATGTATTTTGCTCTTTATTCGCTGATATAAAATAAAAACAATGACCAACCGCAGAAAATTTTTATTGCAAACGGGCATGACGGCCACCGCACTGATGGTGCTCAGACCCTTCAAAGGACTGGCTTCTTCTTCATTTGAATTGTTTGAAACCGGGGATGGCAATAAACTGGTATTGGTTCATACCGGTAATAATCCAAAACATCTCGACTATGCCGGGCAGAAGATCAAAAGGCTGAAAAGACGGAACAATAATATGTTGCTTGTTGATGAACAGCTAAGTGATGTTTCCGGGGAAAACTACCGCATCATTTACAAGGGAAAAATAAAAGCCGGGATCATGCAGGCCGGCCCGGGCGATTCCATCAGCGAACTGAACAGGTTGTCATCTTTTTTAAAGAAGGATAAAGATTGCCAGTTGGTAATTTGTGTATCAGCGGCCGGGTTTAAAAATAAAAAAGGACTGGATGATGTAACCCTGGCAGAAAGATCGTCCTATATTGATATTATCATCGGCAACCATGCCACCAACCATAAAGCATTCCCGGTTGTCACACGCAACAGGAAGAAAGCGGAAGTGATCATTCATTCTGCCGTTGATAATGGTTTCGGTCTTGGTAATATTGAAATAGAATTTGATGAAAAAACAGCATCCCGGAAATCTATTTCATTCAACAACCTGCTTACCCGTTTACCGGAAACAGCCTAGCAGCCATTCCTTTTATGAATGAGCAAACCTGTTTATGTATTGGGCACCGGCCTCAGCCATGATGGCTCCTCCTGTTTATTGAAAGATGGAAAGATCCTGGTTGCCATTGAAAAAGAACGAATCACCCGGATAAAACATGACGGGGGCAATGATTCACTGACCGTGCAATATTGTCTCGATGCTGCCGGCATTAGCATTGACGATCTTTCCCTGGTGGTGCAATGCGCCAATTTTGAAAAAGAAGAGATATTGAAACACCGGTATAAAGGGAACCGGGTATTCCCTGCTGATTGTGCCATTCCTTTTGTAACTATCTCCCACCACCTCGCCCATGCTTACAGCGCCACCGGCACTTCGCCGTTTGATGAATGCGTTGTCATGGTGATCGACGGATGCGGAAGTTTTTTTCACCAGTGCGATGACCTGGAAGAGGCCTTTATTCCTTCTTATGTGAACAGCGAACCCGGTTTATACGGGGAAAAAGACAGTTATTATTTTTTTGACGGGAAAAAAATAAAGCCGCTTTATAAAGATTTTTCCATCATCAATTATCTGCAAAAACCCGGACAGGTTTATTTACCCACCAGCAATCATTCTATCGGCGGTTTGTACAGTATGGCCAGCAATTATTGTTTTGGCGATTTTGATGATGCGGGCAAACTGATGGGGCTGGCGCCTTATGGAAAAAAAGATATTTATAAGGAACATTTATTTGAACTGAACGACGGGAATATCCGGGTGAATGAAGAAGTGATGCATCGTTATTTTATCCAACCTTCGGATGCTGTAACAAGACCATTCAATGAACATTTTCAATATTATGCTGATATAGCCCGCTGGGTGCAGGATGAAACTGAAAGGGCCATACTCTATGTTTTCAAAAACCGGTTGCATTTGCATAGGCATAAAAATTTATCCTATGCCGGCGGCGTGGCGCTGAATGCAGTGGCCAATACAAAGATCATGGAGCAAACGGGCATAAAGAATTTTTACATTGAACCGGCTGCCGGGGATAACGGCCTTGCATTGGGTTGCGCTTATTATGGATGGATGCAGGTATTGCAACAGGAGAAAATAAAACATAATGGCAGCACCTGTTTTGGGAAAAATTATGACGACAGTACGGTTTTATCAGCGATCCATCAATTCAGTTCGGGGGTAAATTGGGTGGAAGAAAAAAATTTGGAACAAAAAACAGCAGCCTGTTTGCTGGAAGGAAAAACGGTTGGCTGGTTTCAGGGGGGCTGTGAGTTCGGGCCAAGAGCATTGGGAAGAAGAAGCATCCTGGCCGACCCGCGGGGTAAAAATATTCAGCACCATATAAATACTGATATAAAATTCAGAGAAGACTTCCGGCCCTTTGCACCGGCTGTTTTGTGGGAAGATAAAGATGAATATTTCGAGCTGGGGCTTGAAAGCCCGTACATGATCCTGATCGACCGCATCAAAAAAGAATGGGAAACCAAAATGCCCGGCATCGTTCATGTGGATGGTTCCTGCCGGGTGCAAACCGTGAAAGATAAAAACGAACCTTTTTATAAACTGCTTGGTGAATGGAAAAAACAAAGCGGAATTTCCGTATTGCTCAACACCTCCTTTAATAAAAAAGGCATGCCCATCGTGGAAACTCCGGAAGAAGCGCTCGATTTCTTTTTACATTGCAGCCTGGATGTTTTAGTCATCAATAATTATATCATAACAAAAAATGATTAAGTACCTGCAGTTGCCATACCATTTTGATGCAAAGAAATTGCAGGAAGAAACCCTGCGGCTGGGGAAGGCATACTGGAAACTGCATTTCCAGGTAAAACATTATGAAGGCGAGTGGAGCGCCATCCCGTTACGGAGCATTCACGGAGATGCGGGTAATGCTTATATATCCCCGGTTGAAACGGATGTATACGAGGATACGGTCCTGTTAAAAGATTGTCCCTGTATGCAGGAGGTGTTAAAAACATTTGAATGCCCTTTGTTGTCTGTCCGCTTATTGAAACTGGCGGCCGGGGCACAGGTACATGAACATAAGGACAGGGATCTTTGTTTCGAAGAAGGGCTGGTGCGTTTTCATATACCCGTCATAACGAATGAAGATGTGGAGTTTTTTTTGGACCAGGAAAGAATGTATCTGAAAGAAGGGGAATGCTGGTACATGAATTTTAATTTACCCCATGCGCTTCATAACAAAAGCAAGGTTGACAGGATTCATTTGGTTATTGATGGCCGGGTGAATGAATGGGTGCGGGATCTGTTTTCATCTCCTGCTGTAAAACGGAAATCAGAAATGGCCGACCCGCCAAAGCACAGCAAAGAAGAAATGATTGAAATAATTTACCAGTTGCGGCGGTTAAATACGGAAGTATCCAACAAAATGGCTGATGAAATGGAGAAAGCATTGCAAATCCCTGACTAATGACCTGCCTACCGGACAGGCAGGCTCCCGACTAACGACCTCCCTCAAACATCCGCCCACATCCTGAATAAATTAGAATAAGCCTGGAGCATCAGGTTTGCTTCGGGAGAATGCCTGTCCCGCTGACTCAATGTCGCATGCACCTGGTTCAGTTCAAATAATATTTGTCTTTGTTCCGATGATTGAATATTGCTTTGTATCCAGGTAACGGCCGCTACGCGTTCTCCGCTTTTAATTTCATTCACGCAATGCAGGAACTGGCAGGGATATAAGATGGCATCGCCCTTGGCCGGTTTGAAAGCAACCACGCCGCCGGAAGTTTGTATCATCAGTTCACCGCCTTCATAGCTGCCAGGTTCACATAAAAAAATGGTCATGGCCATATCGGTACGGATGGGGGGCTCACCCATGATGGGGCTGTCCACATGCCATCCGTAAAATTGCCGCGGTCCGTATTTACTGATGATAAAAGGATGTACTTTCTTGGGTTGGGATGCGGCCTGGAAAAAGGGACTTGACTGAACGGCATGATTCAATAATTGCTGGATGGATGTCATAGCTTCTGCTGTACTGTCCAGCTGCTGATTATTTTTTACTTCTTTCGCAGCCATGCTGGCTGTGGCTTTACCATCTACAAAATTTGCTTTTTGAATAAGCACTTCAAGTGTTATTAATTCTTCGGACTTAAGTAATGCAGGGATATGGTGGAATTGCTGGCTCATAATGTTGTCATAGTTGTTTGTAATAAAAATTTTAAAAGATCCGGCTGATACAATCTGTTAATTTTATTAACCACATAGTACTGTGTATGTATTTCTATTGTGTACTATGTTCTATGTAGTTCCAATTAAAATTTGTTTTATAGAGTAGTCTTTATAAGTTATTTAATTTCGAAGCCATTGCAGCATGGCAGGATAAACGGGTTTCTCCGGCTCTTCCTCATTCTTTTTCCCCAAAGCCATACCCACCCATTGAAGCATCGGCACGCCGAAATAATTTCCGTTCCTGAAATTTTCAGCAATATAGCCCCCTCCTCCTTTATATCCATCATCGTGAAAAACAAAACCTGCATCGATCTGCAAATGAACGCAGGCTGCATAGCTCCAGGCGATCACCATCATCTCTTCCGCATCCCGTTGTTCCCGCAGGACGATCGTTTCATCATTGAGTGAATTTCTTTCGGTTGATGGAACCACGGCAATATGGCCGGCTTCATGCAGGATGTCGCCGGGATATTTCAGTTTTTCCGGGTCAACGGTTAATTCTCCGTTCCTAATGCAGATGCCCGGTAAAAATGTTTTTGTTGCGACGGGGCCGAAATGCACCGGTATGCCGATACTGCGGATAAAAGCAACCGCTTTTTCGAACAAGTCCATTTGCTCATTCATAAAAAAATTACAGTAATATGTAAATGTAAATTATTTTCATATCCCTTAAAATGGGTAAACCCGCTAAAATGGAATTTGTTCCTTCATCCGTCACCGGTAGACTGGGTATCATGCACCTGAAACGATATTGGGAAAAATGCCAGGCCCGGAAATCCGGGAGACTGGCACCAGGTGCAATGCAGGAAGAATGGAATACCGATATCACGCTGCTGGCTGCATTGGGATTGGGGCTTGAACAAACCATTAAAAAGGTTTTTTATTCCGGTGAAAATTTTGAATCATTTGAACAATGGGTGCTGGATGTAAATGGCGGCCGGCTGGATCAGGAAAAAATTGATGCTTTCAATGACTCAGTGATCATTGGGGTCCATGATCTTCTTTCACCCGGAATAACAAAAATACTTACACCGGATGATATCAATTTCTGGAACGTGAACGGTTATATTATTATCAGGAATGCCATTTCAAAAGAAGATAGTGAAGCAACCGTTGATCTGATCTGTGAACATCTCAGTATAAAAAAAGATGATCCTGCCACCTGGTACAATGAACACCCGTCAAAACAGGGTATTATGGTACAGCTCTTTCAGCATCCTTTGCTGGAAAAAAACAGGCGGTCTGAAAAAATAAGGCTGGCTTATGAACAACTCTGGGGAAGAAAAGATATCTGGCTGAACACTGACCGGGTTGGGTTTAATCCCCCTGAAACATTAACCTGGAAATTTCCGGGACCGGGTCTTCACTGGGATGTTAGTTTGCAATTGCCCATACCCTTTGGCCTGCAGGGTATTTTATATTTGAGTGATACAACATCCAACCAGGGTGCATTTACATTGGTGCCGGGTTTTCATCATAAAATAGAGAACTGGTTAAAAAACCTTCCTGCAAATGCTGATCCGAGAAATGAAAATATTCATGCGCTGGGTGCCATACCCATTGCTGCCGGGGCAGGCGATTTTATTATCTGGCACCAGGCATTGCCGCATGGCAGCAGCCCCAATACGTCTTCGCTGCCACGGTATGTACAATATATTAACTATGCCCCGGCTGATATGGAGACCAGGGATGAATGGATTTAAACACACAGATTAACCTTATGCTTACAACGGAACAGCTCCACACATTTCATAACCAGGGTTATTTACGGATACCGGGCATACTGCCGCTTTCGTTATTAAATAAACTGCAACAGTTGTTTGTTGAGTTGATGGTGCCGGATGCATCCACGGAAAAAGTGGTGCTTGAAAAAAAAGGGAAAAGCTATGTAACCAATCTTGACAATATCTGCTGCAAAGGAAATCTTGCGGTCCTTGAATTACTGGGTTACCCGCCCATCCTCGAAATAGCGGAACAGATCTGCGGTAAGGATTTTTTCCAGATACAGGAATTTGCCGTCATCAAAAACCTGGGAGATGAACACCCGGTATACTGGCACCAGGACATGGTGCATGAACGGAGCGGTCATTGTTTTACCATGGGAATATACCTTGATAATGCGGATGAAGATGACGGCGCTTTGCGTGTTGTACCCGGCAGCCATACAATCAACAGACCCATTTGCGAATTGCGCAAAGAGCCCGCGGTTGAAGTGCCCATGAAAGCAGGTGATATTCTTATTCATGACATGATGCTGGCGCATTGTTCCCTGCCCCTTAAAAAAAATTCGCTGCGGCGTGTTATTTATTTTGAGTTTCTTTCAGCGGCACAGGTGGCGGCAGAAAATATTTATACAAAAGACCTGGTTGACAGGAGGACAAGGCTCCTGTTTGCAGCCACGAGATTATTTCAATCGCTTCATCCCGCTGAAAAAAAATTTTTCTTTCAACAGGCAAATCCCTGCACTGATGATGATACAAAAGATATAAAGGAAATTTTGCGGGAAATTTACAGCCAGGCTATTCATGCAAGACCATCTGCGTATTGTTTCGAAGATGATCCGATTTTTTCAACAAGCTAAAGCGTTTTTTTTCTTTTCGCAATACAAATAGCCGGGATAATTTATTGACTGAAAGGTTTTGCCACTCATTACACCAATGGCACGAATAAATCAAATATAGAATTGCACGAAAGCTTCGCATCGCTCAGTTCAGCCTCTGATTCGTTTGCCGTAGGCAAAATATTTGTATTTAATTGTATTCACCTGCCTGCCGTCAGGCGGGTTCGTGTAATTCGTGTGATTCGTGGCCGCATAAACCCGTTTTTTCCGTAAAGCGGTTAGTTACGTGTTTACATCAAAGATATCCGGAACCCCGGGTTATCATTTATTTCGTAGCGGAACAAAATATAAGCAGGAAATTTCTTTATGGAATTTGTTTCCATGACAAATTGAGGAATGGTCAGGCTTGATTCATTAAACTGAAGCCAATGATTCCCGAAAATCCGGATTCGGGTGTCAAGTATCAATTTTGTAAATGAAGATGGCGGCGGCTCATTCATGGTAATGGTGATCCCTTCCATGATAACAGGCAAGGCGCCCGGATTCTTTTTTATTTGCAGGGCGGTTTCGGCATCCAGTTCCAGCAGGGTTTGTAAACGGATAAGTTCGTTGTTGCCACCGGCCCTGTTTCCTTTCAAACAGGCATCCACTTGTATATGTTCAGGGATGAGAATAGTTCCGGAATTACATTGCGATAAAAGATGGGCAACGACACTGACCTGCGGTTCTTTTTGCAATCCCGGTTTCATCGTTTCTGAAACAAGGATATCCGGTTGCTGATGAGGCGGAATGGAATAGGTGACAACATCTGCCTGCACGATATCCATGATATATTCTTTCATGCCAAACTGTTCTATGGTTTTTGCCAGGTAACCGATGGATACAGGATTAATTTCCATCAGCACCATCTGTAATTGTGACGGCCTGAATAAAGTAATCAGCGGGGTCAGCAAGGTGGCAAACGGCCCGGCGCCTGCATACAATACTACAACGGGTTTACCTGGATTCGTTTTTAATTTTTGATGAATAGCATCCCTGGCTCCCAAAATGAATTTTCGGGTTCTCATAAAATCAATGATGCAAAAAGCTGCGGACATGGGCCCCACGGCCAATCCGGATTCAGTAAGTATATGATCAAGATTGGCGGGATCCGTATCATCAAACCCTATTGTTTCACAAAATAAATTTTTAAGGGATATGGCAGATTCCCGGATTGTGTTGTAATCCGAATCCGGAGATAACAGGAGACCAGTGATCGGTTTCAACGAAAAGAAAGTCGGTTGTTCTGTACAGGATGACATATTTGTTTAAAATTAAACAACCCTGTTGAGAGTCACAACAGCTTCTTCCCGTTTATGAAAACTTGAATATTCCTGCCCGACTGATTCGGTCAGGCGGGGAATCTTGTTTATTGATTCTTGAGTCTTTTGGTTTTTGCCCCAGGTAAAGACTCAAAATGTCAACGCTCAATAATCAAGACTCAAGTTCATTACGTTCATGAAAACTTGAATCTTGAGTCTTTCTTTATACAAAAAAAACCATCCCGACTTTACATGTCGGGATGGTTTCAAAGATCCTCTTCAACTTATTTACTAACGGGCAACCAGGATCCGTCTTGCCTGCCAGATTTTACTCTACCTTTAATTTGCTTCTTTGATAAAAATAAGATAATCATGACTTATAAATTATCATCAACAGCCCATTTTGTTTGTTTTGCTTTGTTTTTGTATTCCTGTTCAACTGCAAAACAAATAACAACAGAACAACCCGGACCTTCATCTCCTTATGTAATGAAAGAGTTCCGCGCCGCCTGGGTGGCCACGGTTGCCAATATCAACTGGCCCGGCAAACCCGGTCTGCCGGTGGAAACACAACAACGGGAAGCTATTGCCTTGCTTGATTTTTTGAAAGACCATCATTTCAATGCAGTTATATTACAGGTACGTCCGCAGGCAGATGCCTTATATAAAAGTGACCTGGAACCCTGGTCCTATTATCTCACCGGCACACAGGGAAAAGCTCCTGAACCATTTTACGATCCGTTGGAGTTTTGGATAAAAGAAGCTCATGACCGTGGAATAGAGCTGCATGTATGGCTGAATCCTTACCGGGCACATCATAAAGACGGAAAAGAAATAAGCGATCAGTCCATTGTAAAAAAACATCCTGAGTTAGTGGTGTACCTGAAAGAAGGTTATTGGTGGATGGATCCCGCCCGCAAGGAAGTGCAGGATATTACCAATAATGTGGTGATGGATCTTGTAAAAAGATATGATA